>VBJK01000084.1:27751-46331 GCA_005879655.1 Chloroflexota bacterium | reverse complement strand
CGAGTAAGTCAAGCTTCGGCCCTGAGCCAAAGTGGGGTGCACCCACAAAGACGACAGGTTGCCAGGCTAGCCTTCCTCTGCAAGACAAGGCTTGCACTCCTGGTGCTATCTTCCCTGATGCCACCAAAGCAAAGATCTGTGTATCAGGCTATGCCGGTTCTGTCCGCAATGTACCACAGAGCGTGAAGAGCAAAGTATACGCAGCCTATGGCATCACGTCGCGCAAGCCCGGCCAGTACGAAGTCGATCACCTCGTCAGCCTGCAACTTGGTGGCTCCAACGATATCTCCAATCTTTGGCCGGAGCCAGCTACGCCAAAGCCTGGCTTCCATGAGAAGGATCGCGTCGAAAACTATCTGCACGATCAGATATGTAAAGGTAGCATTCCCGTACTCGAAGCCCAGATTCAAATTGCCACGAACTGGCTCGCCGTCTACAACCGTATGCCTCAATCCAATACGAACGAACAAGACACAGACGTGGAATAACACTATTCATGACGCTTGTGTAGGTATATATCACGTAGCTGCGCAATTTATTGCACCAGGGTTACAAAACAAGAGAACAGACAGAATAAATTGCGTAGCTACGGATGTTTGTCAATACGCATGGCGCAATAAGTTGCGCAGCTACGGATGTTTGTCGGTACGCACGGCGTAATAAATTGCGCAGCTACGGATGTTTGCTTCTTACTTCTACGCCTGCCATATCTTCTAGCACGCGTAATAGCGACGTATAGTCATTCTTACCATAGCCCGCTGCTCGTGCTATTTCGTACATCTGGCGTGCCAATGCCGTCATTGGCAGTGTGGTTTGCTGCTCAGCAGCCAGATCAAGAGCCAAGCCCAGATCCTTATGTAGCAGATCAGTCATGAAGCCCGGCTCGAAATTACCGTTAAAGGCGCGTAAGGGGAATTGTACTGAGAGCTGCCAGCTTGCGCCAGAGCTAGCACTGATAACCTTGCTCATCGCGTCAACGTCAATACCCACCTTCACGCCAAGGACATAGGCTTCCGCAATGGCCGCCGCAATATTGCTGGCGAGCATATTATTCACTATTTTTACTACTTCGCCAGAGCCACTGGGGCCTACGTAAAAGATATTCTCCTTTTTGCCCATGGCTTCTAATACCGGACGTACTTGCTCGAAGATGGCCTCTTCTCCGCCTACCATAATGGTAAGGGTACCATTAACCGCTCCTTGTGAGCCACCGCTGACTGGAGCATCGAGAAAGTAAACCCCTTTAGCTGCCGCAACTTCCGCCAGCTTGCGACTCATCGCTGGTGCAATAGTACTCATGTCGATGATCATGAGACCTTTGCGTGCCCCTTCAAGGATGCCTTGAGGACCAGCAACGACCTCTTCCACCTGCATAGAGTTGGGGACCATGGTAATTACTATCTCTGAGGCCATGGCGACCGCACGGGCTGACGGTGCCAGTTTCGCTCCTGCTTGTAGCACCTCCTGAACTTCTGGCTTTTCAGGGTGTCGTGCATAGATAGTGACATCATATCCTGCTTTAAGCAAATTCAGTGTCATAGGGCGTCCCATAACACCAATCCCAATAAAACCTATTTGCATGGAAATAATCCTTTCTGTAGTTATATGCTTATTCCATTTCGATGAGTAGTGCTCCCCCTGGCACAACTGCGCCTTCCTCATAGTACACATGGCGAATCTTTCCCTCGTGGGAAGCGGTAATCGCATGTTCCATTTTCATAGCACTCAGGACGATCAATACTTGCTGGGCTTGTACATATTCTCCTGCATGTACCTGCACTTTCACGATGGTTCCGGCCATTGGTGAGGTGAGCATCTTCTGCATGTGTATAGTATGATGGCCCTGAGCCGTTCCTGCAATGTTGGGTAGTTGGCGACGTTCCAGACGATAACTCTCTCCATTCCATATTACCTGTACCTCGTTGTGTTGTCGTGCTACATAAAGTTGTATTTGTGAGGCATCGTTTTTAAGTATGATACAGGCATCGTTTATGATGCTCGCTGTAACTGTGCTGCTGGGGTGTGTGTCAATCTGTATCTGCCAGCTGTTCTCTTGGTGTAAAACGGGTTTGAGTGCGATTTTATAGCTCTGTTGCTGATAGGTGTATGTGATAATACGTGTCTCTCCTATCATACGCCAGGGACCTAGCGTGCGCCATGGATGCTGGCCGTTTGTTGAGGCTGAGTCTGGGAGGGGAGTGTATAATGTTTCATAGAGGGCAGCTGCTTGCAGTATCTCATGCGGTAGCGTTTGGCACGACGATGGTGGCGTTTGAAACGACAACATTTGAAGCAACTGTGGTAGCGATTGAAAGACACCTAGGATGATCGTACGTTTCAGCGCTGCTTGCAGGCGCTCGATTGCTACCGAGCGGCTTTCGCCATAGACGATAATTTTGGCAATCAGTGGATCGTAAAAATGTGTAATTTCATCTCCACTGGCAATGCCGCTATCAACGCGGATACCTGGGCCTTCTGGCTTGATGAAATGGCTGATGATTCCTGTTGAGGATTGAAACGAGGGCAGGAAATTCTGCTGTGGGTCCTCTGCATAAATGCGGGCCTCAATGGCGTGCCCGCGCAGCTGGATCTGCTCTTGCGCAACGCCGAGCGGTTCACCAGCTGCAATCCTGATCTGGTGGCGCACGAGATCTAGTCCTGTCACGAGTTCAGTCACCGGATGCTCGACTTGCAGACGGGTATTCATCTCTAGAAAATAGTAACGCTGGTCCGTATCGAGTAGAAACTCTACCGTGCCCGCATTGACATAGCCAGCCGCTTGGGCAATGCGTATAGCAGTAGCAGCCATTGTTGAGCGCAATTCCGGCGTAAGTGCTACGCATGGACTCTCTTCGATAATTTTTTGGTGGCGGCGTTGAATAGAGCAATCGCGTTCGCCAAGATGGATCATATTGCCGTATGTATCAGCGAGAATCTGTATCTCGACGTGACGTGGCTGACTGATGAGCCGTTCGAGCAAGACTGTATCGTCGCCAAAGGCACTTTTAGCCTCACGACGTGCTCCAGCTAATTGCTCTAGAAAGTCGGTAGCAGTGTATACTTCGCGCATACCTTTGCCACCACCGCCTGCTGAGGCTTTGATGAGTAAGGGAAAGCCCATGCGTTGAGCTTCGTGTAGCAAACTCGCCTCATCTTGACTTGCGCCATTGTAGCCTGGCACGATAGGTGCACCAAGTGACTGCGCAAGCTGTTTGGCGGCGATTTTTGATCCCATCAAGCGCATAGCGGAGGCTGGGGGGCCAATAAAAACAATACCTGCGGCAGTGCAAGCCTCAGCAAACTGTGCATGCTCAGAGAGAAAGCCATAGCCAGGGTGCAGCGCTTCTGCTCCACATTGTTGGGCAACTGCGATAATCTTCTCGCTGCGCAGGTAGCTCTGTGTAGCAGGAGCTGGACCAATAAGATACGCTTCATCTGCTGCAAGAACGTGCTGAGCCCGCCAATCAGTTTCAGAATAAATAGCAACGGTCTGGATGCCCATTTCACGGCATGTGGCCATAATGCGGACTGCGATCTCGCCTCGATTAGCGATGAGAATTTTTTTGAACATAGGGTATTACCTGCTTTGGATCTGTAACGTGTCATCTTTGACAGCATAAAAGCTTACACGGCGACACACTGCATGGTTATCAAGGATGGTGTCTAATGTCCTTTCTCGACCCGGTTGAGGGATTGAAACCGTAATTGTGCAAGCGTCTCGGCTGTATAATGACGTGCGTCTTCATGGCTCATCTGCCCAACGGTCAGTGCCAGCCTTTTGCAGGCACGTAACGCCTGGGGCGCGCTAGTAAGCAATTCTTGTACGGCCTTGCCTACTGCGTCATCCAGCATATCTGGTGGCACAACGGCATGGACCAGCCCGATGGCGTGGGCACGTGTAGCGCTAAAGCGTTCGCCTGTGGTAAACAGCACACGAGCATAGCTTTCGCCAATTTTTCTGAGCACGTATGGCGAGATAACTGCGGGCGCAATGCCAAGTTTTACCTCGCTGAAGGCAAAGCGTGCTGTTTCGACGGCAATGGCAATATCACAAACGGCAACTAAACCTATGCCACCACCTATAGCTGCACCATTCACGCGTGCAATCACTGGACAAGGAAAGGTATTGATCGCTTGGAACAGGTCAGCTATACGTAGTGCTTCCGCCAAATTTTGCTCAGCTGTGAGTGTCGTTGCCTCGCGCATCATAGCAATATCAGCTCCTGCACAGAAGGATGCTCCCTCACCCGTCAGTATAACACCATGCAGGCGTTCATCCGAGCTGAGTGTCGTAAACACTGTCGTTAGCTCCTGTATGAGCTGAGTATTCAGAGCATTATGCACTGCGGGACGGCGTAGTGTCACCGTGGCGATGCTATCCTCGTAGCCATATGCAACGGTGATGTATTGGTAGGTTGTCATAGTTCTCTCCATATAATGTGATTGTTTACATCCATTTGCGGTGTTTAAAGTACCATAACTGGACTATTGTCACTAGAGTCATGAATGCCAGTACGAACCAGAAGTTGTAGCCAGCATCGTGCTCTACTTGCGGTGAATGACCAAAGTTTTGTCCAAAGACGCCAGTAATGAAACTAATCGGCAAAAAGATTGTAGCAATAATCGTTAGTTGTTTCATTACCTGATTCAGCCGATTCGAGACGGTGGTAAGGTACACATCAAGCAGGCCACTCATCAGGTCACGGTATGAATCCAGTACTTCAAAAGTGCGTACAAGATGGGCGTGAACATCGGCGAAATATGGTTCAGCCTCGGCTGGAATGAAGTCTCCTGTGCGTGTAATCAGTGAATTGATGACTTCTATTTGTGGACTAATGGTACGCCGCATTTGTGCCATTACGCGCTTTGTACGAAAGATACGCCCCTGTACATTATCGCTGGCCGTCTGTATCGTTGTATTTTCTAGTTCATCGACCACGTCATCCAGATCATCCAGGACCGGGAAGTAGCTATCCACCAAGGTATCGAGAACAGCATGAAGCACGTGTGGCACGCCACGACTCATCATGCTATCCATAGAACCATCGTTGCGTAGCGCTTGCGATAAGTTCGCTAGCCAGGACATTGGTTCATAGTGGATAGTCACCAGAAAATTATGGCCGAATACAATATCCAATTTGGGTGTAGTCGCGGTTAACTCTGTTGTATCGAAGGTAAGCTCGTACACCACCAGATGAAAGTAGTTGTGTTGTTCCGTCAGTCTGGAACGCTCTCTTTCCTCTTTAATCGTGTGGATGGTCAAAGGTGAGAGCTTGAACTCAGTGGTCAAGAGATCTTCGTACTGAGCCAGGTCATCTGCTGTGATCTGAAGATCCAGCCACACGACTGCTTGCTGGTCTTGTAAAGCGTCATGGAGTGTCTCTTGTGAGCAATCAACACTCAGCTTGTCATCCTGCCAAACTAGTAATTGCATAGATCCCTCCCTTGTGGTCGATAGCGCTTAAATAAGCCGCTCCAGGCGCGGCGCAGGGCAACCACAAGGGATTGCCCCTACAATGGTACGCAGGATCATTGTAGGCTGATCCGTATCACATCCTGAATACGCCAAATGATGTATTGGGCGTGGGAGCATTCAGCGAAGCCGCAATGCCAAGAGCTAATACTGTGCGTGTATCGCGCGGATCGATGATGCCATCATCCCATAAGCGAGCAGTGCTGTAGTAAGGATTACCTTCTACTTCATACTTGTCAAGAATGGGCTGCATAAAAGCCTCTTCTTCTTCGGAAGTCATGCTTTGACCACGTGCTGCGAGTCCTTCCTTGCGTACGGTTGCCAGCACTGTGGCGGCCTGTTGTCCACCCATCACGGAGATACGAGCGTTCGGCCACATCCAGAGTTGGCGTGGTGAGTAGGAGCGTCCGCACATACCATAGTTGCCTGCTCCAAAGGAGCCGCCAATGATCACGGTAAAACGTGGTACCGGTGCATTTGCCACTGCCATAACCATTTTCGCGCCATCTTTGGCAATGCCACCATTTTCGTATTGGCGACCTATCATAAAGCCGGTAATGTTCTGTAGAAAAATGAGGGGCGTTTGCCTTTGTGCGCATAGTTCGATAAAATGTGTCGCTTTTAGTGCGCTTTCAGAGAACAGTATGCCATTATTGGCAATGATCCCGACTGGATAACCCATCAGTCGCGCAAAGCCACAGACCAGCGTCGTCCCGTAGAGCGCTTTAAACTCATGAAAATCGCTGCTATCGACCAGTCGTGCGATAACCTCGCGTACGTCGTAACTCTTGCGGCTATCTTTCGGCACGATGCCCAACAGATCATTGGCGTCATAGCGTGGCGGGACAGCCGGGTGTATCTCCCAGGGCATGTATTTGCGGCGGTTGAGATGCGAGACAATGCTGCGGCAAATCGCTAGAGCATGTTCGTCATTCAGCGCGTAATGGTCTGTTACCCCCGAAGTGCGGCAGTGGACATCTGCACCCCCCAGTTCCTCCGCTGTAACTGCCTCGCCCGTGGCCGCTTTGACCAGTGGAGGACCACCCAGGAAAATAGTGCCGTTGCCCTGCACAATAATAGTTTCATCGCTCATCGCTGGCACATACGCCCCGCCAGCAGTACACGAACCCATGACTACGGCAATTTGTGGGATACGCTGGCTCGACATACGGGCCTGATTATAGAAGATCCGCCCGAAGTGGTCGCGGTCAGGAAAGACCTCGGCCTGCAATGGTAAGAAAGCACCGCCCGAATCGACCAGATAGATGCAAGGCAGCTGATTTTGTTCTGCAATCTCCTGGGCGCGCAAGTGCTTTTTGACCGTCATTGGATAGTATGTACCACCCTTTACCGTGGCATCATTCGCCACAAGAACGCACTCCTGTTCCTCTACCAGACCAATGCCCGTGATGATGCCCGCTGCTGGTGCCTCATGCTCGTACATGTCCCATGCCGCCAGGGAACTGAACTCCAGGAACGGTGTATCGGGATCACAGAGCAACTGGATACGTTCACGTGCCAGCAGTTTATTGCGCTTACGATGCTTGGCTATTGCAGCCGAGCCGCCTCCTTGCTGTACCTGCTGAACACGTTGACTCAATTGGTCAAGTAGTTGGGTGAAATAGGTAGTATTTTCCTGAAATTCGGGGTTGTGGCGATCAATATGTGTTTCAATTATAGCCATATAGCTCTTCCATAATCCTCTCGACAGCGTTGCTAAGCGTACTTCGTTGTGTTAATCAGCGGCCAGAGCACGCATAAAGGATGCCCCTACAATGGTACGGATACACCTCGCACGCCGCGCGCGTACCCGTGTCGCGGCATCCCTTGTGCGTGCCCTGGCCGCTGAGCTGTTAACAAGGCTCTCTATGTATTTGCAGAATAGCACCGTGAACTAAGAGCGTCAAGTTATCGAACAAATCTCCAAAAAGCCTTGACAACTGTACCGACTGGACGGTACACTTAGGGTATGACGAAAACAACACGCCAGCAGATTTTGATGGCTGCCAACAAGATTGTAGAGCGCGATGGTGTAGTGCATCTCACTATTGAAGCCGTTGCTCGTGAAGCGAAACTGAGTAAGGGAGGCGTATTGTATCCCTTCCCTAGCAAAGAAGCTCTGGTAAGTGGGATGGTCATGGATCATATCGAGTCTTTCACCCATGATATCGACGCTAACCTGGCAGAAGAGACCGGTGCTGGCCGCTGGCTTCGTGCTTATGTGCGAGCTTCTGATGATACAGTACATAAAGAACCAGATCCAGTTGTTTGTCTCATCGCAGCTATCGCCACCAATCCGGCCTTGCTCGCACCACTGCAACAGCACTTTGCTCTCTGGCAGGAACAGGCAGTGCACGATGGGATATCACCTGCGCTGGCAACGCTTCTTCGTCTAGCAATTGATGGTCTATGGTTTGCAGATCTCTTTCAACTGGCTCCGCCGGAGGGAGACCTCCGCGAGGAAGTCTTACGCCTGTTGCATACTATGACTTATGCAACGCCTGAAGCGTGATCTTCATTTATGCCTTGCTGACGAGCATCTCCTGTACAAAGCGGTACGAATGAGAGTCCCTGGTGGGTAGATTATTGGTTTTTGTTTGCCGGATAAAGGTGCAATAGCAGCAATACCAATAAGAAAGCACGCTATACTCCATGCACGGTCAATCACTTTTAGCCTTTGCATAGTTTATTATGCTCACTTCCTGTCAACACGACATACTGCTAAAAGGAGAACCGTTATGGATTCTACGCTTGAACGCGAACCTCTGTTAGAGGCAACTCCGCCTCAACCGCGTCTACAACGCAACGCTTTGAATCTCTTTGAAACGATTGCCTCCACGCTGGCCAACATGGCTCCCGCCGAAGGCATCTTTGTCGCCCTTGGCGTGGCAGTCTCATTTATGGGTACAACGGCCCCCTGGGCTTTTTTACTCGCTATGGTCGGCATTTTTGCCTCTGCGAACACGATGAGCGAGTTCTCTCGTACTCGTCCTAGCGCAGGTTCGTTTATCTCCTTTATTGCTAATGGCATCCAGGGATACTTTCCGCGTGCGGCGCTTTTTGTGTCAGCCACCTGTTTTACTCTACTGATGTTAGGTTATATCATTTCTACCGCTTCGGCAGTAGCATTCCTGGGTTACTGGTTGCAGATCTGGTACCCAAGCTGGAACTGGATAATTATCTCCGTCGTAGCACTGTTGATTGCGGTCCCGCTGTTGCTGCGCAGCGTTGTTGTCCCCACAATCTGGTCCTTTGTCCTGTTTCTGATCGAAGCTGTGGCCCTCATCTTCATGGCCATAGTGCTGCTTTTCATGGCTCGCGATCAGGTGATGGTTCCTTTTACTAGCGTAGGTGGCTCTCCCGGCGGCTTTAGCGGTCTGGCGTTAGCTTTCCCTATTGCTGTACTGGGGTATGTGGGCTGGGACAATTCAGGTCCATTGTCGGAAGAAACAAAGCATCCGCGTCGTAATGTGTCTATTACGGTGTTTGTTTCTATCTTGACCATCGGCATAATCTATTTCCTTACCTCCTATGCGATGGTTATGGCGTTTGCTGGTATGCACGGCTCTGATCCGATGGGAGCGCTAAGCGATACTCAACACCAATTATCACCCTTCGTGACTGCCGCCCAGCACTACATGCCCTGGTTTCTTACTGTCCTGGCCGTGATTGGTGTCACTAGTTCGGCAGGA
This sequence comes from Chloroflexota bacterium, assembly GCA_005879655.1. The sequence goes on along the minus strand of VBJK01000084.1, from coordinate 37,166 downwards.
TATTACATTGCCTCAGCAGTTTCACAAACGCGTATTATCTTCAACAGTGGTCGTGAAGGCCTCTTGCCATCATTCTTTGCGCGTGTTGTATCGCCTGTAAAGCCTATCCCGTACGTGTCTGTAATCGCCTATGTTCTTCTCTCGCTGGCTCTCATAATACTTCCTGGTCTCTGGTTGAGTGCTACCGATGTTTTTGTCGATGAAGCTATCATTGGCACTGTCCCAGTGGCGTTAATCTACCTGCTGGCCAACGTTGCGCTACCATTCTACTTCTGGAAGTATCAGCGCTCGCAGTTCAACTGGTTCAAGCACGTTGTGGTACCGCTGATCGGTGTTGCTGTGCTGGTACTACCCATCGGGAGTTTTTTCGTTCCCAGTAATCCACCCTCTTTTGTCTGGATATTCTTTGGCCTGATTGCTGTGAGCGTTGCATGGGGTCTGTATGTGGTCTTGAGACGCAAAGAAGCTGTGAAGACTCTGGGCACTATCGTTGCTGATGAATAAGTCATAGAGAAGGGACGTGCTGCCTTCCCTGTACCTTATCTTGCATCCTGAAAGGCCGATCACATCATGAACACGCCGTGCAAACAACCGCTCAGAGTGAGTATCGCAGGCCCAATTGGCAGTGGCAAGACGCTACTTATTAATGGGCTGAGTAAACGGCTCTGGCCTACGCACAATCTCGCCGTTGCCACGGTGGAGAGCCTGAGCAGTAGTCTCTGGTCCCTATGTGACTCTACTGATGCGGCTGGTTTGGCGAAGGATGTTGTGTTTCTCCAGCAACAAGGAAACCTGCCACCAGAGCGTATCAGGAGCATTGCGAAGCTAACAGCCATCTCTGAACTGACAGAGCTACCCGGCCTGGAGCTTGTCTTCGTGGAACATGGGGGCAATGACTTGATGACTGCGTTCAACGCCGAACTGGTCGATCTGGCTATCTACGTGGTAGATACGGTCAGTGGCAAGGAGGCCATTGATAGGGGCGGCACTGGCATTGTTCACTCGGATCTGCTGCTACTGAATAAGATCGATCTCACTTGCTCACTTGGCATCTCTCTAGCTGAGATAGCGGAGGCAGTACGTCAGCAGCGCGCTGAGCGACCCTTCGTTTTTACTAATCTGCGCAGAGAAGTGGGACTTGATGAGGTTGTGTGCTGGCTAGAAGCTTATCTGCTGCTGCCAGTTGAGCAGCGTCCAAGCAGGCAAGAGCAGCTCGCGCTTGTTGAGGAGCAGTGGTTTTGGCGCTATAAAATGTCCCGTGGGGCGCATACACACTTTGATCCGACGCTGCGTAAGAAGCCTCTCAGTGCTGCTCCCATGCCTGCTGCTCCACTGCACTATGCTGAAGACGGCCAGGTTGCCTGGGACCAGATGTGGAGCGATTTTTGTGACTTGGCAGCAATTGGTGGTCCTCCTCATCGCAGCACGCTACTGGAACCAGTCTTCCCCGCTGACGTGAGCGATCATCCAGAGGCGTATGAGCGGATTGTAGCTGAGATCGAGCGGGGTATCCAGTTGGTAACTGGCCTTGCAACGGTACAAAGTCCTATCCCTGGTTGGGTTGGTGTGGAGTGTGAGGATGAAAGGATGGCGATCTGGCTGCAACAGGCCATCCTTGCCGAAAACGTGAGCGTGCGCCGCGCTGGCAGCACATTGTACCTACCAGCGGGACCAAACTTTCAACTCAAAATGGAGGTAAAGAACGTTATTACAGCTATTGCGAAAACACACCATTATTGGCAAGAGCATCTGCTAAGGAGCATACCATGAGTAGTGACCAGCTAAACGACTTTGACGGCATGAAATCTGTACGCTTAGAAGCTGAAATTCCTACGACACGTGCAGATGAGGAAATTGCACGCTCGCTTGAGTATGGTCTAGAGGCCGCGCCAAGCATCAAAGATCGCACAATTTCCCTCTTCAGCCGTGGCGAACTGCCCCATTTTGCCGGGATCAATACCTTCTTGAAAGCGCCATTCCTTGAGGATGTACGCAAAGTAGGCGAATATGATGTAGCCATTCTGGGGGAGCCGCTGGACACGGGTACAACATATCGCGCAGGAACACGCTTTGGTCCACAGGGCGTGCGACGTATTTCGGCTCTCTACACTTCCTACAATTTCGAGCTAGGTGTTGATCTGCGGGAAAGTCTGAGGATTGCGGATATTGGTGATGTCTTCGTTATCCCTGCCAATATCGAGAAAAGCTTCGATCAGATTGCATTAGCCGTCTCTCATGTATTTAGCAGTGGTACATTTCCTGTACTGATTGGTGGTGATCACTCGCTAGGCTATCCTAATATTCGTGGTATTGCACCTCACGTTGACGGCAACGTCGGCATCATTCATCTTGACCGTCATATCGATATTCAGGAGACGGACATGGATGAGCGTATGCATACCACACCCTGGTTTCATGCCACCAATATTCCCAATGCACCACCAAGCAACCTCGTACAGGTCGGTATCGGCGGCTGGCAGGTCCCGCGTGCAGGTGTAAAAGTTGGGCGTGAGCGCAAAACGAATGTGATCAGCATGAGCGATGTAGAGCGTCTCGGCATCGAGAAGGTCGCAGAGATCGCCCTAGATCTAGCCTGGAAGAATGCCAAAGCCGTCTATTTGAGTTTCGATATTGATAGCCTCGATGCAGGCTTTGTACCTGGTACTGGCTGGCCTGAGCCGGGCGGCTTTACTCCTCGTGAGGCTCTCAAGCTAGTCCAGCTCATTGCTAAAGAGGGCCTCTGTGCAATGGAGGTAGTGGAAGTATCGCCTCCTTATGATGTGAGCGACACTACTGCCCTGATGGCGCTACGTGTCATCGTTGACGCGTTAGCGACAATGGTCTATCATGGCAAGCTCCCACGTAAGCGCTAGCATACTGAACTGCAAGGGATGGTAGTTCTACTGGGAGCTACTTGCCGATCTATGTAGTTGTCGTTAGTCGTCATTGGTACGATCTTGTTGAGGGGGCAGGTCATAAAGTGGATATTATGCCTGTGCTATGGTGCCTAGCCCCCTTGACACCCTAAGCTGGCAGGATGATTGGCGGTGGCAAAGCTGGCCACTTGCTGGTCTTGTCCTACAACCTTAAGTAGCATCTGCTGGCGACCGAATTGGATAGCTCTTTGGGTTTGTCCAGGCATTGCCACAGCGATAGTATTCTGGCAGACATGCGTACCCGTATCCTCTACGGTACAACTGATCTGAGGCTGATTGGGATCATTGGCATTGAACAGTTGAAGCTTGGTCCCAAATGGGAATTGCAAGACCGATGCGGCACAAGCGCCAACATGAGTTTGACGACCATCTGCCATCGTCCCCCGGTCTGTATAAGCGGAGACGCTAACAGATTGGAAGCCACTGCTAGCCGCCTCTGTGGCTTGACGCTCAGTGAAGGAGGTAAAAACTCCGAAGAGCAGTACCCCTAAAAGAGCCAGGAGAGTACCATAGGGAAATAAGAGTTTCTTCATTCAGGAAACCTCCATGTTTGGCTACGAAGAAACCAATACAGAGCAAATACTTGTAATGGCGTTGAAGCTTAATTTTCTCTTATTGGAATGTAAAATAGAGATAAACATATTTTAGCAGAATGATTAGGTGAATGCCATTATGATGGTACTTTTCGCTTTTTCTTGTGCCGAGGAGAGCCGTAGTTGCGCAATTTATTGCGCCAGGGCTACAAGGGCGCAATAAATTGCGCAGCTACGGTTCTCTCCTTACTTTACACGCACAGCTTGCCAGGATCAGCCCTTCTTCCGCTTCATCGCCTCAGCCACCGCCTCTCTCACCTCCGGCACCATCGAACCAAGCCCCTTCTCCAACTCCTGCCACGCCTGATCATCCAGCGGGCTGGCATCCCGAAGGGAGCTGGCACACATCTTCCTGTCACGATCTGGTACTCCCTCCACAATCTGCCGTACCAGGGCAATCTCTTTCATCGTTCGAGCAGGTAGACTGCGCAACAGATCCAGCGCAGCATCACGTACCAGAGGATCGCTGTCGTTTACCGCTAGGAGTGCAGCATCGCCTGCCTGCTTTATTAGCGATAAAACGGTTGTATCTGTCTTACCAATTTCCTCAGCTTGCAGGAGACAGCCCATAAGGATCGTCAATGCGGTACTTCTCTGCTCTGCTTCAGGCGAAGAAAGCAGAAAAAACGCTTGTGGTGCTATATCCTGTATAAGCAGCCAGTCTCGCAAGCCTCGCAAGTATCGCAAGTATCGCCAGTCTTGCAAGTCTTGCAAGTCTTGCGAGTTTAGCAAGTATCGCCAGTCTCGCAAGTACCGCCAGTCTCGCAAGTATCGCCAATCTCGCCAATCTCGCCAGTCTCGCAAGTCCCGCAAGTATCGTAAGCTTCGCAAGTCTCGTAGGCTTCGCAAGCTTCGCAAGTCTCGCAAGCTCCGCAAGTCTCGCCAGTCTCGCAAGTCGATGCTCAAGGAAGAAAATACTCTTTGTACACTTTGTTGTCTAGAATCACCAGTAGTCATGTAGTGTCTGAGAACTATATTAGTGAGTGATTGCAATGTGGTTGGGAAAAGCAAAGTCCACAATAATACCACTTCCTGATAGCTGACAGAGGGGCTGGTATGTAGCTGTTTCAGCAGGTAATCTTGCCAGAGTTGCGGCCAAGGGAGGTCGGGAGCAGCCACCATAATTTCTAACATTGCTAGCAGGTGCCTATCTGTTGGATAGATGACTTCTTCGGCACAGTCAAGGAAGGTCTGTTGGATAGAGACACATTCATCAATATACTGCTCCCTGACCTGCTGTTTAGCGCGATCTCGCAGCTTGATCCAGCGTTCTGCTGCTGTTGCGTAGGGTTGGTAGTTTTCTTGCGTCATTGGTATAGCAACAGGAGTGATAAGCGTGCCCGCTTCTAGTGAACAGCGAGCGAGGAGGCGCAGGTGTGTAGGATGATCCTGAAAGTATTGCTTCACTGATGGCAGCAAGAGACCTGCCGGGCCAGCTTTGCCCAGGAAGGAGAGCGTAGTTAGCGCAAGGTCAGCGACATCCCCATCAACGGCAGGTGCGATATGGCTGCTCGGCTGATAATCTTGGACGGCAGGGAGGCCCGTGAGTGCTAGCAGTGGTGGGATCAGTGTCTGGAAGAGTGCTGGTGGGCATGATGGCAGGCGATCCGCAATCATTGCCAGCATGGTCAATAAGGCACGCTGGTGAGCTACATCTTGTGAAGTAGCTAGAGCCTGTGCGATGATCTGTAGGAGAGGGAGACGATAGCTCTCCTTGGGCAGGCTGAGTAGCCAGCGCTGCATCACAGCCTCAATCGCCTCGCATTGTTTAAATCCCTGCTCACGCTGTGCCCACTCATAGGCCGTGAGCAACTCTTCGGCAATCTGCTTTTCCAACTCAGCTTTTAGCGCACCTGCTTTAGCTTCGATCACGGCATTGGTAGCTAGTACCAGATGGGTGACATAGTCTGGCAAGGGGTCTGTGGGCATACGTGCCAGGAATGCCGAGAGAATTTTGTTAGCAATCACTTCGTTTTCGCTGCTCTGATAGGCTACAGCCAGCAAGAAGGGTTCACGCCAGAGAGCATCCTCCAGCCGACTGGCACGCGTAACCAGTTCGTCAATCCAGCGCGCCTCGTCTACTTTGATATTGTTGAGTATGTAGCGGGCGGCAAAATATTCCTGAAAGGTCCGATGCATAAAGCCAAAATAGTCGCCTGAGCGTTGCACAAAGAGACCACCGCGCTCACGAATACGGTTAAGAAAGTTCGTTGCTTCCTGTTGTATTGCTTCATTGCTCCCGCCCTGATCCTCTCTGATCACTTGTACTAATGCACTCATTACATCAGCTTCACGAGCAAAGCTATTATTCTCCTCCTGCATCCGAAAGGCGAGCGGACCAAGACGCTTCAAGGCTGTGATAGCAGGGATTGGTGCCATCTCTTTGGCTAGATTGCGATTCTCTAGCAGGGTACGTGTGACAACATCATATAGCTCGACACGCTGTCTGGGAAGTACAATACTATTCTGTTGCATAACCACCAGCAAAGTGAGTAAAAGCGGATTTTCAGCCAACTCTTTTACTGCTTGGTTCTCATGAAGTGCTGTCTGTAAGACCAGGACGTGCTGTGCAACTTCTCTTGCAATTCCTGTGTCATGCAGTCCTTGCTGTACAGAAATACGCTGGTTACGGCATAGATTAGCACGGCACCAGCGCGGCAGAAAATTCTGTATCTGTTCATCAGCCAGTTCTGCAATGGTGACATGTGGATAGTCGGAGAAGGCTGCCTGATCATAGCCTGCGACACGCGAAGTGATGAGAAAACGATTCTGTTGTGCCAACGCGTTGGCTGTGGCCCGCTCACCACGATGATCACGAATACAGGTCTTAATTGCTGCCTGTACTTTTTTTCGTAAAGTTGCATCACTAACCTCGTCAAGCCCGTCTAAGATGATCAGACATACACCACGTGCAAGTTTTTGCTCCATAAAGGCCGCAAGTCCCGGCAACGTCATATCTGTCAGCACTTGCATGATGTAGTCATACAACGTGAGCTGCTCCGTCTGCTTAAGTCGCTCAGCAAACTCCCCCAGGCGCAGCAGGATAGGCAGCAGTAGCGGAGTGAGTGACTGTTTCTCAGACATGTCATTATCCTGACAACCAGAGAGACGCAATGCCATATAGAGTGTCAGACGTTCCATCATCGTGCTTTTGCCTGTACCGGGATAACCCTGGATGACGACGGCATCGGAACTGCTGAGCAGCTTCCATACTTCTGCGATACCAAACCTGTTATCGGTAGCTTGTTTCCTGTACCAGTTTTTCTCTGCTTCAAAGACGATACGTTGCAATTCATGAGAGAAGAGACCACTTTTGAGTTCCTGTCGATAGCATTCAAATTCTCTCTTTGAGAGAGGATAGTCTACATATGAGCGATTGGGACGAAATTGTAGGGGAATAAAAATATCGCTTAGGTGGACGCTCTCCGCGATAAGTCCGGCGGGTATGCCCTTGAGCGTGGACATCTGCGTATCGTGGATAACATTGTTGAGGTAACGGCGTCGTAACTGGCGTGATGAGAGTGGTGCGTCGAGGCGTGCAATGAGACCGCAGGTGATGGTGAACAATACCAGTGCTACAAAGAGAACGACAAAGAGCAGCCGGTGAGACGAGACCCATGCGAGGGCGCGCACAATAGCGATATTAGGGATCGTTGTGAGGTCGAGCAGTGGCAGCGCACTCAAGATCGCGCTGATAATATCTATGCCAAATAAGATACCGCGTCTTTTCCAGACCCAGCGACATGCCCATACCATAGGGGGCCATACTTTGATAGTATCGTCAGAAGAGCTTTCTGCCATCCTTGTGCCTCTCAATTTTCAATGGGTGCTTCTATGTTATGTGCTATATGCATTTATGTGGTTGTTGGGTCGCGCAAATTGCACTGAGATGCATATCTATTGTACGCATTAGTATAGCTGATTGAGTGCAGCATAGGCAAGTTGTCGTAAGAGCTAATTTATACTTCTTTTCCACCTCCGCCGGAAGCGGGCGAGAGCAGAGGGTTCCAAGAGGTCAGCAAGGCCCTTTGGCGGGGCGTGGGATGTCCCCCTAGGCGTTAACGGTAGCGCTCAAAAGCGGGGTTCAAAGGGGCGGCAAGCCCCTTTGGGGGGCGTGGGGTCTCCCCACCGTTCACCTCTTTCGCGCCAGCCGCAGGCTGGCGCGAGGGAAAACTCATGAAATGGCCAAAAAACCTGTTGACAAAATGAACTATTTCGTGTACTATACAGGCGTGTTGTACAAGCAATTGTGTGCACGTTCGGGTGTGGCCAAGCGGTAAGGCATCGGTCTTTGGAACCGAGATCCCTGGTTCGAATCCAGGCACCCGAGCTAAGTCTTCTTTGGGCAATGTGGGTATGGGGGAGGTGAAACTGCCTGGTATCCGCTTTGCTCATTCCTCTGATTGTTCAAAGAACGGAAAAAAAGGTTTATAAGTCCTATTATGAGTACATATGCGACCGTGGTTCTTGCCGCAGGCAAGGGGACTCGGATGCGTTCCAATTTGCCAAAAATGCTCCATCGGCTTGCTGGTGCCCCTCTCCTGACTCATGTGCTGAAATCGCTTGCAGCGCTTCCTACAACTACCCCCTTTGCCCCCTTTAAAGATACCGTCTGTAGCTCCCGTCCCGTAGTCGTCGTTGGCCACGAGGCGGCACAGATAGAGGCGTGTTTCAAGGAGCGATGTCTGTATGCCGTGCAGGATGAACAGCTAGGAACCGGCCACGCCACCCTCGCCGCACAGCCTGTAGTGGATGCACTAGATCCCCAACCCCAGACGGTCCTGGTCTGCTATGGCGATACGCCGCTAGTGAGAAGCGAAATGCTGGCACAAGTGCTGGCCGAGCATCTGAAGCAACACGCTACTATCACCTTTTTAACTGCTTATACTGAGCAAGCTACTGATTATGGTCGTGTGGTGCGTGACGCAAGTGGACGCGTTCGTGAGATTATAGAAGTGAAGCGTGCGACGCCTGAACAGTTGCGCATCAGAGAAGTCAACTCCGGTGTCTACTGCTTTGAGCGCAGCTGGTTATGGTCCACACTACGCGTATTACCGAGAAATGCTTCCGGCGAATATTACCTAACCGACTTAATAGCCATCGCCAGCGCACAGGAGCAGACAATTGCCACTGTGCAAGGCATGCTGGACGAAACGATCGGTGTGAATAACCGTGTGCAGTTGGCGGAGGCCGAGCAAGTACTACGAAGACGTGTACTAGAGCGCCATATGTATGCAGGCGTCACCATCGTTGACCCAATGACGACGTATATTGACGATGAAGCAGAGATTGGGATGGATACTATTATCTTACCCGGTACAATGATTACTGGAAAGAGTATTATTGGTTCAGCTTGTCATATTGGGCCTGGTACAACCATTGAGCAATCCGTAGTTGGTAATCGCTGTGTGATACGCAATTCTGCGTTAGAGGAAGCGACCCTGGAGGACGATGTCTGTGTGGGTCCATTCAGCCACTGTCGCCCCGGTGCATATCTTGCACGTGGCGTACGCATGGGCAACTTCGGGGAGGTGAAGAACTCGTACATTGGCGCGGAAACGGATATGCATCACTTTAGCTATATCGGTGATGCCACAGTTGGCGACTATGCCAACATTGGTGCGGGCACCATTACCTCTAATTATAATGGAATTACCAAGCAAAAGTATCGTACAACCATTGGATCAGGGGCCTTTATCGGGTGTGATACGATTTTTGTACCGCCCGTCACAGTTGGTGACCAGGCCATGACGGGGGCTGGCGCTGTCGTTAACAGAGATGTCCCACCCGGCGCACTGGTGGTTGGGGTTCCTGCACGCTTGGTGCGTATGCTCCATAAGCCAGACGATGTGCCGTCAGAGGGTGGTGAAAAGGAGTAGATGCTGC
>VBJK01000084.1:0-27708 GCA_005879655.1 Chloroflexota bacterium | reverse complement strand
TGTCGTGGCTGGCGATGAAGAGGTGAGCGATAGCACCAAGCGTTCAAGATCACACCCAGGAATGCTGCCCCAGTTCCTGGCTCTGCAACTTCTGGTGTAACCAGCGATACGGTCAGTTGCCGTGACCAGAGGAAAGTACCGAGTGCTATCAGCATCGAGGGGATCGTTTGTACTCCCGAAAGGAGCCTTACCGGATGCAGGTGTTTGTGTTATCAAAAGAGGGAGCATTTATTATCAAAGACTGTACTAGTGACAAAAGGCTGTTGGAGGTCACACCACGCAAGTTGGAGCGCGTTGCGCGTCCAGTCCAGGGCTTCCTGATCACACTACAAGCAGCCAATATTGAGTAGAAGAAAGGAGGGCGGCGTTTCCTCCCCCAGTTGAAACATGGGGGTTCCCACGCCGCTATTCTCATGGATGGCCCTGGCTTATGGAGTCTTACTGTCAGTATCGATATCCATGCTCCTCAGTTAGATGGGGAGGCATGGCTACAGCTTATTGTGTTGCTTGTCAGTCTCTTTTTATGTGGCTTTGCCGCAGCAGCCGAAACGGCCCTTACTTCGGTCAGTCGTATTAAGCTGAAAAACCTGGTTGAAGAGGGCGACCTGTGTGCCATCGAGATTGAGCGGTTGCTAGCCCAGCCAAACACCTTACTTTCAACCATCCTCGTGTTTAATAGTGTGGCAGTCATTGTTGCCTCTAGTATGGCCACCGTCCTGGCCCTCCGTATCTCTGCCACTTTAGGTGAACTGATATCGTCTGTGGTAATTTCTCTTATCGTGTTGATCTTTTGTGAGATCACACCCAAAACTGCCGCCGTACAGAATCCGCTCTTGTGGGCGCGTATCTTTGTGAAGCCAGTGCGTATTGCCACGCGGTTGCTGCATCCAGTGGTCTGGCTACTGACCATTGTCACCACTTTTCTTGTGCGTTTATTGGGCGGGCATGTAAAGCATAAAGGTCCATTTGTGACTGAAGAAGAATTACGATTACTAGTAACAGTAGGTGAAGAAGAGGGGGTCCTCGAAGAAGAAGAGACGGAGATGATTCATAGCATCTTCGAGTTCGCTGATACCACTGTCCGTGAAGTAATGATCCCGCGTATTGACATGGTGACGTTGGCTAGCGACGCCACCGTCACACAAGCGGTCGATCTCGCGTTACAGGGAGGCTTCTCGCGTATTCCTGTCTACCAGGCCGATATCGGCATTGATGAGATTGTCGGCGTGCTGTATACCAAGGATATGCTCAAGCAGTTGCGCGAGGAGCATAGTGACTTTCCGGTACGTGACCTGGTACGCCCGGCCTACTTCGTACCTGAGACAAAGAAACTCGACGACCTGTTGCGTGAAATCCGCCAAAAGCGTGTTCATATGGTAATTGCCGTTGATGAATACGGTTCTGTAGCTGGTCTCGTAACCATTGAAGATCTTGTAGAAGAGATTGTGGGCGACATCAAAGATGAGTATGATCGAGAGGAGAGCCTCTACGAAGAAGTTAACGAACATGAATACATCTTTGATGCAAAAATCAGTATATATGATTTTAATGAGTTAATGCATATGCATTTAGCCGATACCGACTATGAGACGTTGGGCGGCTTTGTCTATGCGCAACTCGACAAGATTCCCAATACTGGGGATACAATCACTTATGAGGATCTGAAGTTTACGGTCCTGGCCAAGCGAGGACGGCGTATTACGAAAATACGGGTTGAGCGAGCAGCTGAGGGGGATGTATTGGCAGAGGAAAATACTGCAACAACCTTACCTTCAGCGCAGGAGCAGCAGAAACAGGAAGCCCGCGAGCGCCAGGGCCAATCTACTGAGCAAACCCAGCATTACGAGTATCGGGAGGCATAAGTTTGAGCACTCTGTTCGCCAATGTACCAAAGACCGTACGTATCGTGGAAGTTGGGCCGCGTGACGGCTTGCAGAACGAGCAGGCACAGCTTCCGACCGAGCACAAGATTCGCTTCATTGAGCTGTTAGCAGAGGCTGGTCTGCCAGTGGTAGAGGCGACTTCGTTTGTGCATCCTCGTGCTATACCTCAGCTCAGCGATGCCAGCGCTGTGATGGCAGGTATTACACTGTCACCAACAACGCAATATCCTGTGCTCGTGCCCAATGTCAAGGGCATGGAGCGTGCTCTGGCGGCTGGTGTGCGTGCCATTGCCGTCTTTAGCGCCGCTAGCGAAAGTTTCACGCAGCACAATATTAATGCCACGATTGCCGAGAGTCTAGCCAACTTTCGCCCGATTGTAGCCATGGCTCAGCGTGCAGGAGTGAGTGTACGCGGGTATATCTCCACCGTCTTTGGTTGTCCCTATGAAGGGAAGGTCGAGCCGCATAAAGTACTCGCAGTTGCACAATCCTTGTTAGAGATGGGTATTAGCGAGCTTTCTCTGGGCGATACGATCGGGGTAGCAACGCCGCACCAGGTTATCGACATGCTTACTTTATTGGTGACGGAGGGTGCTATACCGCTTGAGCAACTGGCAGTGCATTTCCACGATACAAGAGGAACAGCACTCGCCAATGTGCTCGCTGCATTGCAAATGGGCATCAACATTATCGACGCCTCAGCTGGTGGACTTGGTGGTTGTCCCTATGCTCCTGGAGCCGCTGGCAATCTGGCAACTGAGGATCTGCTCTATATGCTGCATGGCATGGGGATCAGTACCGGCGTCAATCTGCAAAAGGTTGTTACCGCTACTCAATTTATTGCCCCATTGCTGGGGCATCCTCCAACGAGCAAAGCTTATCAGGCCGCGCAAGCATCTTGTTTAGCAATGTGAATGACCTCTTTTCATCAATGTTGTTCCAGGTACTTAATGGCGGCATTTAATTGTGCATCGCCATCATTGAGAATTTGCTGCTCACTCAGAGCGTCAGCGTTCTCATCATTTGGTGTTAATGGCGCTGTCCCAGAAGCGAGTTTCACCGATATATTTGGAGGGATACCGCCGTGGATAGTGTCAGTGCCGCGAATAAACTTCCCCTTTGGTGTCAGCCACTCCTGCGTTCCTAGCAGGATCGCAGAACCATCAGAAAGGGGAAATTGTTGCAATACCGTGCCTGTACCAAACGTCTGTTGCCCGATAATAACGGCACGCCCATTATCCTGGAGCGAGCCAGAAACGATCTCAGCCGCACTCGCTGAGTTCTCATTGACAAGCACGACTAGTGTAGATGTCGTATCGATTGTATTGCCATTTACTGAGATAGGCGTGCGCCTTCCCGAACTATCCTGTTCCAGCAGTACATTACCATGCTCCATAAACATGCTAGCTGTATTGATGGCTTCACTGAGATACCCGCCAGGATTCTCGCGTAAATCCAGAATAATCTTTTTTGCACCCATACTTTTCGCTTTCATTAATGCGTCTTTCAACTGGCCGGAGACGCCATCTGTGAACTGAACAACTTGGATATGGGCGATATGGTCTTCAGCGATATAGTGGAAGAGTACGTTGGGCACTTGGATTTGAGAACGTGTGATATGGACGATAATGGGTTCTTGAACCCCATGACGTTTAAGGGTCAGCGTGATTTGTGAGCCTAGATCACCTTTAAGCATGTCTCGTACAGCGTTTATATCTTTCCCAACAATGCTCGAACCATTCACAGCCATAATGATATCGCCGTGTTTTACCCCAGCCTGTTCAGCGGGCGAGCCGGAGATAGGAGAGGTAATAATCAGCTCTTTCGTTTTTGGGTCCTGGCGTAAATAGACGCCGATGCCCGTAAATTTGCCGCTTAATTGTTGATTTTCCTCTTGCACCTGCTCAGGAGTCAAGAAACGAGTATGTCCGGTATCTTTCAACGAGCTGACCATGGCCTGGATCGCAGCGTATGACATTTTCTTATAGTCAACAGCATTGCGATCAACATACCTTTGATCGATGGTCGTCCATGCCTGTTGGAACAGCTGTGAGTACGTTTTCGATTGATCGCCAGTAGAGAAGGTCGCACCGAAGTATTGATGGCTAAACCAGCCACCTAAAAAAGCGATAGCGACGAGCGCGATCAGCGCCACGATTTGTCCAATGAGATAGCGTATGTGGCGTGCTCGTTCTTCCCTCTGTAATTGCAGGGAAGAGGCTGGCCCCTGGGTATGGTGATATGCGGGTACGTGTGAAGGGGATCTATCTTGCTCAAGATCGTCATACGCTGATTGAGCAGATCGCTCTGGATACTGCTCCTCATACCAGCGTGGATCGTCGTATCTACTCACTGGTTGCCTCCATGTGGCATCAAATTATGAAAGGTATGCGTATCGTGTTTTGCCTCAGAAAGATCTTAGTGGCTTGGTCATGAAAAGTCAATGAAGCCTGAACATGTAAGTCAGAATGGATGGGTATCAAAGAAAAGGGGGGCTATAGTTCTCATTCACTATATCCCCCTGTTTATGCCCTTTTTCCTATGATACAGACCCTACGGTGTCTGCGGTAGATCTGATGACGCGCGTGTATGAGCTATCAGCGTGTGGCATAGAACAAATTACTTGGGTGGTGACTCTATAGGGTTTGTATTCTGAGGCGTCTCAGTGGCGGTACTGGGTGTAGATTCTGTCGTTGATTGCTTGTCAGATGCAGGTGCAGTTTGTTTCTTCGGCGGTTCCCAACCTGGAGCGCGCGAGACGATCATCGACATCATGCGACCTTCCATAGTAGGTGAACGCTCAATCGTGGCACTTCCTTTGAGCACCTCAGCAATATCTTCAAGCAACTTACGACCAATATCGGGATGACGCATCTCGGCTCCACGGAACTGGACGCTAACCCGCACTTTATCACCTTCAGCTAAAAACTCTTGGATTTTGCGAGTTTTCACTTCTACATCATGCTCGTCTGTACGAGGTCGCATACGAATCTCTTTGAGGGTAATCGTTTTCTGATTCTTGCGTGCCTCGTTTTCTTTCTTGGCCTGTTCGTATTTATAGCGTCCATAATCCATCAGCTTACACACTGGTGGTGCAGCATTTGGTGACACCTCAACCAAGTCAAGATTTCTGTCACGGGCAATGTCTAGTGCACGTCCAGGGGGCATCACTCCCATCATTTCCCCATTTTCGTCGATTAAGCGTATTTCCCGTGCACGAATGCGTTCGTTCACTCGTGTCTCACGCGGACGGTCGTTCCCGCGAAAGTCCTTGTTAATAGACTGATCCTCCTCTTTAAAAACTAATAATGACGTTGGCTTGTAGGGCTGATATCTCATATCCAGCGTGTGCGATCAGGTCGAAACAGATATGCTAATTAATATATGCTCCAACCATTGGCGATCCACAACGAACGGTACAAGTATACTACGCACACAGTTTGTTTGCAAGGGGTGTATGTATCTCATTACAGCCGCCAAAAGAGGACCAAAGGGCGCTTTTTGGTTCTGGTAAAATGATATAAAACGGTTAAGTTTATATAAAATGCTCAAGGCAACGATATAATGAGCTAGAAAAATCGCTGATACTATGCATAAAGTATGCTATAATACCATTAGTCACATGCGGGGGTCTGTTCGATCCTGTCCGTACTATACGTCAAGAACCCCGGCTGAAAAGCAGGGGTTTGCGAAACGGCTAGCGCAACGAAAGTTCTTGATTAGTGGGCTTGCTATGCAAGCAGCAGCGGGAGGGGCTACAAGAATGTCCGAGCGCCACCCTAACTCGGACCGCTTCTACTCACGCCGGAAGTGATGTTATGGATATAATCATCGCTAAGCCTCTTTTGCAACCACGAAGGGTCATATCACCCGTGCCTGGACACGGTGGGCAGCAATCTGCCAACGGTTTAGCCGTTCCGACAAAACGGCTCCCCGCGAGGGGATTGAGCGAGAAAGGAACGCCCATTCATCCTCCGCATGAATGATGGGGGTCTCCTGGCTGACATCATAAGCAGAAATTGATAATGCACAAGAGCAGACAGGAAGCATGTACAGAAAGATAGCGGTTTACAATGATGTTTCGCTGTTGCCTGGCGAGTGGTGGAAGTATTACAATAAGCACCCACACTGTATATTTCTCTTGGTTGCACATGGAGAGATATATACCATCGCCTCTTGTCGCAAAACTCCCCCAAACAAACAAAAACCGCTATTTTTTATGAACCGCGCTATTCGTGTATATAGCGCGGTCTAAACTTTTTCTGAGGGAGCATTTGATGGTAAATGAAGTAACAATCCGCATAGGGGGGGAATCGGGCGAAGGGACCGTTTCAGGAGGAGATATTCTCGCTCTTGCCGCCGCCCGCTGGGGGTATCATGTCTATACCTTCAGGACCTTCCCCGCTGAGATTCTCGGCGGTCCTTGTATGTTTCAAGTTCGTATTAGTAATCAGCCTGTAAAATCCATGGGCGACTACGCTGATGTGCTCATCTGCTTAAATAAAGAGGCATACGACCGCAACATTAGCGAGTTACGTCATGGTGGAGTTTTGATCTATGACCCGTCAGACTTTACTCCCGAAGCAGGCGATTACATAGCTTATGCCATTCCATTTAACTGGATCGCGCGTAAAGAGATACAGCTCTTCCAGACGAAGAACATGGTCATGCTCGGTGCGATTTCTGGCCTCTTTGGTCCTCCACAGGAGTCTATTCTACAGGTTGTGCATTCAAAATTCTCAAAATCACGTAAGGCAAATGCCACACTGCTAGAAAAAAATGTGCTTGCCTTAGAAGCAGCCAAAAAGTTTGTCAACGAAAAACTTTCTAAGCGTGATCCTTACTTACTCGGTCCTGTCGAGAAAGCTGAGCGTGTGGTGCTCAACGGGAACCAGGCCATTGTTGCTGGAGCGTTGATGGCTAAATGCCGTTTCTTCGCGGGCTATCCTATCACGCCCGCGAGCGACATTATGGAAACTATGGCCAAAGAGTTGCCGCTAGTTGGCGGAACCTTCTTACAAGCGGAAGACGAGATAGCTGCATTAGCGGCTGTATTGGGGGCCTCATTTGGTGGCGTACGTGCCATGACCGCCACTTCTGGTCCTGGCTTCTCGTTGATGACGGAACTAATTGGGCTGTCTTCGATGGCCGAGTTACCGGCGGTCATTATTGATGCACAACGTGCTGGACCGAGCACTGGTATGCCAACGAAGATGGAGCAGTCTGACCTTAGCTTTGCGCTTTATGCCAGCCACGGGGATACTCCGCGTATGATTGTTGCACCAGCAAGTGTTGCTGACTGCTATACACTGATGATTACAGCGTTTAATATGGCCGAGCGCTATCAGATGCCAGTGCTCTTTCTGACTGATCAAGCGCTCACGGCTCGCGTTGAGAGCGTTGAGAGCAGTGTTTTCGTTCCGGCAGAACTGCAAGAGCGGGTAAGACCTGGCGCAGATGGGAGTAACGGTGCAAGCGAAAAGGAATTGATGAGTGTGGCTAGTGCGGCTCATGGCTATGCACGCTATGCGTATACCAGTACTGGTATCTCGCCAATGACAGCGCCGGGCTTTGGCGCGCCATCGTATGTTGCAACGGGTCTAGAGCACGACGAATTTGGTCATCCTGACTACGAACCGGAAGATCATACGGCCATGATGCATAAGCGCTTCCGTAAGCTTGACACGGCAGCTGAGGAGCTACCAACGCCACAGCGCTATGGTGACGAGCAGGCGACTATTGGTATTATTGGCTGGGGTTCAACCGAAGGTACCATTCAAGAAGCCGTTGACCGTGCACGAGCTAAAGGCTATAAAGTGGCCTCTCTGCATCCAAAAATTCTTTCACCGCTACCAGACCGTACAATCAGAGACTTTATTGGCTCTGTACAAAAGGTTATCGTACCGGAGTGTAATTATTCTGGTCAGCTGGCCAACCTTTTAGGTGCGAAGTATGGCCTGCAAGCAATTCGCGTGAATAAGTTCGGTGGTATACCATTTACTGCGGGCGAAATTCTGCGAGCAATTGAGGAGGTTAGTTAATTATGACGCAGACAATCAGCAACCCCACTCCCAAAGATTACAAGAGCGAGGTAAAGCCAACCTGGTGCCCTGGCTGTGGCGATTTCGGCGTATTGAATGCCGCCTATCGTGGCTTGGCGAGCATGAAGTTAGATCCAGATCGGACCGTCGTCGTCTCAGGTATTGGTTGTTCCAGTCGTTTTCCGCACTTCATGAAGACCTTTGGTTTTCATAGTGTACATGGACGTGCGCTCCCTGTCGCTCAAGGGTTAAAGATGGCGCGTCCTGACCTCACGGTATTCGCCGTCGGTGGTGATGGTGACATGTTCAGTATTGGCGCGGGACATTTGATTCACGCTGCATTGCGTAACATCGATATTACGGTCTTAGTCATGGATAACGAGATCTATGGACTGACGAAGGGACAGACCTCTCCCACATCACCGTATGGGCATGTCACGAAATCGACTCCTTATGGCTTGATGGCCTCGCAGTTTAATCCTATTGCGACCGCGCTCTCGCTCAATGTCAGTTTTGTGGCTCGTGGTTATTCGGCTAAGCCAAAAGAACTGGCCGCGCTCATCGAGCAGGGGATTCAGCATAAAGGTTTTTCCTTTATTCATGCTCTGAGTCCTTGTCCCACGTTCCATCACACATTCGATGCGTGGGACACTTCGGTGACGCCTATCCCAGCTGACCATAATGTCAGGGATAAGGCGCAAGCGGTCTTACTAGCCATGGAGACAGAGCGTCAGTTCGTTGGTGTTTTCTTCAGAGAAGAGCGTGAAACAATGGATCAGGCAGCCTATCAGCTGGCCCAGCAAGCCAAGCCGTTTGCTATTGAGCACTATATCAAGCGTTACGCTTAATCTCTAAGTAAGAGCAAAGGGCTAGTGTGTCAATAACTCACTGGCTCTCTGCTCTTGCGGTTTTATACCAAGGCTGCCAGTTGGAGCACCTCTACCTTGCTACATATTCCCCTCGGTGGTTGTAACGTACATCTGCTCTCGCCAGATTAAAGAGGTTGAACGAGCTTACCACAACCTGTGTGAATTGTTCGCCGCATGGGCGGCAGAATCTGCCACTTTCGTTGTGATGGCTACCACCAATAGCAGTTAGTTGCTGTTCAGCGGGTTTGTTACACCACTCACAGAGACTGCCATGAGGAACGAAATCAACGGAGATCGGTCTGCGAAATTCATTGATCTGCATGAGGTATCCTCCAAATTTGTGCTAACCAAGTGGGACTATTGCTATACGAAATTTAAGGGCTTGCCATCGGGAGATGTATATCGTGTGGTGACAACAAGAGCGTTTTATGTACAAAAAACACGATGATACTATCCCCTGTAAAAAGCGCATCATCGCGCGTGAGCTACACTGCTCTGTTGATCTGACCTGGATAAGGTAGGTGGGCTTATGTTCATTCTATCCATGTAGAATAAATATAGCACATTTTGTGGTAAATTACTAGCCATAAAGTGACAGATTCCGGCCATTAAGCAACTTTATATAAAACAGAACGTATTACCGTCTCTAATTTTCATTATCTCTACTATTCGCAAGCGAGGATTCAGGAGAGGTAGTTTCGGCAGTCTCCTCTTTTACCAGCGTGAATCTCTTTGATAAACGCTCACCAATGACCCAACCAACAATTCCTAACCCTACCGTTACGATAAGCCAGAAGAGTAACAAGATATTGAGTGTGATGTTAAACGCGATAGCTAAAATCCCGGCCAGGATAATGCCGACAATTAAACCAGTTGTTATGCCTATAAGGCAACCTGGGTGTGCCAGGCTGCGTCCTTCTAACCGTTTCATCATGGTGAATGATTCCATTCCTTATGTGTGGATATTTTTGGGTCTGCATCCTTTGGGGGAATCGCCCTCCCCCCCCAAGGTACCCACAAGGGAAGCCCATAGGCATGCGCGTTAAGCAGAGGGAAGCCCTCTGCACTCCCTTTGTCCTGCCGCCTCCGGCGGCAAAAGAGAAGAAAGGAAGTATTTGGGGACACCCCACACCCCGAAAGGCGGGCGAAGCCCCCTAGACCCCCGCTTAGCGCGCATGCCTATGGGCACCCACAAGGGATGCCCCTACAATGGATGACGGATCATCCTGGGAGGCGTGTTCGTACCATTGTAGGGGCATCCCTTGTGGGTGCCCTGGGGGGGGAGGGGGATTCCCCCAAAGGATGCAGACCCTATTTTTTCTTGTGTGTGGATGATAGCGTGCGTTGGGGGGGATCGTCAAGCCGTGTTTCTCAGGCGTTCTTGACAAGCGACTCGTTAGGAGGCGAGCAGATACCACCATGTACGAAGTCTCCTGAAATTGAATAAAACACGGGGACGAAGCATATCAGAGGCAAGAACTACTTTTAGTCCGTTGAAGCCCACCAGAATAACTTGCCCGATATAACCCTGACGCAAATATTGTACCATTAGCAAGAGAGAAACTCCTCCCACCGTCCGGGCATCGCCTGTTTTTTGGTAATGGGCTACTGCTGCTCTCAAAAGTGCAATACCTTCGTGTCTGTGTTTCATCTGCAACTTCAATTTAGCCTTTGAGAGCAGCAAACGGGCGAGTACAGGGAGATCCTCAATGCGCGAAACAATGGCTAATGCCTCATCATAAAGTTTTTCTGCTGCTTGGTAATGCCCTTCAATACGCTCCAAATCACCCAGCAGGCGTTTTGTGGCAGCAATACGTCGAACGACACGCGCTTGCTCACTCAATTGTATGCTCTTCTCCATGTGTATTCGTGCTTTGTCCCGCTGACCTAAAAGGAGTGCTATTTCACCCAAAGAGTGATGGAAGTGTGCGATAAGTGCAATATCGGTTGGGTCTACGAGACGTAGACCTTCTTCTACACATTGTTCAGCTTTCTTGAGGTCTCCCTGATCACGGATGAATAAAGAGAGCGTGTAGAGCACAGGAGGAATCCAGCGATCCAATCCTAAGCGTCTGGCCTCATCAAGGGTAGTTTGACAGAGCTGTTCAGCCTCAGCGATGCGACCTTGAGAACGTAGACACAATGCACGCTGATTACGGCTTTTCAGAGCTAGAGCAATATTGCCTAGAGAGCGAGCTTTTTCTTCACAAAATGTATACAGTGTCTCTGCTTCGTGGTTCTGGCCACGTTGAAGAAGGATATTGGCTCGATCATGGGTCCAACGTATTTCATTGACAACCTCGCCACTTTCACGAGCAGCTTCACAAGCCCACTGATTTAAAGCCAAGCTTTGAGTCCAATACCCTTGCAGGTCCAGAAAACCTTGTAGAGCATCTCGAAACGCCGAGACAGCCGTCCAGTGCTTTTGCAGATAGCTTTGCCCAACAACCTCCCAAAAGTTGGGCAATTCGTGGCTTAGTGCCTCGTAATTCTCTTTCTCCCTCTGGACAAAAGAGAGACGATAGAGGAGAGCTTTCTTGAACACTTCCTGGAAGAAGGCAAAATTCTCAGCTTCTACTTTGTTCTCATCGGCAGTACTCATTGTAATCCCTGTTGTCGCCACATTTCGGGCAGGTCACTGTTCACAAATTGTCGTGTAAGCTGATGTATGCTATATCTTGCTCGACCAGAAGTGGAAGAGACATCTAATAGAGAAGAAGCCACAAGCTGATCGATCGCTGCAACGAGTGCATCCTCATGGTTGGCAATCTCTACGCTTGCTAGTTCTTCCCAACTGACGGAAGTAATCACAGTCCTACCAATATAGATAAGGACACGTTGAGCTGTAGGTGAGAGATTGCGCCAGCTCTGAGAAAAAAGATATGAGTAGAGGTGACTCCCTGCGTTTTGTAACTTTTTCAAAACGAGGTCCACATCCAAAAATCTGGTCTGAGCAGCGACAAGCTTCATGGCAAGTGGTGCTCCTCCCGTAATATGATGGATCTCAATGAGTTTATCCCTAGAAACGTCCCGAAGCTGCTGGACTCCACGTTGCTCTATGTCTTTGGTCAAGAAGATGAGAGAATCCTGTTGGTCAAGCCCTTGCAAAGAGAGGGTATGTACAAAATCATGACGCACTTTGTGCCGCGTGGTAATAATAGCACGTGTCTTACCGAGAAAATCCCGCAACCGAGCTACCAGTAGATGAGCATTTTCCATAGTTTCGAGGTTATCTATTAAAAGTAAATAGCGGTGTTGTCGCATATGCCGTATAAGGAAAGTCTTTTTTTCTTCCAGTTTAAGGGTTGAGAGTTCCCAATGGCCTAGTTGACGGGCAAGAGAGTCTAAGAGATGTTCAAAATCGAGCGTGGCCTCTCGCACTTGGATGATTTCTCCACCAGTGAAAAGGATGAGTTGAGCGCTTTCTCCAATCACCCTCTCAAATAAGCCTTGACGTAGCGCTTTGCGAACCAATTCGATAGAGAGAGCCGTTTTACCTAAGCCTCCCAGTCCATCGATAGTGAGTGCTAATGGGCCTCGTGCGTCCTGTAAAACATGCAGGAGTTGGTTCAACTGCTGCTCTCGTCCAGGCAATGGATAGTAAGGCTCATCTGGAATATTAGGGGGTAACAGCAGAGATTGAACTTGGGGACCTTGCGTTGCTCCAAGATTGGTCGATAGAGAGTCGATGGAAAGGGACAGGCTCAACTCCTCGGCGACTTTTCTGATACCATTCGCCACGTCAACAAATGCTTCGTCCCTATTGGCCCACTTGGTTACAGGCACTCTATTTGAAGGTAAGCACGCAAGCTTTTCAAAAGGTGTTCCTTTCCAATCAACGGGGCGAAGAAGAAGAGGAAGCAAGCATATTTCCCCTGCTTCATGCCTTGCAAGAGCCTGCGTCATTTGCACATTATAGCAGTCATCAGAGGCAAGAAAATCTGGACTGATCAGTAACAAAATCAGGTGGGCCCTTTCCAGATGTTTGGTCATCTCATTGGCCCATACTGTTCCAGCTTGAATATGCGAGTCATGCCATGCAGCAATCAGTCCCTGCCGCTTCATTGCACTCAAGTGCTTATCCAGTTCTTTTCGTAAATGATTGTCTTTACGAGCATAAATAGCAAAAACTTCGAGAGGTGCTGAAACAGGAGAGAGAAAAGACGTAGGCGCGGGCATTGCATTTTCCCTCGTTATAAAATCAATGAATAGCACATGTTCTTCACTTGGTAATATAACATATTTGGCGCTCTGTATCAAATATCTCGCCAGAACTCCCACGGCTTACCCAATGTCTGGCCTTGTGCTTGTACATCTATTGCCCCTATACTCACTTATATAATCTGTTACATTTTATAATAGAAAGTCTATGTGAGGGTAACACAGTTTTTACGGGTAGGTTTTCTCTAAGATGGCTTGGGAAGAGGCGTGAGAGGCTCTCCGTCAACGAATATTCTTAGCGAAGCATAGCAATAGGATGGGGAGGAATCTCCGCTTCTTATGGGGAATCGATCAGCTTTTTCTCCTAGGGGGGCTTGTCACCACCCTAGGAGATGTTGTGATTATGCTGCATGTGCTTGATCTGGGTTGGCTGACGCCTAAGATCGTCTCAAACAGCAAAGACAGTCTCAGTGAAATTTAAAGAGTAATACGAGAAGCTACCCCTCGCCTTCAGCTGGCAGTTGTGCATCGTCCTCTTCTTCCTCCTCCACCTCTTCAATCTCGCCGCTACGGAAGGAAGCCATGTTGCCGCGAATCTGCTCCTCGATTGCGGTGGCGACATCGGTATTCTGGCGCAGGAACTCTTTAGCATTTTCGCGGCCCTGACCGAGACGGATATCGCCAACGGTAAACCACGCCCCGCTCTTCTTCACGAGTCCCATCTCCAGACCCAGGTCGAGCAAGCCGCCTTCGCGCGAAATACCTTCGCTATACATAATATCAAACTCGGCGGTTTTAAAGGGAGGTGCCACCTTGTTTTTCACCACACGTACACGCGTACGGTTCCCAACAACCTCCTGCCCCTGTTTGATAGAGTCGGTGCGACGAATATCCAGGCGCACGGATGCGTAGAATTTGAGGGCCTTACCGCCAGCTGTCGTTTCAGGATTACCAAACATCACGCCGATTTTGTCGCGCAACTGGTTGGTAAAGATAACCGCACAGTTCGAGTTGCTAATGGCACCTGTCAGCTTGCGTAGCGCTTGACTCATCAAGCGGGCTTGCAGACCAACGTGGGAATCACCCATTTCGCCCTCGATTTCGGCGCGTGGCACGAGTGCAGCAACCGAATCTATAACGATCACGTCGATAGCGTTACTGCGTACCAGTGAATCGACAATTTCCAGCGCTTGCTCGCCAGTATCGGGCTGTGAAATTAGCAATTGGTTCGTATCGACGCCACAGCGTGCAGCATAGACCGGGTCAAGCGCGTGCTCAGCGTCAACAAATGCTGCATAGCCGCCAGCGCGTTGTGTACTAGCAATAACATGCTGACACAGGGTTGTTTTACCTGATGCTTCTGGGCCATAAATCTCAGTAATACGTCCCCTAGGGATACCGCCCACACCTAGCGCCAGATCCAGTGCAATCGAGCCGGTTGGGATAGCCTCGACATGAATCTTCGCGGCATCTCCCAACTTCATGATCGCCCCCTTGCCAAAGCGACGTTCGATTTGTGTAAGCGCCAGTTCGATAGCTTTCTCACGCTCACTTAAACCTGCCGTTGCGGTACCATTGCGGTCTAGCGAGGGTTTTTCTTTCTTACTCATTTTTTTCATTCCTCATAGACAGGGCGCGAGATATACTAGTGTTACCACCCATCCCTGACCCTGTTTTCCTCCTTTAATACTCTCCAAGATGATCCTACATATATCTATTCTTTGGTAGGGGCGATAAAGCGGAAATCGACGTTCTGTGCGTCTCTTCGCTTAAAGTAGAACAAGAGTACCATACATGCGCCCGCATGTCAAGACGTATGTTTCTTCATCCCCCCTTGAAAGAAAGACTCACCGCCATTAGACACCGAATGATCAAACCTGCCAGAAGAATGAATGGCTATAAGTCGCGTCGTCCTTCGATAGCACGGCCAAGAGTTCCCTCGTCCGCATACTCCAGGTCGCCGCTATTGGGCAAGCCGCGCCCTAACGAGGTAATACGCAAACCTGGCATACTCAACTCGTTTTTGATCTCATTTCTGATAAAGCTGGCAGTGTAATCTCCTTCAAAGCCTGGATTGGTTGCGAGAATAACCTCGTGGGTCTTGCCTTCATCCACACGCTTCAAAAGTTCGTCTATGCGCAGATCCTTGCGTCCTATCCCATTCATGGGAGAGAGGGCACCATGCAAGACGTGATACAGTCCCTTGTAGACACCGGTCTTTTCTAGCGCTAATAAGTCGAGTGGCTCCTCTACTACACAAATGGTGTCCTGCTCACGATTGGGATTACTGCAAATAAGGCAAGGATCAGTCTCTGTAATATTGAAACAGCGCGAACAGTAGACGATACTTTCCTTAACGCGCATAATAGCCTCGGCCAAGCGTCGTGCCTGGTCTGTTGGACTACGCAAGATAAAAAAGGTCAGGCGTTGCGCGGTCTTTACGCCAATACCTGGCAGCTTTGCAAACTCTTCGACCAGTGCTGCAACTGGTGGCGCAATATCACTCATAGTTTAGAAAAGTCCAGGTATCTTCACACCGCCTGTAGCGTTAGTAAGAAGTTTCTGCTGCTCGGCGTTAACACGATCAAAAGCGTGTTTGGCGGCAGCCTTGACCATAACTTCTAGCTCATAAATATCATCCGCATTAAAAGCCTCCGGGTCAATCTTTACGCCGACAATCTCAAATTTGCCGGTCATGGTGATCGTCACCGCACCACCGCCAGCGGTTCCTGTGAACTGGGCTACCTCCAACTCTTCCTGCATTTTTACCATTTTCTGCTGCAAGCGTTGGATGTCACGCATATTCATACCCATAGCTTATAACTCCTTACTTTAATTGTACCTCTTTAATTTCAGCCTTGAACATTCGTACAACTTCTCGTACAACAGGATCACTTTTGGCTTTTTTCTCAGCCATTACTTGTCTGGTCTCGCCAGAGCGTACAGACTTGTCATCTGTTGATGGTACTGCATTAGTATTCTCTCTCACCACGCTCAATCTGGCAAGTGGTGGCGGCGGTTGCACTTCGTCGGTAACTGCTTCTGCTTGCTTCACTTGCACTGGGGCCGTAGCTTTATGGAGTGCAGTTGGTGGTTTCTCCACATGCGTGGGTTGGCGGTAGGCCGCAGGTGGTGCCGTGTTGGCCGAACGAGGATCGCCCTCATGCGGCAAAGCTGATAGTGAGAATGGTGGAGGAGACAGCGGCGGTACTGCTGTGGAGTGAATTACACCGCTGGATTGACCGGGCGGTAACAAACGCACACGGCATTCCTGTCCCAACTCGACCTTAAAGGCCCACTCTATGACTCCGTGATACTCGCCCTTTTGCAGTGCATTGTAGTGAAACGTCGCGCTGGCCCGAATAGCAATCACAGGTACATCCGTATGACAATCTACGTCTACAATAGTATATCCATTTAAGAATGCAGCAACTTTCGGCCCATCTTTTTTTGTCTTGACACGCCGTTTCACGTACTCCCATTTTTCTCTCACCTGTGCCACAGTCAAGGTAGGAGCATTGCTTGCACTTTGCGCCGAGGCAGCAGGGACAGGTTTCTCGGTCGGGCTATTGGGTACGCTTGGCAGGATGCTCACGATATTAGAAGTGACGGGCGAGGCGTTTCCTTCTGCATCGTTCTCCTTCAAATCATCCCAATCGGGTAGTGCTTCCTCTTGATGTGCAGGCTCCTGTGCAACAAATGCAGGACTTGTAACTACTGGTGCTTGGGGTGGTTGAGAAACAGGCATATCGGGATTGCTTACCGGTGGTGGTGTGGGTTGTGCACGCAACGGTATAGGAGCTGTAGCCGGGCGTTGTGCAGGAGTGGCCGTGCTTGAGCGTGGTTGAGCGCTGGGTGTTGCCGTCGTAGCAGTACTCTCTCTCAGAGCTTGTCCAGTTTGCCCGCGTCGATGTAACTCGATACAGGTCAATAGAGCCAGTTCCAGGCCAAGCTGTGGTGTGCCCTGGTTTTTCTGCACGAGATCATTTTGGGCAAAAACGCGTGCACATTCAATAAGCTCTTCTAATGCAAAGAGCTTAGCGACTTCGCTAATCTCGCGTATTTCGCTGTCCGTACTGTCGAGAATCTCGGCAATATTGGCTCCTGCTTTCGCTAGCATCATGGCACGCCAATACTCAGCGATCTGTGCATTGAGCTGTCGTAAGTCTGCTCCTGCCTCAACTAGTTCATGGATCAGATGCAATCCTGCACTGCTATCCAGTTGTGCTATGGTAAAGACGAATTTTTGGATAGCGCGCGGATCGGCAACACCTAGCATCGCCTGTACCTGAGATAGCGTAATTTCCTGTCCAGAGTACGCAATAGCCTGGTCCAATAAACTGAGGGCATCACGCATACCACCGGTAGCAGCACGCGCAATAAGCTCAGCTGCTTCGCCCTCCAGCTTGATCTGCTCCTGTTCTGCCACATAATGCAAGCGCTCAACGAGTTGCCGCAGGGTAAAACGCTTAAAATCGAAGCGCTGACAACGCGAAAGAACGGTTGGTAGCATCTTATGGACATCGGTCGTGGCCATGACAAAGATGGCATGAGGTGGTGGTTCCTCTAACGTTTTCAGTAGCGCATTAAATGCCTCAGTTGTCAGCATATGCGCTTCATCGAGAATATAGACTATATATTTGCCAGAGGATGGGGGCACCATGACTTTTTCGCGTAATTCACGAATGCTATCAATACCACGATTGGAGGCAGCATCGATCTCAATGACATTGAACGAATTGCCAACAGTGATCTCGCGGCATTGCAGACATTCATTGCATGGTTCGCCATCTCTGGGGTTAAGACAATTGATTGTTTTCGCAAGGAGGCGTGCGGTACTAGTCTTGCCGGTCCCTCTCGGTCCAGTAAACAGATATGCATGAGCAAGATTCCGGCTATGGAGCGCATTCTTTAATGTGCGAATAACGGGTTCCTGCCCGACCATATCGGAGAAGGTTTGAGAACGCCACTTACGGTAGAGCGACTGTGAGGCCATGGGAAATCTCCCGCCTGTATGCTTTCATGCGGGCCACAAATCGACCCCCCGACAACAAAAAAAGAAGAGGGTAGAGAAAACCGACTTTCGCCCGGTCCTGCCGGTCAGCGTAATCAGGCGACCCTGCGTCACCCAGAGAGGTCCATTTACCGTTGCTTCCTCACGGACCTAGCGGGGTTCATAGACATCTGCCGCGCAAGACCCGATTACGCCGACCGACAGGACCGGAAGAAAGCCGGTCTATCTTACTCCTGTTGCTCTGAGTTGTCAAGCGATTTATTGCGCTTTTGGGTAGTGGCTCATTTGAGAAAGCTGATCCGCTCCAAATTATAGCGATGGAGAAAGAGCTTGAGACAAGCATCATGTATATTTTTCTACACAATGCAACCCCTATCCAGACTTGATGATCTTTCTCAGAGACAAATGACCATAGCTCATCTAGTTCCATGAGTATTGCATTTGCATCTTCTACAGAAGACAATAAGCAGTGTTTCACTCAAAGCTGGCAGATTTGCTCCTTTTTTTAAGCGACTCACTCACAGTATTTCTTGGTCGTCAACAGTAATCCCATGAGAAAGGGGGCTTTGTCTGTTTACTATGAGTCGTTATGATGGGTGCTACTAACAGGAGAGGGATGCATTCCTCAAAATTCTACTATGGGCTGAGATTGATCTTCATCTGCATTGACGTTCAACGGCTTCTGTGGCAATATAGGTATGTACCATTCAGATTGGTATCAAGTATGCGAATGGATTCAGCAAACTTCTGTATCTTGCAAAGGTCCCCCAGCTTGTTAATAATTTGGGATTCGCGTTGGATAGGAGTATACTTAAAATTAAAGAGGGAACGTAGTAAAGTGTCTAAATAGGAAGAAGACGAAACATATGAACAAGCGTATTTTAGTGGTAGATCCTTCAAGGACTCTACAGATGTTGCTTCATACTTATTTCAGCATCGCGGGTCATTGCGTCATCACTTGTAGTACGCAAGAAGAGGCATTGCAGGTTTTTGCAGTTGTTCAGGATGTTCCTGATCTCATCTTTGTGGCTATCGAGCATAGAAAAGAGGCATACAAGCTTATAGACTTTATGAAAGAGCGTGCCATCTATGCCAGTGTACGTATTGTGGCGATGGTGCTGGCAGCAGAGCAACCAAGTGTACAGAAAGCTCTGAGCAATACAACTGTCAGCTATCTGGTGAAACCGTTCCAGATTCAAGATGTGCTTGCGCTTGTCTCTCCTGTTGCAGCTTGCTCTAGTTCTGCGTGATAGAGAGGGATTAAGAAGCTCCTCTCCAATGGGGAGCTTCTTATGTTAGCGATCTAATCCGAGGAGGGTGCTTTGCCCCAGCCACCTCCACCAGGAGAGGCAATAGTTAAGCGATCACCAGGCATAGCGCGAAAATGGACCTTGCCCGCAAGAGCTCTCTTCTGCCCTGCATGCTCAAGATAATTCTCTCCGCATTGGCCAGGTTCTCCCCCATGCAAGCCATAGGGAGGCAGACGCCGCCGTTCGCTCAACAATGTCACTTCTGTTGGAACCTCGAATGCGATCTCGCGTAGCAGGCCATCGCCGCCTCGCGCTATCCCATCGCCACCAGAGCCATCCCGCAGTTGATATTTTGTGATGCGCATGGGGTAGGCGTATTCAAAGGCTTCGATCGGAGTATTCAAGGTATTGCTCATATGCGTGTGGACACCTGAAAGTCCATCTAACCTTGGTCTGGCTCCCATCCCACCGCCCATTGTTTCATAGTAGGCAAACGGTTGCTGCGTACGTGGATCGATCCCCCCTGCCGTAATATTGTTCATTGTCCCTTGACTGGCGGCAGGAATCACATCCGGCAAGGCTTGAGCGAGAGCGCCAAAGATGGCATCGGTAATGCGTTGTGATGTCTCTACATTGCCCTGAGCTACGGCAGCGGGTGCCCTGGCATTGACCACTGTGCCTTCTGGTGTAAGCACGGTGACTGGTGCAAATGTGCCATGATTCATGGGGGCGTCATCTGGCATTAGACAGCGCATCACGTAATATGTAGCTGATCTGGCGACGGATGCAACCGTATTCACATTGCCGCGTACCTGTTGAGCACTGCCACGAAAGTCAACGGTGATATGGCATCCTTGAACAGTGACTGTGACGGTAATGGGGATCGTCGCCTCGCTGATACCGTCATCGTCGAGATAATCGGTAAATTGGTAGCAGCCATCCGGGATCGTTTGAATGGTGGCTTCGGCGATGCCCTTAGCGTAGGCCATCAATTCCGTGAAATGCTCTTCAAGCGTGGGAAGTCCCCAACGCTCCACCAACTCTTGCATGCGACGTATAGCAGTACGATTGGCGGCCACCTGGGCCGCCAGGTCGCCCCGTCGTTCGTGGGGAGTGCGCACATTGCGTAGCACTAACGCCAGCAAGGCACGATTGGGCTGACCAGCTTCCCACAATTTAATGGGGGGAATAATTATCCCTTCCTGATACACCTCGGTCGCTAGGGGCATCGAGCCGGGGGACATGCCTCCCACATCGGCATGGTGCGCGCGATTAGCGGCAAACCCTATAAGCTGAGATGCGCCTTCCACCTGTACAAAGATCGGTGCAACGAGTGTAATGTCTGGCAGATGGCTTCCACCAAGATAGGGGTCATTTAAGGCAATGATGTCTCCTGGCACAAAATCGTCAAAGCTGGCCAGGGCTGCGGCAACAGAATCTGGCATGGACCCCAGATGAACAGGGATATGAGCGGCTTGAGCAATAAGCTGTCCACGAGCATCAAAGAGTGCACAGGAGAAGTCTCGTCGCTCCTTGATATTGGGAGAGTAGCTACTATGCATCAGCACGGCTCCCATCTCCTCGGCAATCGCCGTTAAAGCGCTGCGAAAGATCTCCAGGCTAATTGGATCGACCACAAGCATATCCTTTCATAGCTCGATCATGTTGCGAGAGGCTCGATGATCAGATTACTAAAGGCATCGACCTGCATATGCCACTGAGGAGGCACCACCGTTATCGTATCGTATTGGGTGATAAGTGCTGGTCCGCTCAGAACACAGCCGGGTCGCAGAGTGCTTCGTGCATAGACTGCAACTTCATGCTCAACGGCACCCGTTGAAGTCGCAAAGATGACACCACGCGTCGTAGTTGGCTCCACAGCCGTATGCTCTACCATCTCCTGTTGCTCTAACATGGGTATATCAGCCATCCCTCTCGCCTTGAGCCGTACATTGACAACTTGTACCCGCTCATGTGGATCACTATAGCCGAATCTGCGCTCGTGCTCGCTATGAAAGTCGTTTATAGCCTGTGCCAGCTCCTCCTTAAAAGAAATGGTTAGCTCATAGGCTTGTCCGACATAACGCAAATCAAGATAGCGTTCGATAGCTATCCTCTCGGCAGGCACATCTTCCTGGAGCAGATCGTGGCGTCCCTGCTCCTGCAAAACCGTGAAGGTAGAGGCTATCACTTCGCGTGCATCCTCGCTGAGCACCATGACAGTACGTACATAGTCTTTGAGGGTATCAGCAATGAGCATACCAAGCGCCGAAAGCACACCCGGTGATGTCGGAATGAGCACGCGTGGAATACGTAGCCCTGCTGCCAGTTCGCAAGCGTGTAATGGACCCGCCCCGCCAAAGGCAACCAGCGTGAAGTTCCGTGGATCACACCCGCGCTCAACCGAAATGACACGGATGGCAGCCTCCATATTTGCATTAACGACGCGAATGATACCCAATGCAGCCTCGGCAAGCGAAGTCTTTAGCCGGTGCGCGATGGTTGAGACAGCCTGCGACGCTTGCTCCATATCCAGCTGCATTGCACCTCCCAGGAAAGCAGTGGGGATCAGCCGCCCAAGCACAACATGCGCATCCGTCACCGTAGCATCCGTCCCACCACGTCCATAGGCCGCTGGCCCAGGATCAGCCCCAGTTGATGCAGGCCCTACACGCAAAGCCCCACCAAGATCGAACCAAGCAATACTTCCCCCACCAGCGCCTACTGTATGGATATCGATCATGGGCAGTTTCGTCGGATACCCACCGATCATGCCATTCGTTGTTTCTGTCATGGTGCCATCAACTAACGCTACATCCGTCGATGTACCGCCGATATCCAGTGTAATAAGCTGCCTGCAAGCAGCAGCCTTCGCCACAAACGTAGCGCCAACCACACCAGCCGCAGGCCCGGAGAGCAGTGTGCGAGCAGCTTCACGGCGGGCCATGCTACTTGAAATGGAACCACCATTTGATTGCATAATGCGCAAAACGGTCTGTTGAGGGAGCGCCTGTTCTAGCCGTGCCAGATAGCGATCGATGAGCGGTCCCACATAAGCATTAAGCACAACAGTACTGGTACGTTCATACTCGCGAAACTCAGGTAATACTTCGCAAGACGCAGAGACATACAGACCCGTAGCGCGCACTGTCTCTGCAACGCGTTGCTCATGAACAGGGTTCACAAAGCTAAAGAGCAGCGAGATGGCGATAGCTTCAACGCCAGCCGCCTGTAGGGAGTCAAGAGCCGTTGTGAGGGAGTTCTCATCCAGCTCTACCAAAATCTCGCCACGTTCATTAAGTCGTTCCACTACCTCCATACGCCGCGCACGTGGAACCAGAGGGGGTACTTTGTGCACCCGCAGGTCATAGAGCTTAGGACGTGTTTGGCGACCAATTTCAAGCACATCACGGAAACCGGAGGTCGTAATTAAGCCAGTCAGTACGCCCTTACGTTCGAGTACCGCATTCGTGGCAACAGTCGAACCATGCACAAGTACCTGCAAATGTTGTAGTGCATCAAGTTGCGCCAGACCACCAAGTATTGCCTGCGAGGGATCAGCGGGCGTCGAAAGCACCTTGTGTACTTTTAGCTGCCCCTCGTGCCACAGGACGATATCGGTGAATGTTCCGCCAGTATCGATGCCAGCTAATGTCAATTCGCACCTCCGGCTTCTAGCCGGAGGCTTGTTGCATCTGGACTCCACCGCAACGCGGCATACCTTTGCAGGCGTGCCGCTCGCTCGACGCTACAGGCCAGTTGGGAGGGCAGGTGATGGTGTGTGCGCAACGCGGCATACATGCCTTTGTGCAGCTTGGTCACATTACTGGTTTTGCCCTGTTCGTAAGCATAGCGACTCACCGTGTTGAGCGCATCACGATACGTTAGTTGCGTTTGGCGTAGTGCTGCAAACTGTTCGGGCGTCGTCTGCAATTTGAGTTTGGCCGTGAGAGTCATTTTCATCGTTAAGGAAGTGCTCCAAGCTATGCATAACTGTTCTCTAAAGGGAGTGTACTATCTTGCGTTTTGCTCGACGTTGCCCATAAAGGTTGGCACAGACATGTGCTCCACTTTATAGGCTTTCTCCTAGTATATACGATCTCACGTCTCATCACAGCGCATGATGAGAGTGAGAAGCTCAGATGAGGGAGGAAGCATTCGTGGCGCTTGGCCGAGAAATAGCCGGAGAGAGCTTTTGAGCACATCAACCTCCTCAAACGTCACCGGAAACATCACATGCTCTCCGATGCCGTCTCCACGCTGCGCTATCGAGAGCTTATCATGAAGCGCGGCAATCGTTGCCATCTTCGCATCAATCACGCTCTTGAATGGACACATCCCTATAAAATTCATACTATAGCAGCTCCGCAAGCGGCAAAGTTAGCAGAGTTCGCATTGGTCACAGCCCTGAATATTGATTGCAAAGTAAACATTGCCCGTGTGATGCATATCTTCCAGCAACTCCAGCGGAGTCCGTACAAAGATAATCCCGATATGATCCGACTTGATTACCTGCTCACTACGCGATAGCAAGCGTACAGGGCTTGTGCGTTTACCCGTTTTGTCTGTTTTGCCGCCTTCGGCGGCAGAGGAAAAAAGAGGTTGCGGGGACACCCCGCACCCCGTCAGGAGGGCTAGCCGCCCTCCTGCACCACCCGCTTTTCCGTCATTTCGGGTAAACGCACAAGCCTTGAGCAAGCGTACCGAAGCTCTTTCCGCTTTCTTGCCAGTGCACTAGAATAGGTACTTGGGACACTTCCGATCCGAGGAGTGTTTCATCCTTTCCCTGCGATCGCAGGTGGCAAATAATCCATAGCATTCTAGAAGGAGAAAAAACACATGTTCACAAAAATCGGTACTGTTGGAGTTGGCGTAAGCAACCAGGACAAGGCCCTCGACTTCTATGTTAACAAATTGGGCTTTGAGAAGATCGATGATCAGCCTATGAGCGAAACGGAACGCTGGCTCGAAGTAGCACCTCCGGGAGCACAGACGCACATCATGCTCGGCTTACGCGGCCAGTCGGGCGGAGACAAAACCGGCTTCACGGGCTATATTCTGCACACAGACGACATTGAAGAGACCTGTGCAACGCTCAAAGCTCATGGAGTCAATATTTCCCAAGAGCTGAGCACGCAACCCTGGGGCAAATGGGCACAGTTCACCGATCCTGATGGCAACGAATTCGGCATCTGGGCACCTCCTGTCTAAGCCATCATTTCCCTCCCCCCCAATCAACCTGTCTTTGGGAAGGTTGATTGGGGGGAAGGTCTTCTGCATCTTACTGGAACAGCCCCGCTTCTGAACCTTGAGCACAAAACACCAAAAATCGTCCTCATTAACGTTTGTTCATACAGAGAACTCAGTCACCCCTCCGTTCGGCAAAGAGCAACATGAGGGGAAAAATAGGCTATATGGCCTCTAGTGACTTCGTACTATGTCAGCAATGCCCGTAAGAAAAATCCAAACTCAGTGGTACAATGCCTATATATCTAAAAATGTGGGTATAGGAGTTTACATGCATGTCATTTGATTTTCATCTATCACCAAGTAAAAAGCGTATTTACTCTAGGGTAGCTATCGCGCTTATTGTGCTTTCATTGTTGGTTGTAGTGGGGAGTGTGTGGTCATACTTATATTATGCTACTAATCGCCCAGAAGCTGTTTCTCCCACTCCGGTCACTCTTATTAACAATGAGACCCTGCCATCTATATCAACACAACTTCCAACTGTTCCGCCAACTGTAACGGCTGTAGCGACGACAGCAGCAGCAACGACAACAACAGCAGCAACGACAACAGCTGTACCAACGACAACAGCAGCAGCTACACCTGCCGCCGTGCCAACTGTCAATAGTGGGCCGATTGCTGGCGCTGGTGGTTCGTTACTTTTTGGTACCAATTTTACACTCAACGACAGTAGTGATCAGGCGTTGAATAATCCGGTTGGACCATTACTCAAGCAGATGCATGTAGGGATTATGCGTATCCCTATGCGTGCTAGCCTGACACAGGCAACCTATCTGCAAGCGGCTCAACTGATTAAGAGCATTGGTGCAGCGCCTCTCGTGATTTTGGAGACGCCAGAGAAAGTGCCCAGTGCGATCAGTGATGATACCCAGATCATCGCTACTATGAACCAGACCTTTGGCAGTGGCATCGTCTACTATGAGTATGGCAACGAACCCAACTTAGGCAATGGCGATCCCACCTGGTATGTCGCTTCCTGGAACAAGAACGTGCCAGCTTTCCGCAAACTGGCAAGCAATGGACGTTTTGTTGGGCCTTCTCTTTATACGTATGCAGGTCCCTACCTGTCGATATTTCTCACAGGTGTCAAGCAGAACCTGCCCGATATGGTGAGCTGGCATGAGTATACGTGCGCAGCCGCCTGGACGGCTGATGTATGCATGCAACGTTTGGACAACTGGGCGGTCCATGATGCTGACGCTCGTCGTATCATGAGTGGTATACTAGGGACAACCTTACCAATTATGATCACTGAATGGAACTATACTGCTGAGCATAGTGTGGCTGGGGATGGCAAACATGATAATCCATCCTTCATGACGGCTTGGACAACCAAGGCTTTACAATCCTTAGCCGCCAATAATATCTATGCCGCTATGCAATATTCCTGTACTGATGCTCAGATCCCTTTGATCGATCCTAGTAACAAACTTACTACTCAAGGGTCTGTTTTTCAACAACTAGGTTGAGTTAGACTAATGAAAATATATTGAGATGTATGAGCGTGGGCCAGCTCGCTAGCACCGAGCTTTGCCATGCCTGTGCATCTCAATTTGTTTCTCACCATAAAGGATAAAAAAATGACGAAGTTGCAATTATATGGTACTTTATAGGCATAGCAAAAAACACACATGTATGAGTGGTACCGTTGGCTCTCTCATGTCACTTTTAATGAGTCGTTGCTTAATTACGTATTTTTATAAGAGAGCATACTTTGCATAATCGACGCAGCTAGAACGGAAGGGGGGTATGGAGAAATGAATGAGAAAGTTACCTATCATCAGCAGGTCAGCTATTGTGGGAAACCGCGCTGTCAGAAATGTCGTGAGGGGAAAGGTCATGGACCATACTGGTATTCCTACAAGACAGTCAATGGTCGCACAATACGGACCTATATTGGCAAAAACCTGCCCTCTGGTGTGTTAGCGGAGCAGGAGCTTGCTCCTCCCCGTCCTGTGGATCTCGTTCCCTCTGTCTATTTACCTAACCTCTCAGC
This sequence comes from Chloroflexota bacterium, assembly GCA_005879655.1. The sequence continues at coordinate 1,244 of VBJK01000084.1, read as the reverse complement.
AATTTCTGCCGATCCAAGTAAGGCAGTCGTACGTTTATTTGTATTAGGACAGTGTCGCCTTGATCATCGTCAACGCCGTCAATGGCAAAGCTCTACAGATTTTCTCTGGCAGCAACCCCGTGTACGCGCTCTGCTTGGTTACTTACTCTGTAAACCTGGACGCCGTGCGCAGAAGGGGCAAGTTTTGGAGGCTCTTTGGCCCGATAACGACCAAGAGACCGCCAGTAGCCAACTTACCCGCATCATCCATAGCCTGGGTCAGGTCTTAGAGCCAGCACGCAATCAACGCCGCCATAGCGATGTCCAGGATCGACAAACAGTCCGTCTCACACATCAGCTTTTGCGTGTGGAGGGCGATTGGTTAATCCTGGCAGAGCAAGCACGCATCTGGATCGACGCCGATGCCTTTGAAGCGGCAATTCCTATAGTCACGGATTTTAGCCGTGCCGATCAGGCAATGCTTCAGGGGCAGAGTATGCCTCATCGGGATGCCCTGTTGCGTGAAGCAGTCACACTCTATGGTGGGGATTTTATGCCGGAGGAGCGGCAAGCTCAGTGGGTGCTTACGCGTCGTCAGTCGCTCAAGCGCAGTTGGATTGGCTTGCTGATTGAGCTGGCTGACCTCTACATTGAGCAGGGGAATACGACAAATGCGCTGGAACAGCTAGATCGTCTCCTTGCCGCTGAGCCTACGAATGAGGCTGCTGTACAACGTTGTATTTTCGTATTAGCGCAACAGAAGCGCCGTGGTGAGGCTCTGCGCGCCTATCACCGCCTCGTTGAGGTATTGCGAGACGAGTTTAACGCTGCACCCTCTGCTGAAACAGTTGCCCTCTATGAAGCTGTACATCAGGGGCGTGAGTTACAAGGCCGTATTGGTAGTAGCGGTCCTCGTGCAGGGCTAACTGCTCTCTTGGGGGAGCATGAGAGTGCACTGTCCGTCACACCAACCGGAGATGTAGCAGCAAGATCAGGAACTGCTGAGAGAGACCAGCAAGAGGCGATAGCAGCAAGGACCACATCGTTTGCAACCCAGGTTGATCCTGGCTTTATGCAGATTGGTCGTAGCCACCAGAGTCCACTGGTGGGCCGTGGCTTTGAACTCGATGTCTTGCGTACCACGCTGCGGGAAGTCATGCAAACAGCGCGTATGCAAGTGGTCAGTCAGCGACGGGCAACTGGTATCCCACTAGATACGCAGCGCCGCCCGCAATGTACTGTCTTGCTAGGCGAGGCTGGTATCG
>VBJK01000247.1:10594-11533 GCA_005879655.1 Chloroflexota bacterium | reverse complement strand
CCCTGCATAAAGCTGCGATAGAAGGGATTAGCTCCCGCTGCCTGAATGGCGGCGAAACGCGGCATACGACTGGTCAGACCAAGCTGATACGCTTGACGGAAGGCTTTACCAATCGCTGAAGTATTGCCCAGATTGCCCGCTGGCAACACGAGCCAATCGGGAGCCTGCCAATCCAGCTGTTGCAGGATCTCAAAACCAATCGCCTTCTGACCTTCCACACGGAAAGGGTTCAGCGAATTGAGCAGGTAGATGCCCATCTCGTTACAGACTTGCTCAACGAGCTGCATAGCATCGTCAAAATCACCGCGTATCTGAATCGTTGTTGCACCGTAGGCTAACGTTTGCGCCAGTTTGCCAGTCGCAACGTTGCCAGCTGGCAGAAATACAATCCCTTTCTTCCCGGCCTGTGCGGCATACGATGCTAATGAAGCCGAGGTATTGCCTGTAGAGGCGCACGCCACAGCCTTTGCCCCCAACATATTGGCCATGGTGACACCAACCGTCATACCCCGGTCTTTAAAGCTCCCCGTTGGATTCTCGCCTTCGTGTTTAAGATAGAAACGCTCCAATCCGGCGTAGCTACCAATCTGGCGATGACCGGCACGGCCAGCCCCACAATTCTCACTCCCTACCGGATAGAGTCCCGTGTTCCCCTCTAGGCGACTGACCACGTACTGCACAGGCGCAGGCAGGATTAGCTCACGGTAACGCCAGACACCGCTACTATCGAGCAACAAGCTCTCCTCACCAATTGGCCAGATCGGCGGACTACAAGCTCGCCCATCGAACAACTGCCGCCATCCTGCACCACTAGAGGGGACTTCTTCATCCCCAGCATAAAGCTCCAAGGGTACGCCATCGTGCTGACGAGATGATGCTCTTTGCTGCTTCGGCAGAAGAAAATTCATCTCAACGTCTAGCACACCGCCACACTCGCAA
>VBJK01000247.1:8827-10564 GCA_005879655.1 Chloroflexota bacterium | reverse complement strand
GTAATGAAATTGAGGATAAGACATCTGCTACTTCAGGGGAATAAGTACTATGAGCATGATTATGCCCCTGACCCTCCTGATCTGGCTGGAGACCAGTAGAATTGATCACCATAGCGTGCGCTGACTTCCTTTCGTATGCGGCTACGCGGTGCTTTAATTACCCGCGCTCCATTCTGGTCTGCACGTAAAATTCGTCCAGTTCCTTCTATGCCCGCGATACGGGCAGTCTCTTGCATCGCCTGCAAAACTTCAGCGAAGCGAGAACCGGTGAGTGCGATGAGAGATGACCCACCACCAGAAAGACAGGCCCCATACGCACCTGCTGTCATCGCAGCTTGAATAATATCGGGCATCGCTGGGAAGAGCACCTGGCGGTAAGGCTGGTGGAGACGGTCTTGCATCGCCTCACCGATCAACTCATAACGCCCGGTCTGCAACGCGGTCAGCAACAAAGCGACACGCCCGGTATTAAACGTCACATCAGCCTTGGGATAGCTAGCAGGCAACAACTTTCTCCCGGCCACCGTATCCATCGGGAACGAGGGAGTGAACATCACGGCTTTGAGCGCATCAGGAAAGGGCGTCTTCACCGCATGTATCTTGCCACCCATACTTGTCGTGGCCACAAGACCGCCTAAGAGGGCTGGCGCGACATTATCCGGGTGATTGCCAGCTTCAGCCTCCACCGCCAATGCCAGCAACTCCTCTCTCGCAATAGCCTTGCCTTGTAAACGTAACCACTCGTTGGCCGCAACTAATCCTCCGACCACTGCCGTCGCACTACTCCCCATGCCACAACCCGGCGGTATCTTAATGATCATGCGAATACGTACTGCCGGTAATGGCACGTGCAAACACTCGAATAACATGGCAAAAGACCGGAAAAACATATTATCCGGCCCCGTTGATAGATCCGCACCGAGCGCACCCCGTACCTCTATGCGAGGAAGTAGAGGGTCATCACCACTTTCTTCCACCTCAAAGCGATTATACAATTGTAACGCCAATCCCAGACTATCAAAACCCGGACCCAGGTTAGCCGATGTTGCTGGCGTTAAGACAGTTACCGATGCAGGTAATACCAGTGCCATCGCTGGCTCCCTGCCTTTCTGATGAAGCGTGCATTATTCATCCTTTCGCATCTCGACAATTTTATCATGTCTCGTGGTTGGATTGTACCTCCGTAGCCGCGCAATTTATTGCGCAATACACACAACAATACGCACACACGTAGCCGCGCAATTTATTGCGTCGTACGTCTTGCGCAATAAATTGCGCGGCTACGGGTTTGTGGGCGAGCACGGCGCAATGAATTGCGCTACTACGTCCTGGAAAACAACCCAACAGTAATCCTTATTACTATACAGCAGCTGGAGTTTCCTCGCCACTCTCTACAATATACACCAGATCGGCATCGGTGACATGCTTTTTCTCATCGGCCAGCCTCACAAAACGCTGGTACGCGTTTTTGAGTTGCTCCGCCGAGAGCTTATAGCCGAGTTTACGCAAGCGAGCATCCAGACCATGACGACCGGAGTGCTTACCCAATACCAAGTTTGTATCAGTCCAGCCCACCGACTGCGGCGTCATAATCTCATAGGTGAGCGGATTCTTCAGCATACCATCCTGATGAATACCCGCCTCATGTGCGAAGGCATTGGCACCGATGATCGATTTATTCGGTTGCACCGGAATGCCCGTGACACGACTCAGCAATTGACTAGCCACCAGTAGCTG
>VBJK01000247.1:0-8807 GCA_005879655.1 Chloroflexota bacterium | reverse complement strand
AAGCAGTATTACCTGCACGCTCACCGATGCCATTGATTGTCACCTCTACCTGACGTGCACCAGCCCTGATGGCCGCTAGCGTATTGGCCGTGGCCATGCCCAGGTCATCGTGGCAATGCGCACTCAGCGTCACCTCTTCCATACCGGGTACACGTTCGCGTAGGTAGCGGAAAAGTTTTTCGTACTCGTGAGGCAACGTATAACCAACAGTATCGGGCACGTTAATCGTGGTCGCTCCTTGTTGGATAGCAATCTCAAAGACACGGCAGAGATAGTCCCAATCGCTACGTGTCGCATCCTCGGCTGAAAATTCAATCGTCGGACAGAGGTTGCGCGCATAAGCCACCATCGTCCTTACGCGCTGCAACGCCTCTTCACGACCTATTCTCAGCTTATGTTGAAGGTGGATATCAGAGGTCGCAAGAAACACATGGATGACAGGTCGCTCGGCATGGCGAACGGCCTCCCATGCGGCTTCAATATCGCTGGAAGAAGCACGCGCAAGGCCAGCAACAGCAACGCCACGAACAAGCTTCGCAATTTCTTTTACAGCCGCAAGATCACCGGGAGAGGCAGCCGGGAAGCCAGCCTCAATAATGTCTACGTTCAAGCGTACAAGCTGATCAGCAATTCTCAGCTTCTCTTCAGTAGTCATCGTCGCACCAGGCGACTGTTCACCATCACGCAACGTTGTATCAAAGATCTTTACTACCGCAGGGTCTCCCATGATGTGTTTTCTCCTTTATGACCTTCCGTAGGACGAGGCCAGACTCGTCCTACCTCGTTGTCTCAGCTTTCGACTCAGTTGCTTCAGAATTTTCCTTCTTGGCCGGATTCAACCAGGGCATCATTGCACGTAGTTCTCGCCCGACCTGTTCGATCTGATGTTCAGCACCCGCACGGCGCATCGCCAGGAACGATGGACGGCCAGCCTCGTTTTCCAGAATCCAGTTCTTGGCAAATGTTCCGTTCTGGATTTCACGCAATACCTGGCGCATCTCGTCCTTTACACGCTGATCAATGATGCGGGGACCTGATACGTAATCTCCATACTCAGCGGTATTGCTGATGGAATAACGCATGTACTCCATACCTCCCTGATACAGCAGGTCCACAATCAGCTTCACTTCGTGCATACACTCAAAAAATGCGGACTCCGGTTGATAGCCCGCCTCAACGAGCGTCTCAAAACCAGCCTTGATCAAAGATGTGAGGCCACCACACAATACCGCCTGCTCGCCAAATAGATCCGTCTCTGTCTCTTCCTTAAAGGTGGTATGCAATACACCAGCACGCGTACAACCAATCGCGCGGGCATAGGCCAGAGCCAGGGCATCAGCATTGCCGGTGGCATCCTGATAGACCGCCCACAGCGCTGGAACGCCAACACCCTCGGTATAGAGGCGGCGCACCATATGACCAGGCCCTTTGGGCGCGACCATTGCCACGTCAATATCTGCTGGTGGCACAATCTGAGCAAAGTGCAGGCTGAAACCATGAGCTACGAGCAGCAATTTGCCAGGAGCCAGACCAGGCTTGATATCCCGCTCAAAGACTGCACGATGCCCCTCATCGGGGATCAAGATCATGATTACATCTGCCTGTTGAGCCGCATCAGCAGGACTCATCACGCGTAGCCCTTCAGCTTCCGCCTTTGGACGGCTCTTGCTGCCCGCAGGCAGACCAACGACCACGTCACAACCGCTCTCCTTCATGTTCAGAGCATGAGCATGTCCCTGGCTACCGTAGCCAATCACAGCGATGCGTTTCTGTTTGATGAGGTCGAGATTCGCATCTGCATCATAATAGATCTTTACCATTGTCGTAACTTCCTCTTTATAAAATTTGTTGGGCTGACATAGCAAGCCCTACCTACTTATCTTCAGCATCATATGCCATTGCCACGCTACCAGTGCGCACGATTTCGCGTATGCCATAGCGCTGCACCTGACCGACCAGTTTATCGATCTTCTCGCTACTGCCACTTACTTCTAGTGTCACCGTACTAGCAGTCAGGTCAACTACTGTAGCACCAAAGAGACTAGCAAGCTCGATAATCGCACGCGTATGCTCTTCAATGCGACTGACCTTGATGAGAGCCAGTTCGCGCGTAATGGCCTGCTGTGCCATAAAATGGGCCACTTTTCGTACATCAATAATCTTACGCAATTGCTCGACCAGATGATCAATGCCCACTTCGGAGTCATTCACCGCGACTGTAATACGTATTACATCTGGCAATTCGCAACGTCCAAGTACTAGCGTCTGCATATTGGCGCGACGACGCCGGAAGAGGCTGAACACACGGTCAACGGCTCCGAGTCGATCTTCAACCAGGACAACCAACGTATATGCTTGCATCACATCCCGCGACACATCTGAATGTCCCGAACGTTCAGCGGGAGCAGTTATCTTCGTCATACTAAACAGTTCCCCTTGCCTATTCTTCAATCATATCCGTGATAGCTTTACCAGGAGCGACCATCGGATACACATTCGCCTCTGGCTCGATAATAAATTCCACAATCACGGTGCCCTCAGTCTCCATGGCCTGCTTGATAGCGCTGGCAATGTCTTCCCGTCTCTTCACACGAATACCAGTCACGCCATAAGCATCTGCCAGTTTGACATAATCAGGCCCGCTAATGGGCGTCTCTGAATAGTTGCGAGCATGGAAGAACTGCTGCCATTGACGCACCATACCCAGATAGCCATTATTCATAATAGCGTATTTGATGGCAACGCCTTCTTGCTGCAAGGTTGCCAGTTCCTGGATATTCATCTGAGCGCCGCCATCGCCAGCAATAGCCCACACGATATCATCAGGCATGCCCATCTTAACACCCATCGCGGCAGGTAACGCAAAGCCCATCGTTCCCAGACCACCAGAGGTGATATGGCTATTGCGCCGCGTCCAGGTATAATGGCGTGCCGTCCACATCTGGTGCTGCCCCACATCGCTGACAATAATAGCCTGACCCTTTGTCGCCTCGTAGATCCCCTGCAAAATGCTAACGGGGTCGGGCAAGTTGTCGTCACGCTCGATACTCTGACTACGCTCTTCAGCTACCGCCTGCCACGAACGGATCTCTTTGAGCCTAGCACTATGATCTTGCGGAGCCACTACCTCAGTCAACGCCGCCAGAGCCACCTTCGCATCAGCGACAATAGGTACCGTAGCAATCTTAACCTTATGCATCTCCGAAGGATCAATATCGATATGAATAATCCGTGCATTGGGAGCGAACCCGCTCACCTTACCAGTCACGCGGTCATCAAAGCGCAGACCCACACCAACAATCACATCAGCTTCGCTAATCGCACGATTTACGTGTGCTGGCCCATGCATACCAGGCAACCCCAGATGCAGCGGATGAGTATCAGAGAAACTACTCTGACCCAATAGCGTCGTAATCACTGGTATGGAAGTTTTCTCGGCAAACGCTTGTAATTCATTGTAGGCGTTTGACAGGATGACGCCATGACCAGCCATGATCACAGGTTTCTCTGCTTGCGCAAGCAATTGTGCCGCCTGAGCGAGCAGATAGTCAGCGGGTCGCTGTGCACCTTCTGCGAGAGCCTTCATATACTGTTCAGAAGTGACGTAATCCGATGGGCAATAGACGGCCTTCTCGAACTGCACATCCTTAGGGATATCGACCAGCACCGGACCAGGACGACCACTCAGGGCAACACGGAAAGCTTGGTGTATCACATCAGCAATCTCACTGGCGTTGCGCACCAGGAAATTATGCTTGGTAATTGGCTGAGTAACACCGATTACATCAGTCTCCTGAAAGGCATCACGGCCAATGAATGTGCGCGCCACCTGCCCCGTAATAGCCACAAGCGGCGTTGAGTCCATAAAAGCGGTTGCTAGACCTGTCACCAGATTTGTCGCGCCGGGGCCACTGGTCGCTACACAGACACCAACCTTGCCTGTCGCACGCGCATAGCCATCCGCAGCGTGAGCCGCAGCCTGCTCATGACGCACAAGCACATGATGCAATGATGGATAAGAAGTGAGAGCGTCATAAAAGGGCATAATTGCACCACCAGGATAACCATATAACAATGTTACCCCTTCGCGTACGAGTGCTTCACAGATAATGTGGCTACCAGCCAACTCACGAGCTTCATCTGTTTGTCCTGGTATACCTGCTTGTTGAATAATCTTTGCAGCGATTGCCATAACTCCTCCAGCATAAAACACAATAATACAAAAAGGACCTCCCGTTTTTGGGAGGTCCTCGTCAGGATGCCTTCATTGGATTGGGTTGCTTCTTTGCCCCCGTTAAACTCCCTATGCCGTATTTGCGGCTCGCCCTGTTATGTGCCCTACCAGACTCACAAGCCCGACGAGTCCGGTAAGGCGCATAAGGAGGAGGCGAATAAGTACCACAAGGCACGCAAGGAGTCCGAGGACGAAAAGTAACCATAGAAACAAAGAAACCGACGCTAATTCGTCGGCTCTCAAAAGGATAATACTTGCGGTAGTAGCAGCAGGCATACACATACGCATAGCAGCACAATGAGCAACAGGCATACGATTAGCACGGCCTTGACGGCCTGACATCGCCGTCTGTGCTATACTACCTGACATTGCAATCATTGTTCTACTCCAGTTTACTCTCTTGTTTCATTCAAGCCTACAAAACGCTGCTCTTAACCACTCTCTAGTGACACAATAGACGCTACAACAGCAACTTTGCTGGAACTTTCTGCCATGTCATTTCCCTGTTTTCGAGGATACACTAATTAGTAAATATTTGTCAACCCCTATAGCTAAGTAATTTCTGAATATTGGCGAAATCATACATGCCGTTTCTCCTTGCTATAGGCAGTAATCACACAACTGAACAGCATATAGCACTCAAAACAGCTCTTCAAACACTTCTGATTTACTGCAAAGCACACACACGTAAACACGTATAGCTGGCACCAGTTCTAAACAACTCGCTTTTCATGACATATAAAGCATTGACCTGATAGCTCTGAGCAGAAACAAGTCCTGCTTGCTGCCCGGCAAGCAAACGCTGCAAATGTTGTTGCTCGTCTGAGGTCAGTGGAGCTTTGACGCGAGCGAGGGTCAGATGGGGAGAGAAACCACGCTTATCAAGCTCAAAGCCACGCCGTGCTAACTCACGACTGAGTGTGCGCTGGAGACGTTGTAACGATCCAGATGGCTCGTTGATGCCCATCCAGATGACACGAGGCTGCTCTGGCGCACCGAAAATACCGAGCCGAGAGAGCCGGTATGAGAACGCCGAGCACTGGCTCGCAGCAAGCTCTGCGACCTGTATTGCATCCGCCAGCTGTTCATCATCCAGCTCACCCAGAAAAGCTAGTGTGAGATGAATACCAGCAGGATCAACCCAACGTACACCGGGCATGAGCAGAGCCAGCTGGCGGATAAGCTCTGCCAGCTGGCCCTGCTGTACGTTATTCATCTCAAGCGCGATAAACGTTCTAGTTAGCATAGTTATGCCGCAAACAACATGGTATCCAGTTCAGTACCATCGATGGTCTCAACCTTAATGAGATGCTCAGAGATCGCAATGAGCCTCTCCTTTTTCTCACGCAGAATAGTAAGCGCTGAGGCATATGCCTGCTCCACCAGAGATGATATCTCTGCATCAATTTTTGCCGCAGTCGCAGCGCTAATCGAAGAGGAGCCATCCGCATCAGGCTTGAGGGCCACATTGCCAAGCGAGGTCATGCCAAATTCACACACCATGCGGCGCGCAATACTCGTCACGTACTCAATATCCTGGCTAGCACCAGTCGTGATATCGCCAAAGATGATGTCCTCAGCTGCACGCCCACCCATAGCGCCAGCCATCTTCGCCACCAACTCGGAACGGCGCAACAAGTAGCGATCCTCAGCAGGGGCCTGCACAGTGATACCAAGTGCCATGCCACGAGCAATGGCCGAGACCTTCTGTACAGGATCAGCACCAGGCGTGCAACGCATGACAATGGCATGACCAACTTCATGATAGGCAATAATCGCCTTCTCAGCTTCGGTGATCAGACGGCTTTTGCGCTCAGGACCAGCCATCACACGCAAGATTGCCTCATCAAGATGCGCTTTGCTAATCGTCGTCAGACTATGACGTGCCGCCAACAATGCCGCCTCGTTCAACAGGTTGGCCAGGTCAGCACCCGAAAAACCCGCCGTTTGACGCGCCAGATCAGTTAACTGCACACCCTCCGCCAGCGGCTTATCCTGGGCATGCACCTCAAGGATTGCCAGACGACCACGAATATCAGGTTTGTCCAACATGACGCGACGGTCAAAACGTCCAGGACGTAGCAAGGCCGGATCGAGCACATCAGGACGGTTGGTTGCGGCAATGACAACCACATTGGTATGCTTATCAAAACCGTCCATCTCGACCAACAACTGGTTCAAGGTCTGCTCACGCTCGTCATTGCCACCCGTGCCAGAATTGGTGCGCTGACGACCAACCGCGTCAATCTCATCAATGAAGACAATACACGGAGCGTGCTCTTTCGCCTCTTTGAAGAGATCACGCACGCGGGCAGCACCAACACCCACAAACATCTCGACAAACTCAGAGCCACTGACACTATAAAACGCAACACCAGCCTCGCCAGCGACCGCGCGCGAGATCAACGTTTTACCAGTACCAGGCGAACCTACCAGCAAGACGCCTTTCGGGGTACGCGCACCCATCGCCACAAAACGCTCTGGATGCTTGAGGAACTCTACAATTTCCTCAAGCTCGACTTTCGCTTCCTCAACACCGGCTACGTCCTTAAACAAGACAGAGGGGCGCGATTCACTAAAGCGCTTGGCCTTGGAACGTGCGAATGGGATAGCTTGCCCACCCATACCAAGACCACCACGACGAATCAAAAACGCCATCCCACCAACAATTAACAGAATTAATACGAGATCTGCTACACCTTGCAACCACTGACCACGTTGACCACTATCGATATTTACAGCTACTCCATCGTGTCTAAATATCTCAGTCAATGCTTGTCCATCTTCTTTTGTTGCATGGTACAGTTTTCCATTGGTACCCGTTGCGGTTACATCATTGTTACTGATCGTCACTGATTTCAGGTGATGTTGATCTGCCATATTCAAAATATCACTAACCGCTTTTTCTTGCGCCACAGGAGCACCGGCTGAAATGTTTACTAGGCGCATTCCTGCAACGACTAACAGGAGTACCCCTACCACAACGCACACAATTGGTATCGCGAAACGGGATACAAAGCTGCGCTTCTTAGCTGTTTTGGGGGCTGAACTACGTGGACTAGAATTGCTCGTTTCGCGCTTGTCCTTTGGAGGTATTTCCATGCATTACCCTCAGATATCCTTCTAAATCTCTCCAGTGATATGGTGATAACTAGCTACTATGTACATATGTCACACTCTGTTGCAGTGTACTTTCTTGTTTCAAAGCAAGACTTTAGGCTAGTATATCTTAAGAAAATGCATTGTGCAAGGTAAGGAGGGGGTAAGAATGCTTAGAAAAATGAGAATCTAGTACTGAAGTACTGCCTACTCGCTTACTCAAGCGATGACCAATACTTTTTACCCCCGCAACAATCAGTCATCATAGTCCCCCTCGGCACTGAGATTTGACGCGACACTAGCAGAGGCACTGAACCTAGAGCCAAAGAACGCTCGTGTACATAATAAGGATGTTACTTTTCAATATTTGGGAATTGCCATGCAGTATATCCACTCTTTCATTGTTACACTAGAGAGAAATCACGGGAGAGCAACACTATGGCCATCCTGGAAGGAAGGACTCTTGCCCGCTACGAGTTACAACACATTATCGGTAAGGGAGGTATGGCAGATGTCTACGTAGGGTATGATTCTGATCTCCAGCGCTACATCGCTGTCAAGGTGTTTAAGCACGAGGAAGACGAGATGTTGCAACGCTTTATTCGTGAATCAGATTTAATGTCACACTTACATCATAAAAATTTAATGCCTATCTATAATGCGGGTATAGATGTAGTCGATCATAACTATCAATATTATATTGTGATGCCATTTATGGCCGGTGGCACACTACACTCACGTATTAAGCGCTCACCACTTACGCTCAATGAAGCTTGTCGTTACTTATACGATATTGCCAGCGCGCTTGATTATGTCCACGCCCAGGGGATTATCCATCGCGATATTAAAGCGTCTAATGTCTTGCTAGACGAGGATGGCAATTGCTATCTCTCCGATTTTGGTATCGCCCGCACTACCGCCAGTGGGGTGACGCGACTAACAATGACCGGGGGCCTGCTGGGCACGGTCGATTACGTTGCGCCAGAGCTGTTTGAAGAGCACAGTAAAGCTGATGTGCCTAGCGATCTTTACGCCTTAGGTATCCTGCTCTACGAAATGGCAACAGGCCAGCTCCCTTTTTCTGCCGAAAACCCACTCGCCGTCGCCAATATGCACATAAACAAGCTGCCACCTTTGCCACATATTTTGAATCCGGCGATCTCTCCGCTCACTGAACAAGTCATGTTGAAAGCATTGGAGAAGAGGCCAGCATTGCGCTATGGGAGCGCTACCGAGTTCGCCACTGCTTTCAGCCAATCGTTAAAAGCTAGCACGAACAGCAACCTATGGAATGCTCATCCCTTGCTTGAAGAGCTTGCAGCGTCATCTCATACACTATCATCCACCACAGCTCCACCAGCCTCCGCTTCGCTCTATGCAGATACCACCTCATCCACCCTCGATCAACTTACACCTCTGAGGAGACTTTCATCCTCAGTAAGCCCACGGCACCGCGTCATGGTGGTGATCACAC
>VBJK01000474.1:2702-3573 GCA_005879655.1 Chloroflexota bacterium | reverse complement strand
CCAGGAGAGGCCAGAGTATTAACGCCACCAACGATGGCCATGTCACATTGACCACTCTCGATTGTGGTCACGCCCCGCTGAAGCGCGACCAGGGAGCTAGAGCACGCCGTGTCAATGGCCTCACTGGGTCCGTGCAGATTCAGAAAATAGCTCATACGATTGGGGCCCATCGATGGGGCCTGACCGGTAGAAGAATAGCTCTCAATGGCCATAGGCACACGCGCTACACGTTCATGATAACCACTGCTCGCTGTACCTACAAAAAGTGCCGTGTTACTTCCTGATAAACTTTCCGCAGTATACCCAGCATCCTCTATGGCCTTCCATACATATGTCATCAGCAGCCGTTGTTGCGGGTCCATTAGTTCAGCTTCACGGGGAGAGATGCCGAAGAAGAGAGGATCGAAAAGCTCGACTTCTTCGACTACCCCGGCCCATTTGAGATTCGTCTGACTAACCTCTGTCGCCACTGTGTCACCAAAATACGTCCGCCAATCCCAACGCGAGGCAGGTATTTCGCCAATACAGTCTCGTCCTGCCAGCAGGTTGCTCCATAAGCTCTGCACATCAGAGGCCTGGGGAAAGTTTCCACTCATGCCGATGATGGCAATGGGTGATGCTGTCACAGATCTGTGGGGCGCTACCGAACATCCAATACTTGCACACTGTTGTCTGAGAGAGACATCTGGACTGGGCTTGCCCTCGTCCGCCTCGACGAGTAGCCGGACAGGAGCAGAGCCTGGGTCCCCTACGGCTTCACTCTTTGAGAATTGCCCTTTTGCATGCAGCTTGGTCTCATCTCTCATCAGCCCCTGGGCAAGTTCAGGAGTTACGGGAGATGCTGCGGCAAAATAGGGGGTGAGGATGGCCG
>VBJK01000474.1:0-2567 GCA_005879655.1 Chloroflexota bacterium | reverse complement strand
CTCGCATAGCTTATCTGTGGAGAATGTAGGGGTAGGGCTTGCCCCCATAGGCGCTAACTGAGAGAGAGAGGTATCAATGGGTCCGAAGGCAGGGGCTGTAGGGATCGTGCGAGGCTCCGATCCAGCCCCTACAATACGTTCATCTGCCTCCGATGTTCCTCCATATTGTAGGGGGCCAAGGCTCTGCCCCTGCCTTCCCTCGCCCACTAAGTTCGCACTTACAGGGGAAACATGGCCCTGTAGCCATTGCTGCCTGATGCGTTCTACCTGCCCGTAGAGCACGACTACTTGCGCCTGCCTCAAGGCTAGGGCTTGGTAGAGTGTCATCATTCCTATCTCCGTCCCCATTTCGTCTAATCCCAGTCGCTCCCGCATCATCTCTCTTTTTGCAGACTCGATGTGCATGCCGCCCTCCTCCCACAACGGCCAATTGATCGAGACCGTTTCTCCCTGCCGCTTGCCTGCCAGAACTTGTGCCCGGCGGGTGTGCGCGAAGGCATCCAGATAGGCATTCGCTCCCGCATAGTCGGCTTGTCCCACATTGCCCCCAACAGCGACAAAGGACGAACACAGCACAAAGAAGTCCAGGGCCATCTCGCGGCTCTGCTCGTCCAACACCTCGACCGCGATCACTTTGGGAGAGAGCACCGCCAGTACTTCTTCTGCCGTCTTGTTACGCAAGAGACTATCACGCAAGACACCGGCAGCATGAATGATGCCATCCAAATGCCCTGACTTTTGTTGCACCCTCTGCATAAGCGCATGCACCGCTGATCCATCGCTCACATCCACCTGTTGATAGTCAATAGAGATGCCACCACTGCCTGTGGGCATCAATGCTGCACGCTGCGAGGCATCGAGCTCCGATCGACCTATCAGGAAAATAGTGGCCTCCTGCACTTGCTGGGCTATCTCTTGGACAAAGAGTCGTGCCAATCCCCCGGCTCCTCCAATGATGAGATAGCAGCCTCCCTCTTTCCAAGGGAAAGAGGATTCTTTTGGTCTTGTTTGAATAGGAGCGGGATGCTCCTGCCACAGTTTCACCCAGCGTTGCCCATCCCGATAGCGGATGTGCAACTGCTGCGATCTGTACTGGTTCTCGCGCAACTTGGCCAGCAAGGTTTCTTCATCTGCCTCTCCTTCTACTTCAATCAACTGTCCGGCTAACTGTGGATACTCCTGTTGCGCTGTCTTGAGCACTCCTGCAAGGGCGGAAAGTCTGGAGGGTTCCTCTCTATCAGCCACTACGACCTGCACAAGCATCGGTTCCACAGACTTAGCTTGCAGTAGGTGCTGCAATTCCTGGATCAGTTGCACGACGGCATCCTGGAAGCGCAACTCTCGACGCGATTGTGCACTGGACAAACTGCGGCAGTGTCCCCCAGTTGCCATCTGGGCTTGGATAGATGAGGCAGCGATGTCGGGCAGATCACACAGCAGGATCAGCGTAACAGGAAGAGCGGTTTCCTGTGCTATGTGAGGTCCCACAATCGCATCTTTTTGCCAGATGGGTGTGAGGAACATCGTCCGTGCCGTTGCAGATGCGTTCGTCTGGCACACCTCTTCCTGGCTTGTAGTATTGCGAGAGCTTAGACTTTGAGATTTGCCAGGCTGGCCGACAGCAATCAGGTCCACCCAATAGCGCTCTTTGCCAAAGGGGTAGGTCGGCAGACTGAGCCGTTGAGGCAGGGCGGGGGCAAGCCCCGCCCCTACTGTATACAGATACTGCCATGGAATCTCGAGTCCCTTGACCCACCACTCCAGTAGTCTCTCATACTTGCCCCTTTGGAGCCATTTGACGATCGCTTCTTGCAGTTCTTCATCAGCACTCAAGGAAACCACCAGATCTTTATACCGTTTCACCTGTCCCCGATACCAGTCCCCTGTCTCTTCTTGCGGATTGTGGAGATAGCGGCCTAGCTTCTCCTCTAATTCCACGGGTGAACCGACCTGTAACGCCAAACGTTCCTCCATCGCCTCTCGCCCCATTTGCAGCGTGTAAGCCAAATTATATAACCCCAGGGGTTCCTGGACACAACTACCCTCCTGCATCCAGGCCAGCAACTGTCGCACCTGCTCGCGCAAGCGCTCCTCATTCTTGGCAGAGAGCACGATCAAGAAGGACGAGGGGCACACAAGCGAGCTGGCCTCGCCTTCTGTCGCCTGCGTGCTTGGGACATATTCTTCAAGCACCACGTGGGCATTGGCTCCTCCAAAGCCAAATGAACTGACCCCAGCTCGTCGCGGCAGGGCCTTACCCGTGCTATCCTGTAGCGCCTCCCAGTTCCGCGTCTCCTGCACAATGTAGAACGGACTCCCTTCCAGTTGGATGTAGGGATTGATCTGCTCACAATGCAAACTCTTCACCAGCTTTTTGTGTTGCATTTGTAGCAACACTTTGATGACGCCTGCAACACCAGCCGCCCACTCCAGATGTCCGATGTTGCTTTTCAGCGAACCGATGCCGCACGATGCCTGTGGCACTGGTCCTTCTCCTATGGTCTGCCCTAGCTCGCTCCAGGCGGTCTTGAGTCCATTGATCTCGATGGGATCACCAAGCGCAGTCC
>VBJK01000473.1 GCA_005879655.1 Chloroflexota bacterium | reverse complement strand
AGACGCTCCTGTTGGTCCATGACTTCGGCTTCGCGGGGCGAGATGTTGAAGAAGAGGGGATCAAATTCATCTACGCCTGCTAAGAAGCCGCCCCATTTGCTATAGGTTGTACCGGGTTTGTTTTTATCGGCATCAAAGTAGAGGCCATGATCCCAGCGTTCGGGAGGAATTTCGCTGATGCAATCTCGCCCTTGCTGTAAGTTCTGCCAAAACTCGTGTACGTCTCGTGCCTGCGGATAGCGTCCCGCCAGACCGATGATGGCGATAGCGCCCACCTGAGTCTCTTTATCTTGTTGGCCATTCTTCATAGAGAGAGCAAGCCCCATCCCTACCATCCCCTTGCGCAAGAGTGCCAGGCGATGACTGTGAGGCTGCAAGAACGCCGTTTGGGAGGAAGGCCCCTGAGTGAGAGCGGGAATAGGTGCTTGCTCTGCGCCCACTATCCTGCTGAGTTGCTCTGGATAGCTGTGCAGGAAATAGCTGCTAAGGCTGTCGAGCGTTGGGTGTTCAAAGAGTAACGTCTTGGATAAGGAACCAAAGGTGCTTTCCAGGGCATTGGTGAAGCTGATGGCCATGATGGAATCAAAGCCGTAGTCTTGCAGAGGGGCATCTACCGCGATCTGCTGAACAGGTAATTTGATGAGCGTCGCCAGCTGCTTTTTAAAGTAAGTACGAGCTTTCTCCTTGATATGCTCCTGTCTCATAGGCGGGACTCCCCCCCCCAGGGCACCCACAAAGGATGCCCCTACAATGGATGACGGATCATCCTGCGAGGCGTGTTCGTACCCGTGTCGTGGCATCCCTTGTGGGTGCCCTGGGGGGG
The DNA here is from genome assembly GCA_005879655.1 of Chloroflexota bacterium. Next base: position 2,744 of record VBJK01000473.1, on the reverse strand, counting down.
GTCCCCCCAAAGGACGCTGCAAGTGTCGCTTGATGCGTTCCACTTGTCCGTGCAGCACCACAACCTGTGCGCTCTCTAATGCCAGAGCTTGATAGAGCGTCTGCATTCCTGTCTCTGTCTCCATTGGCTCCTCTCCCAACACCTCTCGCATCATCTGGATCATGGACGCCTCGATTTGCATGCCACCTGCTTGCCAGTAGGGCCAATTGATTGAGAGTGTAGCCCCATGTCGCTCTCCGGCCAGCACCTTTGCGCGGCGAGCATGTGCAAAGGCANATGAACACAGCAGGAAGAAATCCAGGTGAAGCTCTGAGCTTGCTTCATCTAACAGCTCCACCCCGCTGGCCTTGGCAGCTAGCGCCGCTTGCACTTCCTCTGGCGTCTGGTCAGAGATGCGGGTGTTGTAGGCCACGCCAGCGGCATGGATGATCCCATGCAATTGCCCATATGCACCCTGCACTCTGTGCATGAGGGCGTGTACGCCAGGCCCATTGCTCACGTCTACCTGCTGGTAGTCGATATGTATACCACCCTTTCCTGCTGGGGCTAACGCTGTTCGCTCTTGGGCCGAGAGCGCTGATCGACCCACAAGGACAAGAGTAGTGCTCTCTACGTGCCGCGCAATCTCCTGCACAAAGAGCCGCCCCAGACCTCCTGCTCCTCCTGTGATGAGATAGCACCCGCCCTCTTTCCAGGGTATGTCTGGCAAAACAGACGCCTCTGGATGCTCCTGCCATGCTCTCACGTAGCGCTTGCCGTTGCGGTAGCGGATGTATGGCTCATGTGGCCTGAGCTGGTTCTCATGCAGTCTGGCGAGCAAGGTTGCTTCCTGCGGCTGATCCTCTACCTCGATCAGTTGCCCTCTGAGTGTCGGGTACTCTTGTTGTGCCACTTTGAGCACGCTGGCGAGAGCCTCCAGCAAGGAGGGTTCCTCGCTGTGCGCTACCACTAGCTGCACGAGTATGGGGGCTGTAGCAGTGGAGTTTGCCCCTGTTGGCGGGGATTGGCACAGGTCGCGCAACGCCTGAAGCAGCTGCATGGCTCTATCCTGGAAGCGCAGGTCGCGCCGAACCTGTGAACTGTGCAGACTGCGGCAGTGTCCTCCCGCAGCAAGTTGGGCTTGCATATGTGAGGCGGAGAGGTCTGGCAGATTGCACAGCAGTACCAGCGTTTGAGCTAGAGGGGAGGCTGGTTCTGCTGGGTATAGGGATGCAGCTTGACTCTGCTCTTGAACGGCTTCTTCTTGCCAGTCAGGTGTCAACAGTAAGGTCTGTACAGGCTGTAAGCTCGCAGAAAGAGGTCTTGCGCTCAAGTCAAGCAGACGCGCTGCGACTCGCCCTTCATCATCACATATCTCAATATCCAGCCTCAACTCCGTGGTAATACTCTGCCTGCGACGTATCCATGCCCAACCTTGTGTCGGTAGTTCATCGATGATCAGGAGTTCCGAGAGCGCAAAGGGCACCTGTAACTGTAAGTCTGTGTTTGGCTCTATGAGCAATCCGATGCTGGCATGCAAGGCTGCATCTAGTATACTGGGGTGGAGTATATAGGCGTGGGGTTTGTCCCCTTCCGTCTGTGTTTGTGTTCCAGAAGCTACGGGTAAGTGCAAGCGAGCTAGCACCTCACCTTCTCCAACTCTGAGCTGCTCGATGGCCTGGAAGGTGGGTCCGTAGTTGAGAGACAGTTCTCGATAGCGCTGGTAGCACTCCTCGGCTGAGATCTGCTGCTGACAGCGAGCCTGCACGCTTGCCAGGTCCACATGAGAGATGGAGTTCTCCATGGAAAGTACTGCCTGGCCCTGGCAATAGACCTGTGTTGCCATCTCCTCTTCCGTAGGGACGGAACGGGACGAATGTTCATCCTCGTCTCTGACGACAAACGCAATCGTTTCGTTCTCTTGCAGGGTAAGTATGATATGCACCATCACAGGGTCTGGGCCTACGACCAAAGGACGCACCCACACAACATTGCTCAGCCGTAAGCTTGGTCCACCATCTTGCTGTACGATCCTTCTCGTTGCCTGGGCCATGGCGACGCATGCCATCTCTAGATAGGCCGCTGCGGGCATGATGCGTTGCCCTTTGATGACATGATCAGTCAGGAAAAACTCCTCACCGTGAAATGTAGAGCTGAATCTCTGCTCGAAAAAATCGGAATTGTTGCGTTGCACGAGCGGATGCAATGCGGGCAACGCAGGGATGCTTGTCTGGGCGAGGCTTGCTGTTAGCGAGTCTTTCGCCGTAACCAGCGGACTTCTACTGATGGGCAGCCAGTAGCGTTGACGGGCAAACGGGTAGGTGGGCAGGCTGATCCTGCGGAGCTGCGATCCCCCCTCGCTAGAGAGGAGTTTCCAGTCGATAGTGAGACCTTTGACCCACCATTCGAGCAGTTTCTCATACTTCCCTTTGCTTATCCAGGCTGTAACTATTTTCTGCCCATCTTCGTCTGCGGCAAATGCTCCTATCGGGTCATTGCGTTTCACCTGTCCCCGATACCAGTCGCCAGCCTCGTGCGTAGGAGCGGTGATATAGCGCTGCAACTGCTCCTCTAGCTCTTGCAGTGAAGCAACCTGTATGGCCAGCCGTTCCTCCATTGCTTCCCGTCCCACTTGAAACGTGTAGGCCAGGTTATGGAGCAGGTGTGCCTGGCTCTGCTGCTGGTCCTGCTCCACTGGCTCTGCGATACGCTCTTCTTTGCGTAACCAGTCCAGTAAGTGCTGCGCCTGCTGTTGCAATTGCTCT
>VBJK01000472.1:1763-7505 GCA_005879655.1 Chloroflexota bacterium | reverse complement strand
GCGGCAACATCCGCATATTGTAAAGGTCCTTCTCCCACTTCTTGCCAGGGAATCCCTTGCAAGGCATGGGAGTATCTCTGACTCACTTCAGCGACAAATAGCCGTAGAGTCGTCTCATCAGCACACAAGGCGGGCAAGCTCACGAGGATGATGTGAACATGCACAGCCAGCCGCAGGAACCTGATACGCAACAGGGGACAGCGGGTAAGGTCAACATACTCCCGCTGCATCTGAGCAAAATAAGTCTGTATTTGCACGTTGTGCGTTGTTTCCAACAGATTCGTTCCATCAATCAGCATATAATCTGTCTCCACGCAAGGGTGGATCACTTGCAGGGGAAGCTCCTTGCCTGGGAGATGATAGAAGGACGTGCGTAGTATACTGTGCTGGCTCATTGTCCACTGCACTGCCTGTTGAAATGCCTTCAGACCGAACGGACCATCTATGCGCAGAGCACACTGTACACGATATACCTGGCTCTCACCTTGCAATGTCCATAGGCGTGCCTGCTGGAGAGAGAGATGAAATCCCTTTAAACCTGTCACCTGCATTAGCTTTCCTTTCCTCAAATGCTGTTTCTGCATTGAATCAGCATTTAATCTATCTCAAACTCCTTCACTTTTATAGTGCGGAGACGCTTTGCTCTGCTAGCTTGTTGTGCTAATTTGGCTTCCTTTTCCTCATTGGTGGAAATCTTCAGTTCCTCAATGAGCGCATCGGGCCTGGCTACTATGCTACTCAACAGTACCTCAAATTGCCGCATCCAGGTGGCGATGTTAGATCGCTCAAAGAGTGCTGCCCGATACACGACAGATCCGCTAAGGCCCTGCGGCCCTTCTTGGAGAAAGAGTGCTAGATCAAACCTGGCGGCAATATTCTCCGGTGGCAGAATTTCCCACGTAAGATCGGGAATCTGTACGGCCTGTTCTTGCATATTTTGTAATACAAACAGTACAGGGATGATTGGATCTTGCACCTTCTTACGCGTAAGCAATGAGTGCTCTACTATCAATTCAAAGGGAAAGCCCTGATAAGTATAAGTCTCTAGGAGGCTCTTGCGTACTTTCTGTAACAGCTCCTGAAAGCACTGATCTCTCCCTATATCTGTGCGCAAGACGAGTAGGTTAACAAAAAAGCCGATCAGTTGTTCAGTCTCTCTCTGGGTCCGATTGGCGACATCCGTTCCTATGACAATGTTGGTCTGATGCGTCAAGCGAGATAACCAGATCTGGAAGGCGCAGAGTAGGGTCATAAATAGCGTCACGCCTTCTTTACGACTCAAAGATGTCAATGCCGTAGAGAGTGCAGTCGGCAATGTAAAGTTATACTGTGCCCCTTGATGGCGAGATGTAACGCTATGCTGTACATTTGTGGGTAGTTCCAGGGGTGATGCTCCCTGCAATTGGCGCTGCCAGTACTGCAAATGTTTGTGTAAGACTTTCCCCTGTAACCACTGACGTTGCCAGAGCGCATAGTCAGCGTACTGGATTGGTAATGGGGCTAATGGAGAAGTTTGCCCGTTCGTGAATGCTAAGTACAGGGTCGTCATTTCGCGTAGCAGCACCGCGTTTGACCAGCCATCGCTGATGATATGATGCTGTGTCACCAACAGAATATGCTTCTGCCTCTGTAGCCGCAGCAGAGAGGCTCGCAACAATGGTCCTTGCTCCAGATTGCAGGGCTGCTCTGCTTCCTGCTTTACCAGTTGTTGCGCTACAGTCTCCTGTGCCTGCTGTCCCAGGGCCGTTAAATCAATGAGGGGCAGGCTGCAATGACAGGTCTCACGAATCACCTGGATAGGTTGTCCCTCCAGCATCTCAAAAGTCGTCCGTAAGATCTCGTGTCGGCGTATCATCTCCCAAAAGCATTGTTCTAACACCTTGATATCAAGTAGGCCGAGTAGACGGAACCTCTCTGTATTCAGATAGGTGGTGCTTCCAGGTTCCAAATGGTGCAACAACCAGAGCCGCCGCTGAGCAAAAGAGATAGGTATGGCTTTGGTGCGCTTCATTGGTACTAGAGGTGATATCTGTATCTCTTCGCCCAAACGTCTTGTGCTCTCTACGCGCTGTGCAAACGAGGCTATGGTCGGGTCCTCGAACACTGCTCGCAATGGCATCTCCACTCCTAGCAGTGTTCTGACCCGTGTGATCAGTCTCTATCGGAGTTCTGGACCACGCTTGAACAGTGCTCTCCTCATGCTCAACTTCTTTGGGGACTGGCAACGCTCGGCGATCTAGCTTGCCGTTGGGGGTTAAGGGAAGAGTAGACAGCGGCATACAAGCCGCTGGAAGCATATATGCTGGGAGACGATCCCGCAAGTAGGAACGCAACTCGCTCGTGGTGAGCGTGTATCCCTGCCGAACAACCGGATAGGCCACCAGGCGCTTCTGTTCTGGCACATCTTCTCGGACCAGTACGACGCAGTCGGCTACCTTCTCATGTTGCCGCAGCACCGCCTCAATCTCTGCTAACTCGATGCGATACCCACGTAGCTTGATCTGCTGATCTGTGCGTCCGAGATACTCAATGCTGCCATCGGCCAGATAGCGAGCCTCATCTCCGGTACGATAGAGCAATGCACCAGCCTCCGTACTCCATGGATCGGGCAGAAAGCGTTGTGCGGTCAAAGCAGGCTGGTGCAGATACCCGCGTGCAACACCTTGTCCAGCAATAAAGAGTTCACCCGTCACTCCAATAGGTTGTAACTGCAAATGCTTATCCAGGATATAGACTTGCGTATTAGCAATAGGACGACCAATTGCAATGGTATCGGTGCCTTTCTTCACCAGCTGTGTTGTAGACCAGATCGTCGTCTCCGTTGGTCCATACATATTGTGGATCTCACCACTCACTAGCTCGCCTAGCTGTCGCAGCAGGGCAAGAGGTAGCGCCTCACCACCTAAGAGGAGCCGCTGTACTGAGTCAAGCGTGCTCTGGCATTCTGGCGCGAAGAGCAACATGCTTGCCTGGGAAGGCGTACATTGCATGTGTGTAACGCCCAACCTTTTGATGTGAGCTGCCAGCGGCTCAAGTGTTTTGTGCACATTGCTCTCATCCTTGAGTTTCGCTAACGCGTGCAGACTGGCCAGGACCTCGTCTGTGTCAACGCCAAAGTCGATCAGGCAAGCCACCTCATCAACTCCGACCTCCTTGAACCGCTCGACCATTGGCAGACACGTGCTCACCGTTCCTAACAGACCACTGGTCTCATAATAGCGCTCGAAAGCGCGAGATAAAATCACGTTGATGTCATCTTGCGAAAGGTTTTCAAGGTTTGAATGATATCCTCGTGCAAAATCATTTGACATCTTAGGCTGCGTTGGGTTAGAAGCACCTCTGTCAGGGGAAGTGGAAGGCTGCTTCAAGTTCGCTCTAGCCTTTTGATCCGTCTGAGGATACTGCAAGAAACTCTGTGCTAAGGTCTCAAAAAGTCCAACTGAGCTTCTTAAATAGGCAAGGAAGGGTTGCCGTACCTTCTCACGTACCGCCGTGTTCTCGGTACCTACAAAGGTATGCACCATCAGCGTCACGTGACCAGCCCCCGCATGTCCATGTTGCCGCCAGCTTTGACGATAGAGGGCAATCTTTTCCGCTAACTCGTCCAGGTTCTGTCCAAGCAAGTGTGTCAGCAGCTTCATCCCCATTGCGCCTGCTTGTCGAAACGTCTCAGCTGCAACATGCACCGGATCGTGTAGGGGAAGCACGACACTTCCTGCTCTGATCTGTACTTTCTGCGTGATGGCTGCGAGTGCGGCACTGGTGACGGAAGGATTGGGATAGAGGCCACCGAAGGGATGAAAGTGCCGCTCAGGTGTCCAGACGGCGGTAAAGTTATGTGCATCGGCAAATTTGGCTCCTTCAAGCAGAAGCCTATACTTTTGCTCTGACAGTTGAGTTGTGTCATTGGCAAAATAGAACAGGCTAAACTCAAGCTCTTTCGAGGTTGCTTTGCCCTGTGGCCTGTGCAAGAGTGACCACTCGTCTGACTGTACAACTACCTGGAAGCCTCGTGTGAGCGTCCAGCAGAGTTCCAAAACGGAGATATCGAAGGAGATACTGGTGACGGCTAGCCAGATGCCCTGAGTGTCGTCAGGGAAACGTTGGTTCATGGCAGTAAAGAAGTTGATCACGTTATGATGAGTCACCATGATCCCCTTGGGTCTGCCTGTCGAGCCTGATGTGTAGATGACGTAGGTCAGATGAGCAGGCGTGACCTCAGACTGCGGTCTCTGTTGACTCCTGATAGCAATGGCCTGCCAGTCAGCATCTACGTTGATGACACGCATGTTCTCGTCTCTAAAGCAATGGGCAGTTCTCAACTGATGCGTCAAGACAAGTGTCACCTGGGAATCGGCCATGAGAAAGGCCAGGCGCTCTCGCGGATAGGTAGGGTCGAGTGGCACATAGGCTCCCCCAGCTTTAAGGACAGCCAGTAGTCCCACCACCATTGCCAGGGAGCGTTGCATAGAGAGACCAACGAGCGTTTCAGGACCCACACCCAGGTCACGCAGATAATGAGCCAACTGATTGACCCGCCCATTGAGGTGAGAGTAGCTAAGAACCTGCCCCTCAAAGACCAGTGCTATCGCGTCGGGGGTTCGCTCGACCTGTTGCTCAAAGAGTTGATGCACACACAGGTCCTGCTGATAGTCACACTGGGTTGCATTCCATTGCACCAGCATCAGCTCTCGCTCGGCTGGCGTGAGCAATCACAATTCCTTCAAGTAAGCTCTGCCAATGCACAAGCAAGTGCCTGATCGTCTCGGCTTCAAAGAGATCTGTATTGTACTCTAGAGAGCAGTACAGCCCTTGCTCTGTTTCAGCAACCAAAAGGGTCAGATCAAACTTACTGGTGAGACTATCTACAATTAGCGGCTCAACCCTTACCCCTACTATTTCCTTCTGTATATGTCGTCTATTTTGCAGGACAAACATCACCTGGAAGAGTGGTGAGCGGCTCAGGTCTCGCTCTGGAGCAAGTTCCTCAACCACCTTCTCGAATGGAATATCCTGATGCGTGTAGGCCGCTAAACAAACGTTGCGCACTCTTTGCAGCACTTGTATAAACGTAGGATTACTGCCCAGATCGCTGCGTAACACCAGCGTATTGACAAAGAAGCCGATCAGTCCCTCCAACTCTGCTTGCCTGCGATTGGCGATAGGTGTCCCGACACTTATATCACTCTGCCCTGTATAGCGCGAGAGCAGCACTTGAAAGGCGGCAAGCAGCAGCATGAACAGTGTCACATGCTCGGCACGACTCAAGGTTATCAAATCTTTTGAGTGTGCTAGTGGCAACCGTCGCACCTCTCTGGCCCCTCGATATGTCTGTATTGCTGGACGAGGATGATCTGTAGACAGTTGCAAGAGTGGGATCTCTGCCAGTTGTTCGCGCCAGTAAGCCAGTTCTGCCTCCAGCACGTCTCCCTGTAACCACTCTCGCTGCCAGAGCGCGTAGTCAGCGTACTGGATTGGCAAGGGGGTCAGTTCTGTGGGTAACTTCTCGCTATTGGCTCGGTACAGGGTGAGCAGTTCGTAGACCAGTACTTCGCTAGACCAGCCGTCAGTGATAATATGGTGTAGTGTGAGCAACACCACGTGCTCTTGCTTCAAGATCCGTAGCAGAAAGACGCGCAGCAATGGTCCTTTTGCCAGGTTGCAGGGATGGCCTGCTTCTTGCGTGGCAAGTGCCTGGACTTGCTCCTCTCTGTGCACAATCTGAAGTGCTTGCAGGTCAAT
>VBJK01000472.1:0-1708 GCA_005879655.1 Chloroflexota bacterium | reverse complement strand
GGTGTGTAAGCTCTCATGCCGTGCCCTCACTGCTTGCAAGCTTCGCTGTAGGCATTGCTCATCTAGTTGACCATGCAAGCGATATGCATTGGAGACCAGATAAGCCGTACTCCCCGGTTCTAACTGATCCAAGAACCAGAGTCGTTGTTGTGCAAAGGAAAGGGGGATCTTGTCAGGACGCGGCATGGGGAGCAATGGTGGGATCTGTCTCTGTGTGTCCTGGCGTAACTGCTGCTCAAGCAACCGTGCCAACGAGGCCACTGTCGGAGCTTCAAATATCGCACGCAACGCAACTTCTACCGAGAGCATGGTACGCAAACGCCCGATCAGCCGCGTCGCAAGCAGGGAATGTCCCCCCAGCTCGAAGAAGTTTTGGTGGATTCCCACCTGTTCGCTACCTAATACTTCTTGAAAGACGGCTACCAGTAGGTCCTCAATGGGTGTTCTGGCCTCTTCTTGTAACTGGCTCTCATCCTTGCCCACGTGCGGTGCGGGCAGTCCTCGCCGATCCAGCTTGCCATTAGGCAAGAGAGGGAAAGCCTCCAACAAGACAAAGGCTTGCGGGATCATGTATGCAGGCAGTTGCTCCTGCAAGTAAGTGCGCATCTCTGCACTCGTGAGAGTACATCCTTGCCGTACCATTAGATAAGCTACGAGACGCTTGTACGTCTCCTCATCTTCCCTGACCAGTACTACCCCCTCTTGCACCGCCTCGTGCTGCCTGAGCACCGCCTCAATCTCCCCCAATTCGATGCGGTACCCTCTGATTTTGACCTGACTATCCACCCGTCCTACATATTGCAGAGTGCCATCTGCAAGATAGTACCCTATATCACCTGTTTTATACAAGCGTGCCCCAGCTTCTTCTGAAAATGGATCAGGAATGAAGCTTGCCGCCGTGCTCACTGGATCGTGAAGGTAGCCTCGTCCCACACCAGTTCCTGCCACATATAACTCACCTCTTACCCCGATGGGCACCAGTGCCAGGTCACGACTGAGCACATAGAGTCGCAGATTGCTCACTGGTTGGCCTATCGGCGCTGCCAGCATCTCTAGAGCAGATGCCTCTGCCAAAGCAGCATGTGTCACATCGTCGCTACACTCACTGGGTCCATAGGCGTTGAGTAATGGGGTGTGAGGATAGCAAGCGAACCATTGTCTGCACAGATCGTAGGCAAGCTGTTCTCCGGTGGCAATAAGCCAGCGCAAGACTGGCAAGCTTCTCTGTGCTTCCTGCCAGCTTTCAACGCTTTGCAGCAAGGCTCGTAAGAATGCGGGGACCATCTCGACAATGCTCACCAGATCCTGCTGCAAGCGTTGTAGCAGCAAGACTGGCTCGCTGACCACCCCCTGCTCATAGATGAGTGTCGCTCCTCCCACCAGCAGAGCTGCCAGCAACTGCCACAGCGAGATATCGAAACTGAGCGAGGCGGTGGCAGCGATGCGATCCTGCGAACTGAGGGATAAATCTGCGATCTTGGCATACAGGTGGTTGATCATGCCTCGGTGCTGGATCATGACCCCTATGGGTTTGACTGTCGAGCCGGAGGTGTAGATGATATAGGCCAGATGCTCCGCGCCTACTTGGCTCTCTGGGTTGCTGCCGGGTTGCTGGTGCAGGTATTGCTCGTTTGTGTCCAGAGACAGCAGGGGCCTGCCGACATCAGGCAAGAGCGGGACTATATGAGCCACGCAGAGCACTGCAACG
>VBJK01000083.1 GCA_005879655.1 Chloroflexota bacterium | reverse complement strand
TCTTGGCCGCACTTACTTTGTCTTCAGGAAACAGCTCATCCAGATCAACTATGATATATTGTACCGTGTTATAAATGCCCTCTTGCGCCGATGAGAAGTAGGTTGTTGGGAAGACGGTAATATAACGCCGCTCGGAAAGATGTGGGTTGAGCGTTGAGCCAGCTGCAACAGGGGCATCTGGGGGAATCATGTCTAGCAGTTGTTGAATGTGTTGCTCGCGGCTACTCGGTTCGTGGTCAGCTAGCAGGCCGTTAATCTTGGGCTGCATCATAATGAGATTTAAGCCGATCATCACACTGATCCACAGACAGAGGTACCATTGCAAACGTGGGAATGGAATTGTTTTGGCGAGATCTGTCATGCGCTCGCTGAAACGTTGCCAGTGCCGCTTGCCCGTATGCCTGAGCGTAGTAATACCAGGCTCTAACAAGCCAAGCGGGCGTGCAACTACAGTTGAGCGCGCAAAAGAGAGCCGCAGGGCACCCACAAGGGACAATAGCAGTGAAATAAGCCTCTCAATCCACCGCAGGGTACCCACAAGGGATGCCCTTACAATGGTACGAACGCCCATCACAGGCCGATTCGTACCATTGTAGGGGCATCCCTTGTGGGTGCCCTGCGGACCCTTTATTTCACCGGTATTGGCCTTCGTTGCAGTCACCTTGGGTGTATAGATGGGATCAGTAAGGGCTTTCACATATAAGCCTTCTGCTGTTTCGCCACGCCATTGGTGCCAGAGGGCGAGTAGACGCTCGGCTCCATGGATTGCGGACAGCATAATGAAGGGGATCAGCGGGGCATTATACTGGTATGCACCACTGTAAAGCAATTTGTCTCCGCTGAGCAGGTTGATCGCAAAGTTGGGCAGGGTCGGTAGCAGCCATTCGGGAGCCAACAGGGCCAGAAAACCCGTACTACGGAAAAGGTTGAATAGGTAATAGAATCTATCGGTTGTGACGAAGGTCTGAAAAAAGATCCATGGTTGCCGGAGTATGTTGAGCAGACCTTCCTGCGGCGTGCTACCCAGATATGCATAACGATACCAGAAATTATTGTGTTGCGCGCCTGAAAAATGAGGTTCGATCAGCAGGAAGGCAATCAATGTCCAGCTGATGCCGCCGATGAAGAGCATGGTCCCCAGCCGTGGTAATTTATATTTCCAGATGACCAGGAGGCAAAGCATGGCCACGACGGTCGGAACCTCTTCTTTGCATGAGGATGCGAGAATACACGTGAGGACAAACCAGAAGTAGCGTTTATAGGTCAGTGCCAGCACGGCATAGAGCAGCAGGGGAGTGGCTATAGCGACCGGATGGAAGTCGTAGACGTTGACACCAATGAGCGCAGGCATGAGCAGGTAAGCAGCTGCCATGGTAGGAGCAAGCAGTGGCATGGTTGGCAGGTGTTTGCGCGTCAGCAGAAAGACCGGCAGGGCACCTGTGGCCAGTACCAGCGACTGAAAGACCAAGAGGGTGCGCGGGTCAGCATGGATAAGATAGAGCAACGAAAGTGGTAAGATAATAGGCTCGACGTGTTGAGCTAAGCGTGTCGGCGGACCATACCAGTTATCCCCCTGATTGGTGAACTGGAAAGGACGCCCATGCAGAGTATTCCACACCGCTTGGTCCATATTACCCAGATCAAAGGCCGTCGCTTTAAAGGTCTCATAGCGCAGCATAGTCAAATGACTCATGATTACTGCATAGAGTATCATCATACTAATGACGAGGAACCAGCCTATGGTCTGTTGTGTTGCCGTTGTACGTAGATCGAACCTTTGCATAAGAGATTTCAAAGAGCTGAGCTAAACGACGATAATCGACTGCAAGACAGCGATCAGCACCAGGATTATGAATGTCCAGACAATGAGAAATTCCGGCCAGGTGCCTGTGCGAAAGCGCCATTGTGGATCGGGCGGGAAGCCGAAGCGTTTATGACTCGGCCACAAGAGCGGAACACCACCTTGCGTGAGCGCATCGGCAGCAATATGCATCACACAACCAAAGAAGACGCCAACAAAGACGAGGTGTGATGTATCAACAATTCTAGCTGGTAGGATAAAACCGTGCTGGCTCAGTACATACGCAACCACACGCTCCAGCCCCAGCGCTAGCAATGAACCGAGGGCGAGTCCCAGCAGGCTGTGAAAGAGGGTACGGTGTCCTACCATCTGTTGAATGCGTTTGCTAACAAAACCAAACTTTCTTCCCATGGTACTACGGGCATTGTCAATGTCTGGTTATTCACTAACAGTGCCAGCGGCACTAATTTGGCCATGGTTAATGGCTCGCCTGAGATGTGAACGAAGCGATCAAACACGACACCTGCGGTTAAGCCGATCAGTAAATGCGAGCGACCTTCCATATGTTGCTATCTGCTCCTAAGAATACAAAAACGTTCTGCGTCATTGTAGGGTCTCATGGAACAGATGTCAACAATGCATATTTTTGCCTTGAGGAGAGGAGTGGCATTGCTCGTAGTTGCGCAATTTATTGCACAAGGGATATGAGGCAGCAAAACGGGTGCAATAAATTGTGCAGCTATGGGTGATTTGTGGCCGCAGGCGCAATAAATTGTGCAGCTACGGGTGATTTGTGGCTGCATGGCGCAATAAATTGCGCAGCTACGGGTGATTTGTGGCTGTCTGGCGCAATAAATTGCGCAGCTACGGGTGATTTGTGGCCGCAGGCGCAATAAATTGCGCAACTACAATTATTAACTGCATATATCCATTTCTTGGTCTATAGTATCGTTATCCTCAAAGAGCCGATAATGGTTCACAAATCGCTCATTCTTTTCGAGGGAGAGTTCTCGCAATGCTGGATAGACGAGCGGCGGGCAAGACTGAAGGCTCAGTTCGTACTGAGTCTGCCGCAACTGCTGCACAATGTCAGCAGGAAGCAGCTCTTGGAAGCAGTAGAAGCTACCAAGGCTTTCAGCGATCAAACGCTTAATATGTTCAGTATCTCGCTGTTCATGGAAGTGCGGACTTTGTGCTTGGTACTGTTGGAGTATCACATGAGCTGGTTGTAGTTGTGTAGCTGGAAGTAGAGCTTTGGCAAGAAGATCGAGCAGCTGAAACGTTTCGATCGAGTAGCCCGAAGAGAAACGTAGCGCCTGTAGGGTATCCATAGCGAAACCCTGTTCACCCGCATTTGCGGAAATGATAGTCCGGTCCTCAATGTCAAACCACGCAGCGAGGAGTTTGGTCATTATGGACGAAACGACCTGAGTACAGCACTCGGCAATGCCTGGTGTGATACAGTTGCAGCCCAAAGCAGGTTTGGAGGACCAACAGATACGCACATTGTGGAACTTCTCCGTTTCACAAGAACGGGTCATATACTCTTCCATAAACAATCTGCTCATCGCCAGCGTGTATTCCATTAAGGCATTGGGCACGAAGTTATCGGCATCATAGAAGATGATCCATTCGGGATAACCGAGTAAGCGCGCGATTAAAGCCCCGATATACATGCCCTCACCTTTGCCGCTGGCAACCTTGCCATCGGAGCCTAGAATAGCCTGCACGCCCCGTTCGGCAAAGAAGTGTGCTAGCGCTGGATCTTTCTGGTGGATAAGATAGCTCTGTCGATGTTGTAATTGCCGCGTCAGAGCGCAGGCCAGCTCCTCTTTTTCCGTCTCTGGACAGTTGGTCACGATAAGGATGGGGCTATTAATGGGTAAATACCAGATGACGCCGAGCAAGGTCTCAAGACGCTCGTTTTTATGCGCAATAACAAATGCTGTACGCGTGAAAAAGTAGTTCAGGTCATAGAGGTTATTGGCTTCTAGTATCTGAGAGAAACACAGAGTATCAACGTTCACGTTCGCTTTCCTTCATAACGCAAGCTAGCGGAATATCACGAGCAGAAGATATTCACAGCAGCGTAAATAGAAGGCAAGCACAACGACTTTCTATAGAAGAGCTTACCGGTTAACAGATCGGCTCAACGCGCATGTAAAGCGGTAGCACGTATCTGACAACTTTATTGCTCGTCTCTACGTTTCCGCACTGATACTAGTCGTGGCTATAGTATTAGTATAGCGAAAATTATTTAAAATGTCAAGCTGGCAAGCCGCTAGGGGTGCGCCTCAATTTTTTGCGCCGGGCCACAGGGCAAGCACAAGGGATTGCCCTGGCGGATTATCCTTCGTGCATGCCCTTTCTGAGTTCCTTTATGAAGCCTGTGACACCCTCTTTCCAGGTCATCTTGGCCTCGTGTTGTGCTTGCTGCATGCGTTCTTGTTGGAGTAGCAGAGCTTCGAGGATAAGGGCAGTCCGCATTTCTTCTAAGAGCTGAATATCATAGGCAGCTCTCTTTGCCGTATTACTGAGGATCGTATATGCCTCATTCAACTGTTTCATGCGTCGATCAGAAGCTTGTTGATTAAGGTCAGGATGATGGAGCCGTGCCAGCTGACGATAGGCACGTTTTATCTGCTCTCGTGTTGCGTCACGCGACACACCCAGAATCGCATAGTAATCATTGAGCGGCATCGTTCTTTCAATCCCTCAAACCGGGTCGAGAGAGGACATTGGCTTCTGCTGCCTCCCCACAGGGGAAGTATACACACCAAATCCTCATGAGTCAAGTGGAAATGCACTAGGCCACCAGACAACGGCCAATCGCTATCCATGTGTTTAATTACCACGAATAATGGTTGTGCAAACATATCCGTATCTGTTATTCTAGAGAATAGAGGATGCTACGTCAAGAGAAACCGTAGTTGCGCAATTCATTATGTCATAAAGAGAGTCCTGATTTCCTGCCACTTTAAGGTGGGTTCGCACGTATATTATGCAAAGAGGAATCAGGCAGTAGGAAAGCAAACTTTGTACTAAATTCACGTGAACTACCACTGAGCTAAAGACATTGCCAACTAGGGCTAAAAGGTGGCCGATTCATCCAAGAAGTCTTCAGCTTCGTGGATGAATCGCCAAGTTTATAAAAAACCCCTCAGAAGGACTAGAATCAAAGGAGGACTTGCGTTATAATTGGAATAGGAATGAATTCCGACCCGGCAATGTTTCTCATTAAAGGAAACAGGGTGCACGTCATTGATTTCCTCCCACTCGGCGTTCGGACAACATTGGTCCGATGAAGGCTCGCTTCCTGAGTGTAGGACCAGACCGACGAACTTATATATCTTGCTGCTTAGGATATACAATCTTTCAAGGAGGGTACACAATGATAGACGTAAAGCGTGCCATGACGGGACCAACGCTTACCTTGAATAATGCACAAAAAGAGCCAGCTCTTGAGCAGCCGTACGACATTGTCGAGCAGATACTCGCTCAAGATCTTAATCATACGCCACCAGCAGATGTGGAAGAAGAGGAGGATACAGGGAAAGGGGAACGCGATTTAGAAGATGACCTGAGTAGTCTGGAAACAGGCCCACTCGATATAGACACCAGTCCACTAGAGCTAGAAGAAATGTCTGATCTACACGAAGATCTCACTCATGACACTCATGATATCGATGAGTCTATCCTCGAACTTCCCACGATGACGCCTGAGGCAGAAGCTCCTGTACGTCGTCCAGCTATGCGTCGTCGTCGTTCGGAAGAGCATGATGAGAATATGGTGAATGCCGCAGATGCTGGCGAGTCTGATGCCGTAATGACGTACCTCCGTGAAATTGGTCGGGTTCCTATGATTACGCACGAGCGGGAGATTGAACTGGCAAAGGGCATCGAAGCGGGCGACCGCGATGCGATGAAACAGTTTATTCTTGCCAATCTGCGTCTCGTTGTAAGTATCGCTAAACGGTATGTTGGGCGTGGTTTGACTTTGCTCGATCTCATTCAAGAGGGCAATATCGGGCTGATTCGCGCTGTCCAACGCTATGATTGGCGGCGTGGTCATCGTTTTTCCACCCATGCCACCTGGTGGATTCGCCAGGCTATCAGCCGTGCCGTTGCCGATAAAGGGCGCACGATCCGCCTCCCGGTCTATGTCAATACTGCTCTCAATCGCATCCGCCGTGAACGCCAACGTCTCTTGCAAGAGCTAGGACGCGAGCCAACTGAACTTGAGTTGGCGGAGGCCACTGGCTTAGATCCTGTACGCATGGTTGAGCTACAGGCAGCGCCGGGCGCGCCAGTCTCACTGGAGTTGCCGGTCGGGGAAGACGAGGAACAAGAATTAGGTGATGTATTAGCCGATACTGAATCGGCATCACCTGAAGAGCTTGCTACGACACAGACACTCAAGGATGAGGTGCAACGAGTTCTGGAATCAGTCCTAACACCACGCGAACAACTGGTCTTACAATTACGGTTTGGTCTGGGCAATGGTCAGGCTCATCCACTTGAACAGGTTGGGCGCGAACTGGGTATCACACGCGAGCGTGTTCGACAGATTGAAGCTGGGGCTTTGGCAAAATTGCGCCAACCACCCGTGTTGGATCGCTTACGCGGCTAGTGCTTGTCGGCCAGCTTATTATCGTGCAGGATTGATAATAGAGTAGAGTCCGTACAGGAGGGTAGCATCGGTCTGATGCTTTCCTCCTGTGCGGACTCTCTTTGCACTTTTTTTCTTTGCCCTCTTCGGGGGCGGGATGAGAGGGAAAATCAGGGGACACCCCTGAAACCCCGCCAGGGGCCGCGCCCCTGGACCCCGCCTAACGTATTCCCAGATCGCGTTCGACTTTTTGCACGTCTTTTATTTTCTCCAGGCGGGCGATGAGGCGTTGCAACTGTCCCAGGTCGCTAATCTCTACGGTCAGTGTGATGACGACACGCCCTTTGTTTGAGTTCGGAGTATTGATCGAGAGCAGGTTAAGCCCAAAATCGGAGATGACGGTGGCAATATCACGGATGAGTCCTGAGCGGTCGCTGGCGATAAGCAGGATCAGAGCATGGTAATGCTGCTGGCTCATACCGGACCAACTGACGTTGATTAAGCGCTCACCATCATTCTTGTGCAGACGCATAATGTTCTGGCAATCGGCACGATGCACAATGACACCTTTGCCACGACTGATAAAGCCGATAATGGCATCGTCAGGTAATGGGTAGCAGCAGTTGGCCAACTTGGTGAGCAGACCAGTGACACCGGCAACCTGTAATTGCGCATTATTAGACTTAGTGACCGCAGCTAGCTTCCCCGTCGAGGTCGGCAAGGCGAGCGAAGCTCCATTCCCTTTCTCTTTGCTCTCTTTAGACGAGTTGCCGTCCCTTTGTTGCCAGTACTCTAACAGGTGTACAACGGCGCTACGAGGTCGGATATCGTCCGCACCAATCAGCATGAGTAGCTCGTCAAAGTTGTCCTGCTGGTATGCCTCACACAGCCAGCGCTGAACATCTTCAGTTAGTGCCTCTAAACCACGCAGACCAGCGACCTTTAACTCGCGCTCCAGGCGCTCACGGCCAATTGGGATATTGATGGTGCGCTCGTGCGTTTTCAAGTAGCGGCGAATCTTGCTTTTGGCAGCCGCAGTACGCGCTACATTCAGCCAGTCACGCGTTGGGTGGGCGGTGCGGCTAGTGACAATATCCACTACCTCGCCACTCTTCAATTCGTAATCCAGCGGCACCATGCGTGTCACCAGTCGATCCTCATCATCCAGATAAGTGATCACACGTGCGCCCGCACAGCTCTCGCCAACCTTGGTATGAATGCGGTAGGCGAAATCAATCGGTGTTGAGCCAACTGGCAGATCTTTTACCTCGCCCTTGGGCGTAAAGACAAAGATCTGTTCCTGGAAAATATCATCCTTGACAACTTCAATGAACTCCGTATCGGTAGTATTAGAAGACCGAATGTCGTGTTGCCACTCCTCCAACTGATGCAGCCAGGCATGCAATTCCTTCGCCGAACCCGATGCATTATCACCCACATCTTTATAATGCCAGTGCATAGCCACGCCATATTCAGCCATCTCGTGCATTATATGCGTCCTGATCTGAATTTCTACCAGGTGATTCTCCAGACAGAAAACCGTCGTGTGTAGCGCACTATAGCCATTGAGCTTGGGATTGGCAATGAAGTCCTTAATACGCCCTTCCTTTGGCCTCCACAGGCTATGGATATGACCAAGCGCGATATAACAATCTGTGGTCGTATCAACCAGGATACGGAAGGCAATCAGATCATGGATCTNNNAGAAGCTGTACAGGTGCTTGACGCGCCCGGAAACCTCCGCTTTGACGCCAATCGTGGCCATCTCCTCCCGTAGTACAGCGCATACACGTTCTACATACGAACGCCATTGCTTGCTTTCCGATTCAACAATGTCGCGTACCCATTCATAAGCAGCCGGTTCCAGAATCTTGAAGGCCCAATCGTCCAGTTCACTCTCCATAAGCGACATGCCCAGGCGTCCGGCCAGAGGTGCATAGATCTCGCGCGTCTCTTGTGCTACGGATAACATCTCTTGCTGATCACCGCGATAACCGGGACGGCACATGACACGCATAGCGTGGAGGCGGTACGCCAGTTTGAGCAGAACGACACGGGGATCTTCTGCCATCGCCACAAACATTTTGCGTACCGTCTCCGCTTGTTGGCGTCTGAGGGCTTCACGGATACGTGGCTTCTTACTCTCGCCTCCGATATTCGTCCCACTATCTTCACGCTCGTCGTGGCCTTTTCTGATCGCGGCCTGCTGTCCCGTTTGAGTTGCACCAGCAACGGTGACACTCTGTTTCTTCCGTTCCAGAATATTGAAGCGCTCCATGCTACCAGCAACGCGTGCCGTCATTGGACCTAAGACCTCTTCGACTCTAGCGAGTGATACCAGATCGGCATCGACCGCTTCAAAGATTAACCCGGCGGTCACACCTACGGCATCGATATGCATTTGCGCTAGGATCGTTGCTACGGCTAACGCATGTTCAAGAGGGGGAATAAACCGCTCACCGATCACATCGCCGCATGTCTCTTGTGCCAGAGCGAGGGCCTGATTGACATGCCCTATCTCAACAGGAGTCATATACTGGCGAACCTGGATGAGCAGTGCTGCTATTTCGTTTGAGAAATCTTGTGGTCTTGTCTGGTTTCCTACAGACTGATCAATCATAATTCGGTACCACCACTGCCATAACCGTTGTCGATGCAATTGTTATGAACTGCTGTGCCCTATCTCAAGAGCAGCACAATGCCTGTCTATCTATTCCAATTCTGTATCTGTCTATCCCAAAGTATAATATATATTTCATGCCATTTGCTGCTAACTCTATGCCCCAAAAAAGATGGTGGGCATCTTTCTTGCCGCCGGAGGCGGCAAAAAAGATGATTTAGGATATTTGGGGACACCCCAAACCCCGCCAGGAGGCTACCGCCCCCTGGACCCCCGCTAAAGTTGACGCTTGGGGGCAACACCCCAAACCCCGCAAAGATGATTTAGGATATTTGGGGACACCCCAAACCCCGCCAGGAGGCTACCGCCCCTGGACCCCCGCTAAAGTTGACGCTTGGGGGCAACACCCCAAACCCCGCTAGGAGGCTACCGACCCTGGCGGGGTTTCAGGGGTGTCCCCTGACTGACTTTCTCTCTCCCCGCCCCCGAAGGGGGCGCAGGGAGAGGGAGTCCTTATCTGCCTGGTGTGGCGCGTTCTACGCTCACCACATTCTTCACTTGGCGCAAACGGCGGCGAATGCGCTCGTATTGATTGATGGCCCCCTCATGCGCCGATATTTCCAGCGTCGCGGTAATGATCGCCTTCTGTAGCGAAGGATGAGTTGTTGAGGTGACAGTTGTCATATTAATACCGGCATCGGCCACAACAGCAGCAACATCGCGCAAAAGACCAGCACGATCATGCGCCACAATCGAGATAGGAACAAAGTAATGGTCAGGTTCTATCTGTAACCAGTTCACTTCCACCAATGCACCCGGATGCTTGCGATAACGGCGTAGTTTATTACAATCACTGCGATGCACGAGCATCCCCTTGCTGGGATGCAAAAGTCCAACAATAGAGTCGCCTGGAATGGGACAACAGCACTGCTCTAATTTGATGAGATTGCCAGTACTAGCAGAGAGATCACCCTCTTTCTGCATGAGGCTACCATTTATCGGTCTTTGCCCGTGCTGAACCTGCTCAGACTCCTGCTGTAAGAGAGGTAAGAGAGCTTTCGTCACCTCATCGTTCTGGAGATCTTCCCGTCCAAGAGCAACGTAGATGTCTTCTAGCATTGCACACTTATGGAACGTATTCCCTGCTTGCGCATCTTCAGCTTTCACACGCTGAAGCAAGGCATCGATCTGGCCATTTACGCCTTTAAAGCCAGCTCTTTTCAGGGCAAGATCGAGGCGTTCACGGCCCAATTGCAGATTGATCTCGTGCTCATAGGTCTTCAGGTAGCGCCTGATCTTGTTACGAGCTGCGGCAGTGCGCGCAAAGCTAAGCCAGTCGCGGGTCGGATGAACGGTACGATTCACCACAATATCAACGATCTCGCCATCCTTTAACTCATAATCGAGCGGTACCAAGCGTGTCACCAGATGGCCGGTATCATCCATATTGGTAATAATACGCGCCCCGGCGCAGTGGTCCCCAATATCGCTATGGATACGGTAGGCCATATCCAGTGGCGTTGAACCACGAGGAAGATCCTTCACCTCACCTTTGGGCGTAAAAACAAAGATCTGCTCCTGAAAAATGTCACCTTTCACAGCCTCAACAAACTCGTCTGCGCCCTGTGGCAATTCGCGCTGCCATTGGCGCAATTGTTCAATCCAAGTTACCATCTCGCGATACGAGAGGCGATAGCTATTAGATGATGCCTCTTTCCCCATGCGATCCTTCAAATACCAATAGCTCGCAATGCCATAATCCGCTGTACGCTGCATATCGTGTGTGCGGATCTGAATCTCGGTCAGACAATTATGCAGACAAAAGACGGTCGTATGCAACGACTGATAGCCATTCAACTTCGGTGTAGCAATAAAATCTTTAATGCGTCCATCCTTGGGCCTCCATAATGCATGGATATGCCCAAGGGCTAGATAACATTCATTATCGGTATTAACAAGAATGCGATAAGAGACAAGATCGTAGATCTGGCTTAGCTCATTCCCTTCATTCGGCTGAGGAGGCATCTCTTCTAATTTACGATTAATACTGGCCAGAGGTTTGCCCCAGGCATGAACTTCGGCCTGGATACCCGCACGCTCCATCTCCTCACGCAGGATGCGACATACTTCGTTGACATAAGGCTCGCGCTGTTTGACTTCCTCGGCCACTTCGCGTTTCAGCCGCTGATACTTTTCCGGCTCTAGATAGCTAAGGGCAAGTTCTTCCAGCTCTGCCTGTACAGGTGCCATGCCCAGGCGTTTGGCCAATGGCACATAGATCTCGGTAGTTTCACGCACCTTATTTTGCTGCTGTGCGGGCGACATTGCCTGCAAAGTACGCATATTATGCAAGCGATCGGCGAGTTTAAGGACAACAACGCGTGGATCTTCAGCCATAGCGAGCAGCATCTTACGCACAGTCTCGCTACGCTGGCGACGCTTATCCACTACCGAGAGGGGTGGAGTAGCGCTTATTTGCTCACTACCGGCAACCTCTTTGGTGGACCGTGGCGCTTTCCCGGCCAAGACATCAAATTTCGTCACGCCATCAACGATAGTAGCCACTTCCTGCCCAAACTGTTTTTGTAGGTCAGCAAGCGCACAATCCGTATCTTCCACCACATCATGGAGCAGAGCGGCAATAATTCCATTAGCATCAATACGCATACCAGCCAGCAGGAACGCAACTTCTAAAGGATGCTGAATATACGGCTCACCTGAACGACGCACAGCCCCTTTGTGCGCCTGATTGGAGAGTTCGTAGGCCCGTTTAATGCCTTCTATATCTTCGGGCGAGAGATATTGTTGCGTCTCCTTCAATAAATCCTCAAGTGTCAACTGCGAAGGTAACAAACTTGGTCTCCAAGCCGTTGTGCCCGCCCCTCTGGTCACGAGCGATTGATTAGCAATCTTATTAAAATCGGTAGCCATACAAAAACCTGAATCCATACCTGTACCATCTGTTCTGCTTGACGCTCTCTAGTCAGCTCTGGCTATTGGGACATCCCTATCCTGCAATGGCAAAGGCATCCCGGTGAGTGCCCTCAAATAACAAAAAAACCTGACACGGTAAGACACCCGCACGAGACGCCACTCTGTTGGGAACATCCATACATACATACAGAAAACAAATGTTACGATCCTATTATAAAATGCAACGTGCAACTGTCAAGCAACGACACGATGATCTAGACGCCATCATAGGCGCGCGACAACCAAATTGAGAGGATTACTACTCCAAAGAACAGTAATTCCTCTGTTTTTTATTTCCCCTGTATTACTGTAATGACGCCTTATTTAGACTGTTGTTAAATTTTTTTTGGGTATTTCTCAGCAATTATCAGGTAGGAAAGTGCATTGTGCCAAAATAAAGTAAAGAGGCTAGAAAGGTAAAGCCAAGAACACATCTCGGCTTTGCCTTGAAGTGAATGAAGAGCGGCTGATATGAAGCTCTTGCTCCAAGGAGGATGCTCTCTAGAGGAGAGAACATCACTCTGTGGGCGCTTGCAGACGATGAATCCGCCGATCTACCACCTTACCCGCGCACGCGCACCTTATCGTAGCAAGAACTGCAATAGACCGGGCGGTCATTCTTCGGTAAGAATGGGACCTGCGTCTCAGTGCCGCACTCAGCGCAAATAACGGTATGCTTTTCACGTGGAGCACGCTCAGAGCGGTTTCCGGCGCTACCTGTGGAACGACGAGCAGCACGACATCCAGGGCAGCGGGAAGGCTCATTTAGCAGACCTTTTTGCTGGTAGAACTCTTGTTCTCCTGTTGTGAATACGAAATCGTTACCGCACTCACGACACTTTAATGTTTTGTCAACGAAGCTCAACTAGGGACCTCCTATGTGATATGATGGTAATCCTCCGGGTCCATATCCTAGCAGATCTCACCAGTCGTTCTTTCCCCCTACCAGCGTGGGACTTAGATAGTCTGGACGAGCACTGTATGCGAGACCAAGATTGGATACCAGATGAAAGCATACACTATCTTTTGGTGGTTTGCAAGTGTTCTTCTTGTAAAATGCCACTATGAGCAATATTTTTACATATCTTTTATGCGGCACATGCGGCAGAGGGACTACTATATCCATATATTGTAGACACTCTTGACGTTCATGAGAAAATAGGAAGCGTGGGTCTTTTGCCCGTGGTATATAGTTAGTTGAGAAATCGATGTCACCATTTACTTTTACTATTGATGCTGAATGTTGCACTTCGTGGGCGCGTGCAACAACGATGCGTACGCCTCACGGTATGATCCAGACGCCCATTTTTATGCCTGTCGGTACACAAGCGACGGTGAAGAGCGTTTCACCCGAAGAATTACAGGCCGCCGGGACCCAGATACTGCTTGCCAATACCTATCACCTGATGCTCCGTCCAGGCTCACAACTGGTGGCAGATTTTGGTGGACTTCATGCGTTTATGCATTGGGATGGTCCCATTTTGACTGATAGCGGAGGCTTTCAAGTGTGGAGTCTAGGGCATTTGCGCAAGCTCAACGAGGATGGTGTAACCTTTAAATCTCATCTAGATGGCTCATTGCATACTTTAACGCCTGAGCGGGTGGTGGAGATTGAGGCCGAGCTAGGAGCGGATATTGTTCTTCCGCTCGATATCTGCGCGCCCTATCCCTGTGCAGCTCTGGAGGCCCGTCAGGCGATGGAAAACACGCATCGGTGGGAGGAACGGGCCTTGTTGGCAAAAGAACGTTTGCGGCCCGCACAGAGCTTGTTTGGTATTGTACAGGGGGCCTTTGAGCCGGAGCTGCGTAGAGAGAGTGCACGCGTAATTGGCAGTATGCCCTTCGCTGGACTCTCGATTGGTGGTCTCTCGGTTGGAGAACCCAAGGAGAAAATGTGGGAGATGTTACGTGCCGTCACTCCCGCCTTGCCACGCGAGAAGCCACGACACCTGTTAGGTGTCGGCTCACCGGAAGATCTGGTGATCGGCGTGGGGTTAGGCATGGATATGTTTGATTGTGTTTTGCCCACACGCGTTGCACGCCACGGCGGACTCTTTACGCGCATGGGGCGCATCAATATCAAAGCTGCTCGCTTCCGCACTGTACGTGGTCCAGTTGAGGAAGGGTGCGATTGTTACACCTGCCAGCATTATAGCGCGGGCTACATTCACCATCTCATTCGCGCACAAGAGCAACTCTACTATCGGCTCGGCACTATTCATAACCTGCGCTTTATGCTGCGCCTGGCTCAACAGTTGCGTGCAGCGATCATTGAGGGGAACTATGTCACCTTCCGTGACGAATTCCTGGCGTGTTACGTTCCTGCATCCCCCGCCGTCGCTAGGGCAACCACAAGGGATTGCCCCTGCAATGGACGGCGGATCGGCCAGCAAGACGTGTTCGTACCATTGTAGGGGCAATCCCTTGTGGTTGCCCTGCGAAGGGATAACTCCATGGGAATAGCCCCGTATCGTTTTATCAACACAGGCGTACAAGATGCCGCTTATAATATGGCAATTGATGAGTCGATCCTGCTTCATCATATACGTGGAGAGGTTCCTCCCACATTGCGTGTCTTTCGCTGGTCGCAACCCGCTATCTCGTTAGGACGTTTTCAGAGCATCGAACGCGAGATCGCACTGGCGACCTGTCAACAACGCAGGATCGCACTGGTGCGCCGTCCCACAGGTGGCCGGGCTGTTTACCATCGTGACGAGTTTACTTACAGTATCGTCATGGGTAAACAGCATGGCATCCCGTCAGGGGTAGTGGCGGCATATGTCTACCTCGCCCAGGGATTACTTGCAGCGCTACAAATCTTAGGAGTACAGGCGACGCTGAGCGATGAACGAGCACACAAAAATCCTTCCGCCGCCTGCTTTGCCTCTTCGACAAAAGCTGACCTGACCTATAGAGGCTACAAGCTCATTGGTAGCGCTCAGGTCTGGAAGGATGAGGCGCTCTTGCAGCAAGGTTCGTTCCCCTTGGAGGATCGAGCCGCTGAGTTCTTCGCATTTCTGCAATTTCCTACCGAAGAGGCGTGCGCTGAGGCATTGCTCAGTTATCAAGCAAAGACCGCACCGCTGCATACCTTTGTGCCTGCTGTATCATGGGATGAGGTCGCAGCAGCTTTTCAACAGGGATGTAGTCGCGTGTATCAGCCATTCGTCACCAGCGAACTGAGCCGATCTGAGTGGGATTTAGCCCGCCAACTGGTAGAGGAAAAATATAGCAAGCTAAGCTGGCGTAAGGAGAAGATTGTAGTCACAGCTCAGGGGCCAGGGCACCCATGAAGGATACCCATAGGCATGCGCGCTAAGTGGGGGTCCAGGGGGCTTCGCCCGCCTTTCGGGGTGTCCCCAAATACTTCCATTCTTCTCTTTTGCCGCCGGAGGCGGCAGGAGAAAGGGAGTGCAGAGGGCATCCCTCTGCTTAACGCCCATGCCTATGGGCATCCTTTATGGGTGCTCTGGCCGTTGCTACGACTTATGCACATTGAGGAGAATCATTGCGTGTACTCTCATGGTGCGGTACAATGGGCGCAAGACGCAATGCTCCTGTCACATATACATGTATTATTTATTTTGTGCACTTATCTTAATTATTAGCTGATCTTGAAGGAGTTTTTCGGACGTGAGCATACCTATCGATATAGCGCGCAAAGTACTGGAAGCAAGCAAACAACGCGCGAGGGCATTACGCAGTCCTGTGAGCATCGCCATTGTCGATGCAGGTGGGCATCTGGTCCTATTTGAACGCATGATGTCCCCTTATGGCTGGGCAACAGGCAATATTAGTATAGCGAAGGCAACTACCGCCGTGATGTTCAATCAATCGACGGATTCCGTTGCACAATGGGGATCGGGCATCCCCGGCTTCGCTTCAAGTCTAGCAACCATGACGGATGGCAAATTCATTATGGCGGCTGGTGGCTGGCCCATACGTTTTGGTGGTGCAACCATTGGCGGTATTGGCGTCAGCGGTGGCAATGCACCTGGGCGTGATGACGATATAGCTCACGCTGGCCTCGCAGCTCTTGAAGCGATGGAGGCACCAGTTCCCGCATCACCTGTGCAGTCAGCACCATCCTATGCCAATTACCCGGAAGAGATGCCGACCCCCAGCACACCAAGTAATAGCAGTGTCCCACTGAACGAAGCTCCCAGCAATCAGCAACTTTCCCCACCAGACCAGGAAGATCCCTATCGACAGGATTCATACCAGTCGTTCAATCCAGACCGTCCGGGAGGACAATTATGAGCCAGGAATATAAGACTTCAACAAAAAGGTCCAGAAAAGCTACTCGTACGCAGCGCCGCCGACCAGTGCTCGTCACCGTAAAAAACGATGAGCCAGCAGACGATGAGCCTGTTTCTGCCATAGCTGCAACAGAAGAGCTTCCTACCCAGAGCAACGAGCCTGAACAACCTGCTCCGCCCGCGGCCACAGGCAAACGACTGCCGCGTTTCTTCCCGACTGTTGGCAAAACTGAACAGGAAGAGAGCGACAAAGTGGCAGACGCGACAAAGGCCAGGCTTGCCCGTGCCATACGCGGAAAGGCCGCGCCAAGCAGTGAAGCTGCAAAAAAAACAGCCAATGGTGTGGCCACATCTGCCAAAGAGACGAGCAGCGCTAGTAATACACGCTCAGCTCAAAAACGTCCTGCGGCTAGTCCCTTCAAGACGCGCTATATCCTTGGCATCGCTATCTACCTACTAGCGGCCCAGGTCCTCAATCCCATCGAAGCCCTTGCGTTGCGTAACATCGGTGCTGAGAGAGCGATAACACAGTTCACCCTTTTCGGTAATCGCCCAACCGTCATTTATACATCAACCATTGTCTTCCTGGCGTCGTTGATTGTTATTCTCGTCGTCCTGGCGCGGATGGATCTCATTCCACGTAGCCTGGGTGCTAGTCGGGATACATCAGCTAACACAGCTCGCTCATCCTCTAGCAGAAAGAGTGGTGAGGCAGTAGAGAAAGCTGCTCAACCGACGATCAAACAGGGTGTGCAGGGAGAAAACGACGATCTCTATCACGCATACCGCACAAATCAGCGCCGCGAGAAGAAACGCTAAGCATGAGTGAGGAGAGATAAGCTCCCTCCACCGCGCAGGGCATCCCTTGTGGGTGCCCATAGGCATGCGCGCTAAGCGGGGGTCCAGGGGGCTTGGCCCGCCTTTCGGGGTTTGGGGTGTCCCCAAATACTTCCTTTCTTCTCTTTTGCCGCCGGAGGCGGCAGGAGAAAGGGAGTGCAGAGGGCTTCCCTCTGCTTAACATGCATTCCTATGGGCATCCCTTGTGGGTGCCCTGCGCGGTGGGGTGTAGTGCGGCCATTTTCCCACACCCCCCTTTGCCATCTTTATTAACTCATGCTTAGCAGCGAAAAAAGCATATATTGTGAACATATACATCGTAAGGAAAATGTATCATTACGCCAATAATTGGCTTTACCTCCGCATAGCGGTCCTATCACCCTTGACACCTTTGCAGCGTTTGCTTATAATCGTGATAGGGTGATCGCAGTATTCTATTCTGATGATCGCCAGAAAAATAGCACAAAGCAGGAAAACGTATGCTCAGCCTTCAGATTATGCAACAAAATAGCTTTTATTATTGGTTTAGCCCTCCAGCTTGATGGTGGGCCTTTTGGGCTGAGCAAAAAAAATCCACCAGTCAAGCTGGAGAAGCAGAGGAAAAGACCTCTGCTTTTTTGTTTCCTAAAAATGTATGGCCTTGTCGTTATTCAATTGGCAAGATGAGACCCAAAGCACTACAAATTAGTACAAGAGAGGTTTTACACACATGATTATTAGTATCTGCAATCAAGCTAGTAGTGAAGAACGTGCACAACTGATAGCTCTTTTATGCCGCATCACTGGCAGTCAACATCCCATGACTAGCGTAAAAATGGCAGGCCGCGAAGTTATCGCGCTGGATTGCGCCCAGCTAGATGCCGAAAGCCAGGCTCTGCTGCAACAGCAAAAAGCTGTTGAGCGTCTTACTGCTCTTAACACACCTTACCAGCTAGTGAGTCGAGCCTTCCAGAGTCAGGATACGAGCGTTCTCATTGGTGATGCACGCCGTTGTAACGTAGTCAGTGTTGGCGGTACAACAGCATCTCCTGTAATCATGGCTGGTCCCTGTGCCGTAGAGAATCGGGCACAACTGCTCACAACAGCACAGGCCGTCAAGGGCGCGGGCGCAAATGTATTACGCGGTGGGGCCTTCAAGCCGCGCACCTCGCCGTACCAGTTCCAGGGACTTGGTGTTGAAGGTCTGCACTTGCTGGCCGAAGCACGAGAAGAGACCGGCTTGCCGGTGATTACTGAAGTGATGGAGCCGGGCTTAGTAGAGACCGTGGCTG
This sequence comes from Chloroflexota bacterium, assembly GCA_005879655.1. Next base: position 17,602 of record VBJK01000083.1, on the reverse strand, counting down.
AGCATGCCGACGTACTCCAGATTGGCGCGCGCAATATGCAAAATTACCCCTTGCTGCTAGCGGTTGGACGCCACAGCCATAAGCGGCCAGTCTTGCTCAAGCGCGGTCTCTCAGCGACCATCGATGAATGGTTGCTGGCCGCAGAATACATTGTGGCAGCAGGCAATCCCCATGTGATGCTCTGTGAGCGCGGTATTCGTAGCTATGATCCACAGACACGCAACGTGCTTGACCTCTCGTGCATTCCTCTTTTGCACCAACTGACCCACCTGCCCATTATCGTTGATCCCAGCCACGCCACGGGAAGACGAGAGCTAGTTCCTCCTATGTCCCGCGCCAGCATTGCAGCTGGAGCTGATGGCCTCATCATCGAAGTACACCCTGACCCCAATAGTGCCCTCTGCGACGGAAAACAATCCATTACGCCGGAGCAACTCCAGCAAATTATTCGGCAAACCCGTCTATACACTCATATGATGCAAGAAGAAGTAGTAGTATCAGCTTGACGAAAATCATGATAACGTGTGAGTATGGGTTTCAGCAGCGTTACCAAATAACCCATGCTCGCACATCATAATTATTTCCTGCAATCTCTTTCAGCGGCCTATCGACTCACTTGGCACGTTATGATATACTCTGTATACGTAGAGAGAGGATCTTGTATTGTATGGTGGAAGAGACCAATGGCTTTGAGGTGACACTAAATGCCTACACGTATTATCATTGCAGATGACGAAACTATTCAGCGCATGGACCTAAAAGATGTGCTGACCAGGCAGGGGTACCTGGTAATCGGCGAAGCGGGTGACGGTCAGAGTGCCGTGAATCTGGCCCGTGAGTTGCGCCCCGATCTCGTAATCATGGATATTCGTATGCCCGATATGGATGGTATTTCCGCTGCCGAAACACTTACACAGGAGAAAATTGCACCAGTGTTGTTGCTCACGGCCTTTGGGGACCAGCCACTTGTGGAGCGTGCCAAAGAGGCCGGTGTTGTTAACTATATTGTCAAGCCATTACGTGAGAGCGAAGTTGCTCCTGCAATCGAGGTTGCGCTGGCTCGCTATAACGAATTCCGTGCCATGGAAGAGAAAGCTCGTACACTAACAGAACAATTGGAGACTCGCAAAATTGTTGAGCGAGCTAAGGGTCTCTTAATGGAAAAGCAGGGCTTGACCGAGCAAGAAGCTTTCCGTAAGATTCAGAAGGCAAGCATGAACAATCGTAAATCCATGCGTGAAGTGGCGGAAGCAATCTTACTTACGAACGAGATGTAAATAAGAGGCAAGCGATGTTAGCGGTCACGCAGGCGTGATCCTGATGAACCGCAAACGGCGAAACGGTGTGAGGCATTCCGTTTAACAATGCCTCCCCTCTAAGGGTAAGAAAGGGAAGACAAAGCGTAAAGAAAGGAGGCGGCGTTCCCTCCCATAGCCGAGCAATTCATTGCGCCAGAAGGACAGGGTGACACGCCGTTGTTTTTATGACTCTGGCGACCGATACAGCAAGGATAGTCACTATCGTCGGTATTCGCTTTCGACCAGCGGGACGCATCTATTACTTTGACCCTCTGGAACAAACGTTTACCAACGGACAATACGTCATCGTCGAAACAGTACGCGGTGTGGAAGCAGGTCGCGTGGTAATTGCTGCAAAAAAAGTTGCCGAGAGCGATCTGACCGATCCGCTCAAACCCGTTTTGCGCTTGGCTACTGAAGACGAGTTACGTATGATGCTCTCTTTCAAAAACAAAGAGAAAGAGGCGCTGGTCAGTTGTGCGCAACGCGTCATCCAGCACAGTCTCCCCATGAAGTTGGTGGAATCCGAGTACACCTTCGATGGCAGTCGCCTGACATTTTATTTCACAGCCGACGAACGCGTAGATTTTCGTGGCTTGGTACGCGACCTCGCGGCCACATTCCGTACGCGCATTGAACTACGCCAGATCGGTGCGCGCGATCAGGCCAAACTCCAGGGTGGTCTTGGCCCTTGTGGAAAAACGCTCTGTTGCAGTTCATGGATTACCGACTTCGGCATTGTCTCCATTAAAATGGCGAAGGAACAAGGGCTACCTCTTAACCCTTCAAAGATCTCCGGTGTCTGCGGTCGCTTGATGTGTTGCCTTGCCTATGAAAATGACAACTACATCCAGGCCAAACAACAAATGCCGCAGATCGGCACATTTCTCAATACTCCCAGTGGGCCGGGTAAGGTCATCTATGTGAACGTGCCTAAGAACTCGGTCGAGGTCTTGCTGGAAAGTGGCGTGACGATCCTGATCCCAGTCGGCGAGTTAGAAGACAAGCAAACCAAGAGTGGCGGCACCTGTCAGTCACAAGGTGGTGGTGGTTGTGGTAACGGCGGTTGTGGTAACGGCGGTTGTGGTAACGGCGGTTGCAGTGCTAAGGGGAGTGGAGGAGGCTGCGGCTCGTGTGGTATAAAGAAGAAAATGGCTGTTGATGAACAGTAGTTTAACTGCTGATGAGATGAGAGGAAGGTAGATATATATGCGGCCTGATAGGAAGGAACCGGATGTTAACTCCTTTATGTGGGATGATCCCGCTGCTTCCATAGGGGATCAAGCCTTTGAACCGGCTTCTTCTATGGAAGAGCTAGATGAATTAGAACCTTCTGTCAGTCAGCACCAACAACCGCCCGGCTTGCATTTGAGCAATCCAGGTTTGACAGAAGATGAGCCAATAAACCTTATCGACGAACCGGCAGAGCCAGCCTCTGGTATGGGAGATGTTCTGCAAATGATTGGGCAGTACGTTACGCTCGTACTGGCTCCATTGCTGTTCGGTGGTCTTACCAGCCTCTTTGTGCTGCCACTAGTAGTCAGTGGGCAAGCGGCCAAGAGTGGAGGCGTAGGGCCAGCAGGTGTCTGGTTTGTTGTGCTTGCCATTGTCTTGATCGCCATCGGGCAAGGTATCGCAGTCTACTATGCTGGTACTAATAATAATCTATGGGCCATGGCTACGCTGATAGGGTTCTTTCTGTTCGTGCTGACAGGATGTTTCACGGTCTTTGGTCTCGTATCTGGCTTGATCGTGTTGTTTCTGATGATTGCAATATGTGTGGGCCTGGCAAAGTTGTATCTTCATGCTGTGCCAGAAGGGACTGTCGATATCGTCTACTCTTATGGCAAATATACCCGTACGCTCTATCCAGGCGCGAATATCCTGCTGCCCTGGGAGAAAGTTGTACGGCGGCTGAATACCACGGATATGCAGTGGTCTTGTCCCGTGCAACGTATCCAGTGGTCTCATGGCGAAGATGTGAGTCTAGGAGCCTCTATCACCTATCAATTGCTGCCAGAAGATGCCCATCTTGCGCTCACGCAGGTCAACAATTGGGAAAAGCAGTTACAGGATCTTTTTGTCTCGACACTGCAAACAGTCGCCACCAAATTCACGCCGGATGACTTTATTGCTTGGCCGGAGGGACTCCATTCTTCCACTACGCTAGGTGGGCAGCCTGTACGCAGTAACGCGCAGTGGGATCATATTAACGCTTATCTCTTCCATAGCATGCGTGATAAGGTCGCGCTCTGGGGGATACAGGTCAAAAGTGTTAATATCCGCGATGTCGAACTGGTGCCCCATGGCAAACCCGCACCGAATACCGAACCAGTGAAGAGTGTCCAGGCTAATGAAGTCAAAGGAGCAGCGGCGAGTGCAACTGCTCAGCCAGCGGCAAAGGCGAGTGAGAAGCCTGCACAACCAGCCTCCGCAGCTGCCAAGCAGGCCCCAACACCGCTGGAAGATGCACTCATGAAAGCCTATGAGGCAGTACAGAAGGGCCAGATTACCGATCCTGATACCATTCGTGGCATTGCAGAACGCTTTGATGATATTGCCCGCGATTCACAAAAGAGCCAGACAGTGATGTTTGATGCCAATCGGGCTGCGTCGAATCTTCGCGGGCAAGCCCGTAAATATGAAGCTCGTTTTGGCGTCACCGCACTCTATGAGGATGAGGCACAAACGGGCTGGGGCGTCCATCGCGCAACCGACGAAAATATGTTAGCCGGTGGGTAGACGCGCAATTCATCGCGCGAGAGTGAACACATTAAGATCGTAGCTGCGCAATTCATTGCGCTTGGCGCGATGAATTGCGCAGCTACGATCTTAATGTGCGAGCGAAGCTTCATTGTGTAGTGTTGAAGCGTTCTCGTCAATAACGCGCAATGAGTTAAGTTGGTCGTCGCTGACGATCCTTTTGGATTGAGGATCAAAAACAACCTGATCACGCGAGCAGTAATAGAAGCCGTGCCAGACATTCATTGCACGATCCCAGGCGGGATAAAGGGTAGTTGCCTCTTCATCGCCCTTTACCACGCGTTGGAATGCCATATAGGACAGGGCAAGAGCGGTAATAATACAAACGAGTGTAATAGTGACAAGAATGCCCATGCCATAAATGTTGAACTCGCTCTCCATGCCACCAATTAACACGATGATGAGAAACACGCAGATGCCGACGATGATCGTGCTAAATAAAATATACTTCAACATAGAGACTTTTTTTGTTGGCATATCTGGTGGTGCACAGCGAGCTATTCCAGCGTCATAGGCAGCTTGCGTCGTCTTCGTTTGATCTGACCGTTTACATATTGGGCAGTTTGGTATTTGACTCTCGACTGACGCCATAGATGAGATCCTCCTTGTGTCGCTCAAACGAGATGCGAGCGAGCAACGTTTGCACTAATTCTATTTAATACTATAGCACAGTCAGGCACCCTTACCTATGTGTGACAGGGCGAAAGGACTAGATCATTTGTCTGCTCAGGCTTGGCAATGCTTCCAAATCCTCGTAATGTCGGGTATACTGGGGAGGTGGGAGGCAGTGAGGAGGCTTTTCATCCAACCTTTCAGAAAATACATGACATTGCTGCTTCCCACCTAATCTACTGAACTAGCACCCCAGGCTGTACCAAGCAAGCTGTGGTGGAAGAAGGGTATGAGGCTCGTTAGCGATTGCAGCAAGAAGAAGCTGGTAAAGCAACTTCATGGGCAATACATGTAATAATGCCTTTTGCGCGTTTGCGATAGAAACAAGAATAGTACAATGGTTGAGGATGATCTAAAACATATCTTACTGCAAGAACTAGACTACTCCGATGCGCCAGGTCTCAAGCTTCCTTCAGAGAAGTCTATGCGTACGATCCCTGGTGTCGATAATATCTACTTCATTGAAGGTGTGCCAGTCGTTTATTTTTGCCAATTCGGTGTTGCTGATGCCCAGGATCTTTGGACACTGTACCGGCGTGTCTGGAATCAAAGCAAGGTGCCGCTTCTCTACGTGATCCTGCCCGAAGAAATTCGTATTTACAATGGTTATGCTGAACCCCCTGAGACCCCAGACGAACTTAATACAAGTGACAGGTTATTACAGCATTTACAGAGGCTTATAGACATTGAAACTGCACGCCAAGAAATTCGACGCTGCCTGTACGAACATTACAACCGACTCTATCTAGAGACAGGAGCATTCTGGAGCACTACTGATGGGCAGAGCATTAAAAGCAAGCATCGTGCAGATCAACGCCTCCTCAAGACAATGGATCAAGCTCGTATTCGTTTGTTGCAAGCAGGGCTTTCCCCGCATCTTGCTTATGCCTTATTAGGGCGCTCCATCTTTATCCGCTATCTGGAAGACAGGGGTATCTTGACTGCTCATCAACTATCACAATTGACAGGAGAACATGTCCAGGATTACCGGGCCACTTTGCATAACTGGCATACGGCTTATAACCTCTTTGAAGGCTTGAGCAGACGCTTCAATGGTGATCTTTTTCCTATAGATGACGATGAAAACGAGCGCACTCGCGTTCAACAGGTTCATTTGAATCTTATCGGTGATTTCCTAGATGGATACGACTTTGATACAAGTCAAAGATCTTTTTGGCCTTTTGACTTTAAGTATGTTCCTATAGAGCTGATAAGCGGAATATATGATACGTTCCTGTATAGCCGTCCTGTTAATAATGAGGTGGATAGGGACGGTGGCAACACAGGGGGAAAAGATCGTCGCAAAAGACTGGGTGCTTATTATACGCCTCTATCACTTACTGATTTTATCATAGAAGAAACTTTACCAATTGAAATTGTACGTTCTACTATGAGGATTCTTGATCCTGCCTGCGGCTCCGGTGTTTTTCTCGTACGTGCATATCAAAGGCTGATTGAGGCGTGGAAAAGGGAACATGATGAAGCTCTTACCGCTCAGGTACTTAGTCGCCTTCTACTAGAAAGATTTGTTGAGCAGAAGTTTGATAGAGTGATTGGCAATCTCCCTTGGGGTAAAGGGACGCTGACTGGTGAGGCTTTACAAAGGGTAGCTGAAAATAACTATCAGGTGGGGGGAAAACAAATTGTACAGGCATTCTTACAACATGCACCTAAATTTTGTGCGGAGCATGGCGAGTTAGCATTAATAGCCCCGGCGAAGAGTACTATTCTGGTGACAAGTAATACCCATGAAGCATTCAGGCAAAGGTTTTTTGAGGAATATCATGTGCGGGCAGTGGTTAATTTTTCTGCACTGGTTTATGAACTCTTTCCAGACTCACTAAGCCCAGTTGTCGCTTTATTTTATCAACCAAGTTCATCTTTAGAGCAGAATAAGCTTGTGTATGCTGTGCCCAAACCCTCGGCACTTTCTCAGCGCTTAGGATCAATAATTTTAGACGCTATGGAAATTAAATATTTGGATCGAGAGGAGCTGCTAGCTAGCCCTGTGCTCTGGAAGGTTGCATCTTGGGGTACTAGACGTGATGCCCTCTTAATACAGCGCTTGCAATCATTGCCAACACTCAGAATGCTAGAACAAACAGAACATAACCTAAAAATACGTGAAGGGTTTATGCTAGGCAACAAAAGCGACAAAGCAGACTGGCTTTACAAAAAGCCACTTTTGGACACGAATACTTTTGCACCATATGCAGTGAAAACTTACGGATTGGTGTCAGAGCATTCCTTTGAGCGTCCTCGTGAGCCTGAAATATTTCTAGGTCCCTTAGCCTTAATTCATAGAAGTTACTGCAAAGCCGCTTTTGTAAAGAATGGTTTTCTTGCATATCGTGATAAAATCACAGGGATTATAGGAAAACAGGGACAAGAAAATCTTTTAAAGTGGCTGGTAGCTTATATAAATTCACCCTTAGTTCGCTATTATCATTTTTTAACCTCGACTTCCTGGGCTGTTGAAAGGGGTACGATTATCCATGATGAGTATAGAGATATGCCCTTTCTTATACCTCATGAAGATGACCCTCGCTTTCAAGAGGTTGTAAAGCATGTTGATGAGATCATTGCACTGCTTAATGAGCAAGAAAACACGGCTCTTACGAATGTTGAGTCGTTGATTAAAGTTCATGAGATAGCTATTGCGAGTTTGATCTTTGACGTGTATGATTTGACCGGAGCGGACAGGCAGTTAGTAAAAGATGTAGTGGACTATGAGATAGCATACTTTTGCTGGATGAAGAGGAAGTATCGTAAGCTCAATGATGCCAAAGCTAAAGCTGTCAGGCCACCTGATGTTCATATGTTAAGAGCATATTCGGAAGTCTTTGTCGAGTCTGCACGAACACTACTGCAATATCAAGACCAGACCTTAAATGCGGTAATTTTTCGCGATGGTCTGCCGCTCAGCGCTGTCGGTTTTGAGCTAGTGAGCACGTCCAAGGCTCAAGGTGTCCAACTTGTTGAGGGTACCCTGACCCTCCGTAGAACCCTACAACGCTTAGATAAGTTGTTGCTTGAACAGCGAGCTTCAACACTGTATATGCGCCGACATGTTCGTATTTATGATGGTCCCTGGTTATATTTCGTTCGTCCTAGCGAATGCCGGTTTTGGACCCAATCGCAGGCACGTGCTGATGCTGATAGTTTTATTCTTGAGCTGTTAGACAACTCAAGAAGAGAAATAGGGACAGTCCATTGAGCCAACTAAACCAGCCACCATCTAGCTAATGCAGACCATTTAAAGCCAACAATCCCTGTAAGGGAATTTAGCAATATTTATTGTTCTTGTCATAAACGATGGACTGATAACAGTGCGATTTCTCTGCATCACCTGTTTTTGATCTTTGACTTCAAGGAATAAAGCCGGGAGGACTTTTTCTCACTCATGACCACCACACAACCAACCGCTGCCATCACCATCCTGGGCCTCGGCCCAGGCAACATCAACGATCTCACCCTACAAGCATACACCCTGCTTACACAGGCCGCACAGCAGCAACATACCGTCTACTTCCGTACACTCATCCACCCCATGGTCGAACCACTCAGACAGGCGCTACCAGATTTGCAGATTGAGTCACTCGACCATCTTTATGACGAGTCCGAGGATTGGGGCACGCTTTATCAACGGATCGCACAGGCTATTTATGAGCGGGCAACGCAGCAGCCACTCATCTATGCCGTACCAGGACACCCTATGATTGGCGAAGCATCCGTACAGCTTATATTGCACATGGCACGCGAACACGGATTGAGTACCGCAATCGTTGCCGGTCTCTCGTTTCTGGAACCGGTCTGTAGCCTGCTCGAACTCGATCCATTCGACGCGAATATGCAGATTGTGGACGCTACGAATCTGGCAACCCTGCAAAGCGATGAAATAGCGGGCAAGATCATGCCGACCACACCACTGCTGGTCACGCAGGTCTATAATCGCCGTCTCGCCAGCTCAGTCAAGCTCGCATTGAGCGAATGTTATCCCGATGAGTGGCCAATCAAGCTGGTACGCGCGGCTGGCGTCAATAATGACGAGGCGGTTATTGAGATGCCACTCTACGAGCTTGATCGCAATACCTTCGCCAATCACCTCAGCACGCTCTATGTGCCCCCCGTTGACGAGCTGGCGGCATTGCGGCTACCCGAAACGTTGCGCTACATCACGATGCGCCTGCGCCGTGAGCCTGACGGCTGTCCCTGGGACCGTGAACAGACACATCAGAGCCTTATTCGCTTCGTGATCGAGGAAACGTATGAGGTTGTGGAGGCACTGGAGGAGAACGATATGGAGCAACTAGCGGAGGAACTTGGCGATCTCTTGCTCCAAGTTTACCTGCATGCGGAAATTGCACGCCAGGATGGCGATTTCATCATTAATGATGTCTATGAGCATGTGAATGCTAAACTCATTCGTCGCCACCCCCATATCTTTGGCAATGTCGAAGTGAGTGGCGCAAGCCAGGTTGTGCAGAATTGGGAGGCGATCAAGCGTCAGGAGAAGGCTCAGGCCGGTGCAGAGAGCCAGCCTGAGAGCATTTTCGATGGTGTGCCTCTCCCATTGCCCGCGCTGATGATCGCACAGGAATACCAGAAACGTGCCGTCAAAGTGGGCTTTGAGTATAGCACGATGGAGCGCGTTTACGAAAAGTTGGAGGAAGAGCTACAGGAGTTGCGGCAAGCACAGACGCCAGAAGAGCAGCATGAAGAGGTCGGTGATATTCTCTTTATGGTCGCTAAAATAGCTCACTGGCACAAGGTCGATGCGGAGGAAGCGCTACGTCATGCCAACCGCAAATTTCGCCGACGTTTCCAATTTATGGAGGATACGGCACGCCAGCAGGGACGCGAACTTGCTGCGTATAGTTCTCAGGAATGGGGCGAGCTGTGGCAAAAGGCAAAAGCGGCGCTGAAAGCGCAAGGGTAGCCTGGGGTGGCTTTCATCCAAAAAGCTGAATACCAAATAATGACAGCACTTGCGTAACGAGATAGAGCAGTGCCAGCAGACTCACAATCACCGCCAGCGTATATGCAATCACATTGTAGAGCAGGCCATTGGTATAGCGGCCCATCAACCGTTTCTGGTTCACCAGATACAAAATGGTAAACAGCACAATGGGAAGCAAGAGGCCATTGAGCAGATAGAGATTGAGCAGAATCTGAATGACGGGCAGGTCTGGCAGCATGGCAATCACAACGCCAATGAGGATCAAGAGGGTAAACAGTCCCCAGAAGAAGGGAGCCTCTTTCCACGTCCTGCTCACGCCGCGCTCAAAGCCGAACGCTTCAGCCAGCGAATAGCTCGTTGAGAGTGGCAAGATACCAGCTGCCAGCAGTGCTGCCCCCAGTAAGCCAATGGCAAACGCCTGACTGGCAAAGACGCCCAGGAAGGGTGCGAGAGCCTGAGCCGCTTGTGCCGCAGAACCAATGGGCATGCCCTTGCCCCCGCTGTGCACGAAGATGGTTGCTGCGGTCGATATAAGAATAAAAGCGGCAATAGTGACGGAGAAGAGCGAGCCTACATACACTTCCAGCCGCTCATACTTGTATTCGCTTATCTGCACACCGCGCTCAGCAACGGCACTTTGTACATAGAGCTGCATGTAGGGACTAATCGTCGTACCTACAGCAGCAACGAGTGTCAGGATATAGGCCCCTTTCAGCTGGACGGTGGGAATGACCGTGCCAGCGAGCACCTGACCCCAATTAGGTCTGGCGAGAAAGGCGGAGAAGACATAAGCAAAAAAGACAAGCGTCACTGCTAGAAAGACCTTTTCAACGCGTTTGTATGATCCTCGCACAACCAGCCACCAGATGAGCAAGCCACCCAAGGGAGCACCAATCCAGGAGGGAACCCCGAAGAAGTTAAGTGCAGCAGCGATGCCAATAAATTCTGAGATCACTACTCCCCCATTGGCGAGCAGGAAGATGAACATGACAAAGACGGTGAGACGCAACGGAAAATTTTCTCGAATCAGGTCGGAGAGTCCTTTGCCCGTCATTGCACCCATGCGTGCACACATCTCTTGCACTATCGCAACGCCTACTACTAGAATAGGCATTACCCATAGCATGGAGTAGCCGAACTGAGACCCCATGGTGCTATACGTGGCAATGCCGCCCGGATCGTTGCCCGCGTTGGCGGCGATCAGCCCTGGTCCAAAGATGCCTAAGTAGAACAGGAGACGCTGGAGAATGCGCGGGCGCGGATGGCGTGGTGTCTTGGGATGTTTAGACACATGGGTTTGTGTTGTGGTAAGATCTTTCGTCACGTTCGTCTCCTGTCCCTTGCTCGCGCATAAAATAAGCTCTCCCTTTAAAGAGGGTAGAGCAGAACTATTGGTACTGTAACAGGCGCTGGCGAGATCTGTCAAGAGGTGAGGCCAGGGGGTGGTTGTCCTGCTTGCTAGTGGGAAGGGGCGTCCTCGCATGTTGTAAAATACGGTATGCGCACAGAGCTAATAGAATGGTTTGCCCACGAAGGGCTACTGTTAACCAGTGTTCTCTCTTCGCCGGAAGGCGTAGCAGATGACGAGATCAAAGTTACCGTCAAAACGCCTGTGGTCGCACTCAGCCGTGCTAGTCATGATTTTCGCGAATGTCCCGACCCGGTCTTATTCGGTTATCCAGTTGATTGCCTGGAGATGATGACGTTGGACGACCTGCACCAGTTCGTACTGAGCTGGTTTGACAGAGCTGTTGCCGCTGGTCTGGCACGTTGTTTCGTCTGCAACCGTGTACTAGATAATAGTGGCGAGAAACCCTGGGATGCCGTGTTTATCTCAGATCCCATGTATTGCTGGCTATTAGTACATTTCGATTGCAAACGCTATCTCAACCGTGATCTGAAGGGACGCAATCCCTTTGAGGTGGTTGCTCAATCACCTGAATTTTTTGATCTGGTATGACATCAGTCTAGTATAGTTGCTCAGCCGCCAGGGCACCCCTTATGGGTGCCTAATACGCATCAACCTAAGCCGGGGGTCCAGGGGCTTCGTCCCGCCTTTCGGGGTTTGGGGTGTCCCCAAGCTCTCCCTTTCACTCCTCTCGCCGCCTGCGGCGGCGAAGAAAAGAGGTATTTGGGGACACCCCAAACCCCGTCAAAGGGCTTGCAGCCCTTTGCGATCCTGCTGTCAAGCGTTAGGTTGATGCATATTGGGCACCCATAAGGGATGCCCCTAGGCATGCGCGCTAAGCGGGGGTCCAGGGGCTTCGCCCCCCTGGCGGGGTTTGGGGTGTCCCCAAATATCCCTTTTCTTCCCTGCTGCCGCCGGAGGTGGCAAGAACAAGGGAGTGCAGAGGCAAACCTCTGCTTAACGCGCATGCCTATGGGCATGCCTTGTGGATGCCTTGGCGGCTGAGTGTGGGGGAATGTCATGGATAAAAAGCAAATAGCTACTATGTTGGAAGAAACTGCTACGTTGCTCACCTTGAAGGAAGGCAGTAGTGTCTTTGAGGTGCGCGCGTACGAAAACGCGGCCCGTACGATCAGTTCCCTCGATGGCGATATCGTGCAATTGACAAAAGAGGGAAAACTGAAGGGCACGCCCGGCCTGGGTTCAACGCTGATCAAACGCATTGAAGAGATAGTGCAGACCGGGCAGATGGCTTTTCTTGCAGAGTTACGCGCCAACACGCCAGCCATTAAATTGGAGATGTTACGTATCCCTGGTCTTGGTCCAAAGAAAATTACTGCTATCCATGGTCAACTCCACATTACGAGCATAGCCGAACTTGAACAGGCTTGTAAAGACGACCGCGTGGCTCACCTGCCCGGCTTTGGTAAGAAGACGCAGGACAAGATTCTACAAGGACTCGCCTTCCTGACGCAGTACGCTGATCGCTATCTCTACGCCGTCGCTGAGCAAGAAGCGGAACATATGTATAGCGCACTGGCGACATTGCCCCAGATCGTGCGCTTGGAGGTTGCGGGCAGCTTGCGCCGTAAACGTGAGACGGTCAAGGATATCGATATGGTGGTCAGCCTTGCCGATGATGCTAGTAGCGAGGCACGTTGCGCGATCATGGACTTTTTCACCAGCCAGCCATCCGTCCAGACGATCACTGGCAAAGGCCCCACAAAATCCAGCGTGATCTTGAGTAGCGGGATCGCTATGGATCTGCGGCTCGTCGGCGATAGTCAATTTCCCGGCACACTGCACCACTTTACTGGCTCGCGCGAGCACCATATCCCGCTGCGCCGTCGTGCCCTCAGCATGAATATGACGATCAACGACTATGGAATCTGCAAGATCAGCGGCGGCAAAGAAGAACTGATCCCTTGCCAGACTGAAGCGGATATCTATGCCGTGCTGGATATGGACTACATCGAGCCAGAGCTACGCGAAGACATGGGCGAGATTGAGGCCGCCATTCAGCATACATTGCCAACATTGGTACAGCAGAGCGATCTACGCGGCGTCTTGCACGTACATACCACTTGGAGCGATGGACAAAACACCCTGCGCGAGATGGCCGAAGCGTGCATTGCACGAGGTTTTTCCTATCTTGGCATCACCGATCACAGTAAGGTCGCATCATACGCTGGCGGCTTATCTGAAGACACTCTGCGCCGCCAATGGGAAGAGATAGCGCGCTTGAACGAAGAGTTCGCGGGACAACTGCTCATTCTCAAGGGGACGGAATGCGACATTTTACGCGATGGCGCGCTGGATTACGATGACCAGATTCTTGCACAACTAGATTTTGTCGTGGCCTCCATTCACAGTAACTTCAATCTGCCAGCAGAAGAACAAACGCAACGCATGCTCAAAGCGATCAGCAACCCCTATGTGACGATACTTGGCCATAGCACCGGGCGTATTCTGCTAGGCAGAGCGGGCTACACACTGGACATGGAGGCCGTCATCGAGGCTGCTGCTGCCCATGGCGTCTGCATCGAGATTAATGCCAACCCGCAACGGCTCGATCTCGACTGGCGGCTGGTGCGTAAGGCCAGAGACAAGGGTATCAAGATCCCCATTGACCCAGATGCCCATAACCTTGCAGGATTGGATGATATGCGTTATGGTATAGGAGTCGCTCGCAAGGGATGGTTGCGCTCTAGCGATGTACTCAATACTATGGCAACGGATGATCTGTTAGTATTCTTGCGCGCAAAGAGAAAACATCCGTAGTTGCGCAATTCATTGCGCCAGAGACATGCTGGTACAGCCGAGACTCTAACTCCCACATCCTTTAAGGAGATGCAATGACGCAAGAGGGAGTTTGAGATGGGAGATAGCGATAAACGATGCGCATCATGATTGTAACAGACCAATATCCGCCAATGGTGGGCGGTGTTCCAACGGTGACTCGTAGTCTTGCAACAGATTTTGCCAATCGTGGCCATCAAGTATGGGTTGCCGCACCCAGCTATGGGCCACGCGATGTACGCCGCCTTGAGAACAAAGTGCGCGTCTATCGTTTCTCTTCCTTTGAGTTTCCTGCGTACGAGGATCTGCGCATGGTCGTCCTGGGCAATATTGCGCAGTTATTAGCGGGTGGCTTACGCAAGCCGGTTATTGCAACTAACCACTATCTACCGATCAACATGAGCCGTTCTCTCACCTCAGACCCGCTGATTGGTAAACACTTTAGCAATGTCTCATACACCTATCTCGTCCATTTCTATAATCGCTGTGATTACGTCACTGCACCGACGCAGACTGCCCTGAACCTGCTTTATGAGCACGGCTTACACGCGCCTGCCCGCGTCATTTCTAACGGTATAGATTTAAAAAGGTTCACGCCGGGTCCGGCTGATCCCCACATTCGTCAACGCTTCAATTTGCCGCTCGATCGGCCTCTGGCGTTGCACGTCAACCGTCTGTTTGATGAGAAACCTGTCGATGTCTTGTTGGATGCGGTACCAAAGCTCAAGAGTAATACGCATATCGCCCTGGTCGGGACTGGTCCAGCTGAGCCGGAGCTACGCGCTCAGGCTGAACGCTTAGGCATCAATGATCGTGTCAGCTTTCTCGGCTATGTGCGAGATGCCGATCTGTTGCCCCTACGTCGTTGCTCAGACCTCTTCACCATTCCATCTGAAGCGGACCTGCAAAGCCTCGCTACTATGGAGGCTATGGCTTGTGGTTTGCCAGTGATCGCCGCTAATTCTTACGCGCTACCTGAATTGGCGCATCATGAGAAAAATGGCTTCCTCTTCCAAGCAGGCAACGCTGACGAACTGGCCCATGCGATTGATAGACTGGTCGGGGACCAAGAGTTACGTCAAAGGATGGGGGAGGAAAGCCTCACAATTATCCAGAAGCACGACCGTGCAGAAGTATTGAACCAATGGGAAGAAGTATATCGCCGTCTCTCCATTGAATTTAAAGAGGTCAAGGAGCGCAGGCAACAGCTACGTACGATCCGCAAGTATCGCGGCTATACGTCCGAGGAGCAGCGAGACATACTCATCCCACGTATCCGCCGTACCGGAGAGCTGCGTTTTGATCAGCCAGCAGGAGACAAGCACAAGAAAGGGTGGCGAACACGCCAAGATCAAGCGTAATTTATGGCTTGTAAGAGCGATAGCTCTGACACAGAGTTGCCTCAATTGAGCCTGTAGCCTGAAATGTTGCAACTATGTTATGTGCAGGGGTCACACGTTGGTGCAGCATAGCCGCAAGAGGCGCGAGGAATTGTGTATCTTCATCAGTGCCCAGAGCGTGCTGTGCGGCCTGTAGTACAGTGAGTGCGCCAGCGGCAATATCATCATGCGCGAATCCCTGGCGTGCCGATACCTGATGGAAGTCGGCATCTGGTACCGTTGCCCGACCGGTGAGGGTCGTATCGAGTATCAAGCCTTTGAGCAAGGCGAGCAGACCGGCGTAGATGGCAAAGTCATCGCAACTGTCACACGCTTTAAACTCAATCCTGCCGACTTCTGCGGGGAGCCGTGCTAGTTTTGTCAGCGAGGGATCACTATGCAAAAGGTCCGCACGATCGGCGAGAAAGACTAGAGCAACTGGCCTGCGTCCTGTACGCATAACCGTTCTGATTGATAACCCTTCCCACAGATCACCTCGGAAAAATGGTGAGCTATAACTAAATGGGATAATATAAGGGCTATAGTATGTAAGCTTGCGAGCGATCTCTATGAGGGCATTGCTGTCTAATCCTTGGCAGGAAAGATTTAAATCTGGGCCGTAGGTCAGCAGTGGAATAAAAGCAGTCCGTTTCTCCGGCGAGTTGTGCCGACGTTTTTCTTCGTATGCATTGAGAGGTGGATCAGGCACAAATTCCGTGCAGTAGGGATGAAAGCTGGTCAGTACTGGCGTAAAGCCTGCCTGCATCGCCTTCTCACGCAAAAGTCGAAAACTCGTATGGAGTTCGTCTATGGCCCCCCGGATCGTATTATGTACAGTCGTGCGGATCTCAATGCCCTTTGGGGGACAATCTATGACCTGACCAGCATGATTAAACCGTTCATAACCTTCGATATACCAGCGTTTTCGTTTAATGCCCGCATCGCCAATACGCAACTGGGGATAATCTGTTGCATATAAGGGCAGGTCCGCGACGATGCTATCAAACTCGGCGAATGAAGTTGAGACGAAATCAGCAAACTGACCCGCTCGATTAAGAAAGGCCACCTCGTGTTCAATACCAAATGCGAACATAACAATTCCCCCCGGTTCTTAGCTACAAGTACGACGATACTCATATAGAGTATCACGATAATTGGAGAGAACCAACCCTTGCCATCAATAAAGCCCTGGACCTCAATCTGCCTAAGTATGTCAAGCGAGCTTTCCCTTCGGAGGAGGCTCTCCATCCTTTGGGGGGAACTCCCCCCTCCCCCCCCCAGGGCACCCACAAGGGATGCCCCTACAATGGTACGATGACACCCCGCAGGCCGGTCCGTACCCCTGTCGCGGCATCCCTTGTGGGTGCCCTGGGGGGGAACTCCCCCCAAAGGATGGAGAGCCTCAGAGGTGAACTGAGCAGTGTATTGGCAATATGTTTGCGCTAAACCACTGCTGGCAGGTCGCTCATCATGGAAGCGAGGAAACGTTAAGATGCAGAATTGGCTGGATCGTTTTGTGCCAGTGCCAATAATGCCTCTTCTGCCTCATTGGAGTCCTGATTTCTCGGTGAGATTGGTCTTGTAACTTTTTTCAACCAATTTGCTAAGTCTTACTTAGTTATTTTCTTAGTTCCCACTGCAATTAAAATTTCTATAACTTCTCCATCTGTAGCTATAATCTCTAATCCATTGAATTTGAGAAATTTGTCCATAGCTGCATGTGCTGTTCTTTTGTTTCCATCAACAAATGGTTGGTTTTCACTTATGTGGTACCCATAGGCAGCGGCGAGTTCACATAGGCCAGCATTCAAAAGGTGATATTCTAATTTTGGTTGACTGATGGCTAAATTGAGTAATGATCTCTCACGTATAGCAAGTGAACCGCCGTACTTTTTTACTAAGTAATCATGGGCTTTAATAATACTACTCTCAGTAAGAAAGCGTACCATTCCCTCTCCCAAGCTAGATTTTAGCTAATTTTTGATAGAGGGTATTATAGCGTGGTTCTTCTTCTAGAAGCAAGGCCATAAACTCGTCGTCGCTGACTTCATCTATACCTATTTTCTGAGAAAGGACTGGTGCTCCTATTTGTGTGGATATTTTGGCTGTTGTTGGTGTGCCAGCTCCGATGAGCTTATTTTGTTGAAATGTTGTTGCGAAAGTTAGGGATCTGATTACTAGTTTATGAGCAGTACCAACGGCTTTTTGTTGCCTGAAATCTATACTCATTCTATCTTTCACCCTCACTGAGCCTTTTTAGGCTGTAATAACTATCTAATGTGGTTTGTAGTGCTTGAATGATCTTTGGGACTAATTCTGGATG
>VBJK01000471.1 GCA_005879655.1 Chloroflexota bacterium | reverse complement strand
TACCTTCGAGCATAGTCTGGAAGTTGGCGAGCGGGCGGGTGATGGTTTTGGCCTCGAACAGGTCTGTACGGTATTCGAGTTGACAACATAATCCTTGTCCTGTCTCTATTACGAAGAGGGTTAGATCGAATTTGCTTGTTGTGCGCTCCAAGGTAAGCTCGTTGATCTTCACGCTTGCTTGGCCCGCCTCTAGGGAAAGAGTAGTCTGGCCCACTCCTACAGGGGTCTTCTGCAGGACAAACATAACTTGGAAGAGGGGGGAACGGCTCAGGTCTCGCTCCGGTTCTAATTCCTCAACCACTTTCTCAAAGGGGATATCTTGGTGCGCATAGGCCGCAAGACAGACTTCGCGTACTCTGCGCAGTATCTCTCCAAAGGTGGGATCTCCTCCCAAATTGGTACGTAACACTAACGCGTTCACAAAGAAGCCTACCACGCCTTCTACCTCGGCTTGTCTGCGATTGGCAACGGGGCAGGCAACACAAATGTCGCTCTGGCCAGTATAGCGAGCCAGCAATACCTGGAAAGCGGCCAGGCCAGTCATAAACAAGGTCACGTTTTCTTGCTGGCTCAAAGCCAATAGTTGCGTGGACAACACTTCCGGCAACCAATGCTCTTGGATGGCTCCTCGATATGTCTGCACTGCTGGTCGGGGATAGTCAGTCGGCAATGCCAGATGCGACAGATCCTGCAGTTGCTTTCTCCAATAGATCAATTGGGATTGCAGATAGGAGTCTTGCACCGAAAACCATTGGCGTTGCCAGAGCGCGTAGTCGGCATATTGAACAGGCAGCGGAGCTAATGGAGAAGGCTGTCCTGATACAAACGCACTGTATAGGATACCCAGCTCTCGCAGCAGCACCTCGTTGGACCAGGCATCGATGATGATATGATGCAGTGTGAGCAACAGCACATGCGTTTGTATCTCCTGTCGAAGCAGGTAGGTCCGTAGCAGCGGACCTGTGGCTAGGTCACAGGGACGTTGCCCCTCCTGTCTGATCAGCCGTTGCTCCTCTTCCTCTCTCTGTTCTGGCAAGAGCCTTTGCAGGTCGATCACCCGTAGGGTTGGAGCTTGTCCCCTTTCGCTTACAGGATGAATCATCTGTACTGGTTGACTCAAGAGGGGACTTACTGGAAAAGTAGTACGCAAGCTCTCGTGCCTATGGATCAGTTCTTGCAAGCTGAGGTCTAAGTTACATACATCTAGCCTTCCCTCTACTCTCAGTGCACTCTTGCCCAGATACGCAGTAAGATCTTGCTCCAATTGATCTAAGAACCAGAGTCGTTGCTGGGCGAAAGAGAGCGGGATTATTTCTGGACGCTCCGTGATTACTAGTGGTGGCACTTGTATCCCTGCGTCTATGAGCAAGGCCTGCTCTACCCGTTGCGCAAATCCTGCTACAGTTGGGGCTTCAAACACTGCTCTCACTGCTATCTCCACTCCCAGGATAGCTCTTACCAGTGCAATGAGTTGTATTACTAGTAACGAGTGCCCTCCCAACGCGAAGAAATTGTCGTGGTTCCCTACCTGTGTGCGACCCAGAACCTTACACCACAGTTCCTTCACCAGTTCCCCGATCTGCGTTTCACCTCCCTCTTGCTCATCCTTCTCATCACTCGGTTCCCCATTGGGCACTGGTAACGCCCGCCGATCCACTTTGCCATGAAGGGTCAATGGCCAGGTATCTAGGAAGACATAGATCGAAGGGATCATGTAAGAGGGAAGATGGTCTTGCAGGTAGGAGCGCAGATCGGAGCTTATAGCCCGTGTACCTTGAGCCATAGGCTGTCCCTGCCTTGCAACCAGATAGGCCACTAATTGCGTCGCTGTTGATGCCAAATGCTTCTCTGCTGACCCATCTTTTCGTGCCAGCACCACAGCTTCCTGGATGGCAGGATGTGTTCCTAGTGCTGCCTCGATCTCTCCTAACTCAACGCGATGGCCGCGAACCTTGACTTGTAGATCGTGGCGACCCAGATAAAGCCTGCAGATTATGGCAGGCGCAAGGTGTTGCTCCTACAAA
Organism: Chloroflexota bacterium; assembly: GCA_005879655.1. The sequence goes on along the minus strand of VBJK01000471.1, from coordinate 3,920 downwards.
CGGATGGGGCACAAAGCGCTCCGCTGTTAACTCAGGTCTCCCCAGATAGCATCGAGCCAAGTCAGGTCCCCCTACATATATTTCTCCCCACACACCAATAGGAACTGGCTGGAAAGAAGCATCCAGCAGGTACAGTTGACAACTAACAATGGGACAACCAATAGGTACACTGGCCTCCTGCGGGGCTTGCTCGCTGGTGACAGAGGGTGCGAGTGGGTATGTCGCAACAATCCCTGTCGTCTCTGTCTGCCCAAACATATTGATCAAAGTTGCTGGTGTAGCTGATGTGCCTTGTGTCACAATTTTCCACTGCCGAGGGAGGAGGGGAGGGAGAGTCTCGCTTGCTGTGACAAGCAAGCGAACCTTATTCTCAAGCAGTTTCTCACGTGCAGTGCATTCCAAACTGAGGAGTGCTTGCACACAACTATGCCAGTAGGAGGGTACGAGGTCAAGCACGCTGATCTGTCGTTGTTGGATCAAGGTAAACAGCTGGAGAGGATCACTTATCTGTCCATGTGATGCTAATACTACTGTTGCTCCTTGAGATAGCGGTACAAGAAGTTGGCGTACTGAAGAGGAAAAGGAGAAAGATGCGGTATGCAAATAGGTATCCTGCGCTGTAATGTGTAGGGTAGAGGTCAGGGCGTGAACAGAGTGGTTCACATTGCCATGCGTTACCATTACGCCCTTGGGCTGACCAGTGGAGCCGGATGTGTAAATCACATAAGCGAGATTCTGATCGGTAATCGTTACATCTGGCGCTGTTGCTGTAGCCTCTGTACCTTGTACCACAAGTGGGTTTGCTCCAGAGGTGAGGTTGATCCAATCGCAGTCTAGACATATTACACGTACATGAGATGAGGAAATGTTCCCTGCGGGCTGGTCCCATAGGGCATGGAGATGGTGTTGGGTGAGCAGCAACTCCACTTGGGCCTCCTGTACCATGAAAGCTAAACGCTCACGTGGATAGTTTGGATCTAACGGCAGGTAGGCACCTCCTGCTTTCAGGATGGCCAGCAGCCCCACGACCATCTGCATGGAGCGCTCCATGCAGATGGCCACGAGCACTTCAGGACCAACCGAAAGTTGCCGTAGGTGATGCGCTAGCAGGTTGGCACGTCGATTGAGTTCTGTGTAGGTCAAGGCCTGCTCCTCTCCGAATGCTAAGGCCACGGCGTCAGGTCCTCGGTGTGTAACCTGTTGTTCGAAAGTCTGGTGGATACACTTATCCTGTGGTGGCGGATAGGGGCAGGGCATAGTCTCTACGGTCTTGTCTATCTGATGCGTATTCCGTGCAATTGTTGGTCCTTTGCCTTGTGCTAGGATACGGTAGTCAGATATGGAAAGGAGCGGTATTTCTCGTACATACTGGTCTGGATTGTCGGCAATAGAGTCAAGTGCTGTCAGGAAGTGCTCTGCCATGCGAGCAATAGTAGCAGTATCGGTCAAAGGGGATCCCTTGTTGTCCGTAGATAAAATGTTGTAAGGACAGAGTAGGAACTGGGATCTTGGAGTGGGTGAGATCTCTTCCAATGTGTGTACGTGTTCGATCCCAGATAAAGTGTGTCTGGGAGATGGGAGAGAAGCTCGGGTCACGGTGCGGTTGTAAGCGTTCGACCAAGAGGGGGAAGGGGAAGTCTTGGTGTTCGAGCGCTGAGAGAACAGTACGTTGTGTCTGGTGGAGGAGTTCTTTAAATGTGGGATTGGGTCCAAGTTTGCTGCGCAGTATGACGGGATTGGCAAGATAGCTTACGATGCGCCCCCACTCTGAGCGTGTACGACCAAGGGCAGGCGTTCCAACCAGCAGGTCGTCTTGATGAGTATAGCGGTGCAAAAGAACCTGATAGGCGGTGAGCATCAGCGTAAAGAGCGTGACCTTCTCTTCGTTAGCGAGGATACGCAATTTTGTTACGAGATCCGTGTTGAATGAGACACTATGTGAGGCCCCCTTGTAGGTTTGAACTGCTGGTCGCGGTCGATCAGTGGGCAGGTTAAGTACAGGCAATTCACCATCCAATTCACTCTGCCAGTACTGCCAATGCCGTTCACCCTCCTCGCTTTGCAGCATGGCTTGTTGCCAACGTACATAGTCAACATTCTGAAAATCTGGCTGTGGCCGTAGAGCTTGTCCCAATGGTACATAACTCTGTTTCGACGGCTCTGCCATGCCCATTTTGTCAACGGCATAGAGCTGAGCAAGTTCCTCAAGTAGGATCTCTAACGATCGGAAGTCCACTGCGATATGATGAACAATAAAGCCAAGGACATAATCGTCATCCGCACGTCGATAGAGCTTGAGGCGAAAAACTGGCCCCTTTGTCAGATCAATGGGTCGATTGCTCTCTTCTTGAAGCCATAACTTGAGATCGTCCAAACTCACGGATGTGGCATCTATCTCTTCTAAAGAAATAGTCCGGTTTGGCAGGGTTTGTTGTACTGGCTCGCCATTGTGCAGCGTGTATGTTGATGTCAAAACGGGATAACGATCCGCCAATTTGCGCAGCACACGTTGGAGGGTGGCAACATCTAGATGTTGCTGGATGCGAGCTGAATACAGCACATTATAGGCGGCACTCTCTGGCTCCAGGCGAGAGAGAAACCAGAGGGCCTTCTGGTTATGGGAGAGGGGACACATAGGCGAGGCAAGCTCGCCATTAAGAATGACTGAAGAACAAGTTGCGCTTGTTCTTCTTCCGTCATTTCTGACAGGAACTAGAGCTAGAAGCTGATTCACCAATTGTGCAATGCTTGGCCCTTGGAGAAGAGTACCAATGGGGATGTGTATCTGTAGATCAAGCTCCAGGCAGTTTTTCAGCTCAATGGCCATAAGCGAGTCGAAGCCGAGGGATGTTAAGGGCTGTTCGCACTCAAGTCTCTGTACCGGCTGATGCAGAATATGAGCTATCTGTGCTTGTATGTAAGTGGTCAGGGGGGAGGCAGGGGGTAACGTAGGCGTTGTGGGGTATGTAGGCGAGCTTGCCTCGCCTATGGGCACTCTCGCGTTTGTGGGAACCCCCGCGCCCACGCCTCCCATCCTCCCTACGTCACCATCCATTTCTTTGCTCTCAAACCAGCAACGTTCTCGCTCAAAAGGATAGGTTGGCAAGGCGATCGTGTGGTGTATCCCACCACAGTCGATGCTAGACCAGTTCAAGTTGCACCCTTTGCAGTAGAGACTGGCAATACATTGCAGCAGCATGTGCCAGTCATCATAATCCTGATGCAGCGAAGAGAGCCAGGTCGCATTCTTCGCTGGCTGACAGCGTCTTCCCATCTTTGAGAGCACCGGAGTCGGCCCAACTTCCAAGAAGAGTTCATAGCCGTTGGCTGCAAGTGTCTGGATGCTGGTGGCAAATTGGACTGGTTCTCGTGTATGGCAACGCCAGTAGTTTGCATCCAAGGTTTCTCCAGCGCCTAGCAGTTGCCCGGTCAGATTGCAGACTAGGGGAATCTGCAAGGGGAGAAAGGTCACCTCGCGAGCTATCAACTCAAATGCATCGAGCATTGGATCTACCAGAGGACAATGAGAGGCTTGCGAAATAGGTAGTACTACGCTTTCAGTTTGGATAACCCCCGCTGCAATTCTTTCGGTCTCTACAGCGGTTCGCAAAAAGATTGAACCCTTGGCCGACCTTTGGTTCTGTGGTTCTCCCTCTCTTCTAAGGGTCAAGACTTCCGCGAACCGCTGTAGGCGTTGCACAATCAGACGGACAAACTCTTCTTGCCCAGAGATGACGGTATTTTGCGGTCCATTCAACGCAGCAATAGATACATGTTGCTCGTAGAGTTTTACAAAGGGTTGAATATGTTCTGGTGCTGCAAAGATCACTGCCATTGCACCATGCTCTGGCAGCGCTTGCATGAGGCGAGCGCGAGCCGTAATCAGTTTGAGGCCATCTTCCAGACTAAACAGACCAGCG
>VBJK01000246.1 GCA_005879655.1 Chloroflexota bacterium | reverse complement strand
TAAAGCAAAAAACGTTTGCAGGGAGTGGCAATTCTGTCTGGTCATATTCTGCATGAGGCCAGCTTGTGTTCACTAGGGGAACTTTCACGTGATCATCTCTGCTTCCTGATCCGCTTGGGGATTGCTGCGAGGCAAGCAGGCCAGTATGAGAGGAAACGCTCAGTCCAGCGATAATCTGACGAAGACTCCGGGTGATATCACAAAAAGCCTCGTCGCGCTTGGACCACTTCATAATCGGTTTTTCGTTCGTCGGAAGAGGCTTGAGTTTGCTGAGATCTGTCCCTTGCAAGTCAACCTGACGTAGCAGTATAGGAAGTACCCATGCTCTCTTTTGCTCATGGAGTTCGAGCGCACGTTGCATCTCGTCACGACTGTATGTGGAAGCTAAGTAGTCGGGACTAATGAGCAGCAGGATGAGCGCTGCTTGCTCAAGATGCTCGTCAATGACCATAGCCCAGTCAGTGCCAGCAACGATCTGCCGACGATGCCAGAGAGTGATAAGCCCTAGCTGCTTGAGCAGGTGCAGATGTTTTTCCAGTTCTCGCAGTAGTAGCTCGTCTTCGTAGGCGTAGGAAAGAAACAAGGGAACTGGCTTGGTAGGTTTTTCCTGTCTCTCCATTTGTGGGCATGACCTCACTTATACTCGAACAACCTGTGTTCAAGTATAGCATATTTCTATAAGACAATGCATGTATGGTTTGTCGGGTATTGGTGGGCAGATGGATTGTGTTTTCTTGATAAAAGGATTTGGAGAGCGACTTGAAGGTCCTGGGCCTGAAGGAACTTATGAAAAACAAGAGGAGGCGAGATCAGGCACCGGCCCAACAGCCTTCCCTGATCTCGCCTCTTAATATATAGCGCCACCACACCATCAAAAAACGATCGTCCACCCCTCACGTTGAGCCTGCTCTTGCGTATACGCAACGCCGTCCACCTTCAGACCTTGAGCGTTCAGCAGTGTGATAATCCCACCGTTATTGCCCAATTGCACTGGGGGCTGCAATATCACTTGCAAGGCGCTACCAGGCTCTATGATCCCCGCAAGGACCTGTTTATGCCTGAGTTTATCGGCAAGCATCCAGTTCGTCAGATCGATAGCTTGGGGGAGGCATTGAGTAGTGTGATGGTCTCTGCTTCTGGTAATGGCATGCACAGGGTTCTCCTTGATGTTACTCTTTTACACTTCCGCCTGTTTCTTCCCCTCTTCTTGTCTCAGCTTCGCCACACCCTCAGCGATAGCGTCAGCAACACCAGTCTCAGCAGTCTGACGAGCGACCCTCAGAGCATTTTTGATCGCCTTCGCATGCGAGCGACCATGTGCAACAATAGCCGAACCATTCACACCAAGCAAGGGCACCCCGCCATACTCGGCATAGTCGAGGCGTCTTAACACCTGGCGCAAACCCGGCTGCAACACTGCGGCAGCTAACTTATTGATAAACGTCCTGGACATTTCGGTCTTGATAATACCGATTAGCGTCTCCACTAGACCCTCGCTCAGTTTAAGCACGATATTGCCCGCAAAACCATCGCATACCACAACATCTGCATGACCAGCGGGAATATCACGACCTTCGATATTACCAATAAAGTTCAGACCCAGGGTGGGGGCAGTTGCCTTTAAGAGCTGATGTGTTTCGATAACCTGCTGATTGCCCTTGGTCTCTTCCTCACCATTGGCGAGCAACCCAACACGGGGAGCAGGCAGGTTAAAGATACGCTCCATGTAAATCGCACCCATGAGTGCGAATTGTTGTAAATATTCTGGTTTGCAGTCCGTATTAGCACCCATGTCAAGGACCAAGCAGACGCTATTCCTCGTCGGAAAGACCCCGCCTAAAGCGGGACGCTCAACGCCTGGCAGACGCTTGAGCGTGAAGAGCGAGGCCGCTAGCATAGCTCCGCTATTGCCAGCAGAGACTGCCCCTAAAGCCGCCCCGTCCTTGACCTGCTGTAAAGCTAGCGTCATCGAAGCATTTTTCTTAAGACGTACCGCCTTGGCCGGGTGTTCATCCATGCCGATCGCTTCAGTGGTATGAATAATAGGGAGATCCAGGTCACGCACATCGTGTTTTGTCAGCTCCTGACGGATCGCCGCCTCATCCCCAACCAGTATTACCCCCATCTGATAGTCACGTGCTGCCTGTACCGCTCCAAGCACAGTTTCAGCAGGGGCATAATCGCCTCCCATAGCATCCAGCGCTACACGAATGGTGGCCGTCATGCACTTTTCCCTTCCGGCTCGCCGATCGTTCCTCTCACAAGCGCAACAAGCTTGTCAAGATCAAAGGGCTTATAGACAATATGGACAACGCCTGCGTCACGAAACTCTTTTTCTTCGTTTATTGCACCCAGAAAGGCTGTTACTACAATAACCGGGATCTTGTGATCCACGCCCATCGCCATTAACTTCAGCTCATCACGCCCATCTAGATACGGCATCATCAGGTCTAACAACACGAGATCAGGCTTGTGCTCATGGACCGCATCGTAAAAACGCAGACTTTGCGTCGTCATAAACGTTTCATAACCTTCATCCGCCAATGCTTCAGTCAACAGATCAGCAATCGTCGGATCATCATCCATAATCAGTATTCTTTTCGCCATAGAACCAGCAATCCCCTCATCGCAGCATAAAAGGCACAATATATGCGGGAGACACAAAAATTCCTCCCCCGTACAGAGACAAGAATATTATATCACTACATCCTTGTGCGTGTAGCTTAAGCTTCTGCCTTTCGCTAGAGAGGACTTCTTTCCTAGTGCAGAAACAAGAGAGGTTGCAGGGCTGGGGGTCCAGGGGGCGAAGCCTCCCTGGCGGGGTTTGGGGTGTCCCCAAACCCTTCCATTCCCCAAAGGGTTTGGGGATTGCGCACTAGTACAGAAACAAGAGAGGTTGCAGAGCTTGGGGGTCCAGGGGGCGAAGCCTCCCTGGCGGGGTTTGGGGTGTCCCCAAACCCTTCCATTCCCCAAAACCTTTTGAGAAATTCTACCTTGACAATATGAGCGTGTTGTACTACTGTACAGCGGGGTTCATTTTGCTAGTACAGATGTCTGGAGGAGGGTCGCATGTCGCAATCGTCGCCGCTGTTCTGTAATCGCTGTGGCTCGGCCAATCGCCCACAGGCGACCTTCTGTCGTGCTTGTGGACAGTCCTTGCATGCACTGGACAACAGCACACTGAAACTTCACACTACACAGACGGGTTTGCTCAACCAGCAGCATATCTTAAAACAACGCTATATCATTCTTGGCCATGCAGGACGCGGCGGCTTCGGAGCTGTCTATAAGGCGAGTGATCTCTTATTCGGGCAACGTATTGTGGCCATTAAAGAGATGAGTCAGAACTCCTTAGAGAGTCAGGATCTGCAAGCCGCGACGGACGCTTTCAAGCGCGAGGCTATGATGCTAGCCGGATTGACCCATCCAAACCTTCCTCGTATCTATGATCAATTTACTGATAGCGGTCGTTCGTATCTGGTGATGGATTTCATCGATGGCGAGACGTTAGAGGACCATGTTACTAGCTTGTGCGGACAAAGATTACCCATTGAGAATGTCCTTGATATTGCGATCCAACTTTGCTCGGTTCTTGACTACCTGCATACGCGCCAACCGCCGATCATTTTCCGCGATCTCAAGCCCGCCAATGTGATGTTAATCCCCGGCGGGCATATCTACTTGATCGATTTTGGTATTGCTCGTCATTTCAAGCCAGGGAAAGTGAGAGATACTCTGGTACTGGGTTCGTCAGGCTATGCGGCACCAGAACAGTATGGCCGCTCACAAACGACGGCACGGGCCGATATCTATAGCCTTGGAGCAACACTGCACCGCTTACTTTCCGGCGATGATCCTATTGATTCGCCATTCCATTTTGCAGCGCTGAGCTTGCCGAACCACTATACATTAACTGACCTCAAAAAGTTAGTCATGAGTATGGTAAGCATCGATATTAAGCAACGTCCAGTAAGTGCTGATGAAGTCAAGCAAGAACTACAGCGGATTGCAGCTGCATATATTGGAGCGCCTCGCCCAACTTTGAGTAAGCTACCCAATGCGTATCAGCCGCCCCAAACATCGGTCATCGCCTCCTCGCTACCTAAAAAGCCCAGACGTGTCGCTCAGCCATTGCTAGCACCACAATTGAACATGCTCTACACCTGCTATGGCCACACGAGCCGTGTAACAGCAGTTGCCTGGTCGCCCGATGGCAAGTATTTGGCCTCGGCTAGTTTTGACAAAACCGTCCATATCTGGAATGCAGCCAACGGCCATCATCTACTCACTTACAAAGGACACTTCGCACGTGTGAATGCACTTTCTTGGTCGCCTGATAGTACACGTCTCGCTTCCGCCAGTGATGACCGCACAGTGCACGTCTGGCAACCTGCAACGGGCGCATTGCTCCTTACCTACGCAAAACACAATGGCTGTGTTAGCACTATCGCTTGGTCTCCTGATGGATCATCCATCGCCTCCGCTGGCGACGATTGCACAGTACAGGTCTGGTCTGTCCATACACACCAACCATTCTTTACCTATCGCGAACATAGCGACAAGGTCTATGCACTGGCCTGGTCGCCCGATGGTAAGCATATCGCTTCCGCTGGTGCGGATAAACTGATAAGTATCTGGAATCCATGCAAAGATCAGCGCAAGTCCTCGCGTTCTCTAATTAGTGTGCTCAGCTCTTTCTTATCTCCCACTGCACCGCGACAGAAGCCGCTGAAGGAACATTATAGTCAGATCTATACAGTGGCGTGGTCCCCCGATGGTCGTTATCTTGCTTCCGGCGGTGGTGATCATCGTGTGCTAGTCTACGATGCCCAGAGCGGTCGTGTGATCTTCTCACAGGGAGCGGCTAGTTCAGGCAAAAAAAATAGTGTAGCTTGGTCGCCACAAGGCAAGTATCTGGCCGTTGGCTGCAATGACCGCACCGTGCAGATCTGGCAACCCACCGCCAAGAGCCTGATTATGACCTACTGCGGCCACACAGGCTATGTGATGGCGGTCGCTTGGTCCCCTGAGGGTACACGTATCGCCTCCACAGGGGTAGATCGTACAGTGCAGGTATGGAAGGCGCTAAATGGGTAATTTTACGCATGTCTTCCCCAACAAAAAGCTGTATTATTCAACATGTAAGAACAAAAACACATGAGAAAGCTGAGCAACGCAGCTTTTGCAGATTTTTTAATATAAAATATAAAAGGGGAAGTCAATTATGATAAAAGAGCAAAGAGCAAATATCACACCTCTTTATGAGAGGTTGCCGGAACACATCTATGAGATCAATTGCGGTTGGAACAATAGCCTCGTTCATCTCTCCACACAAACATTGCTCGACATCGCAGCTTATGTAGAGGCTAACCGCTACAAATTAGAGCAGGAAACGTCAGAAGGTACCGAACAGCAACAGCGCACCCAAAAATTAACTACCACAAGCAAGCATCAAATAAAGCAGGAATGGCGCTATATGACAAACGACCTGCTTTTATAGTAAAAGATAAAGGTATCCTCATCCACGGGTTTTTAGCGCACCCCGTCAAAACAATAATGAATTACCATGCAGCATACGATCTCTTATTATAGAGGGTTGACAACTCTCCTAACATAGTTTGTTCGCTCACTCACTGCAACGAACCCTTGTTTGTACGTACAAGTTATGCATGAGCTGAAACCGCCAGAGCAGCTCAAGAGCAGCCGTACGTCTGAACGAGGGTTCTTTTTTTTCTGTAAACGCAGCAAAATCCTCACAAACACAACAAAATCATAACGCCTACCCCCTTTATAGAGCATAGCAGAACATGATACAATAGTCCCATTGCAGGATGGGATCAATTGAGACATACGCCTTTGCCTAATGCTCTTGTTCGGACAATTGCTTTGATACACACGAAACAACATGAACATATACATTTCAGCATGCTAGATATTATTACCACGCTGGCACAGCTTTTTTGTGCACAGCAGAAACAACTTTATATCGTAGGTGGTACCGTACGCGATGTGCTGCTCAGTCGTGAGAAGTCCGCCGATGCAGATCTGGCGACTGATGCTCTACCCGATCAGATCAAGCGTCTGGTAGCATCAACACAGCCGAGCGCAGTTGTGCTGGTTGGTGAGCGCTTCGGGACGGTGCGCTTGCATTATGACCATCACATTGTTGAGATCACAACGTTTCGTAGCGAACGTTACAATCCTGAGTCACGTAAGCCGGAGGTGTGCTTCGGTACCAGTCTGACGGAAGATCTCTTGCGCCGCGATTTCACCATCAACGCCATGGCGCGTGATCCGCTTAATGGGCATATCATCGATCCTTTTGAGGGGCAACGGGATCTGGAGGCGCATGTTTTGCGTGCCGTTGGCAATGAACCGGACAAGCGCTTCGATGAAGATCCGCTGCGGCTTTTGCGCGCCGTACGTTTCGCTGCCCAACTAGATTTTTCGATTGAGGAGGGGACAAGACACTCTATTCAACGCCAGGCTGCTAAGTTACAGAAGATCAGTCGTGAGCGTATACGCGATGAGATGAATAAGCTCTTACTCTCTCCACATCCTGCCAAGGGCATAGATCTGCTGGTTGAGCTAGGTTTGATGGAATGGATCGTGCCAGAGGTGCTGGAGCTGCGGGGCATCAATCAGCAAGTGCCACAGAGGGGACCCGGCTCAAAAGATGTCTATGCCCATGTTTTACGCGTAGTTGAACGTTCCACTCCTCGTCTCACTACGCGTTGGAGTGCACTGCTGCACGATATTGCTAAACCTCGTACCAAGAGTATTGAAGATAACAAGGTGCATTTCTTTGGGCATGAGGATGTTGGGGCCTATATGGCGCGCGATATTTTGAAACGGTTACACTGTGAGCGTGACTTTATCGAAAGCATTTCGTGTATTGTGCGCCTGCATATGCGTGCGAACGCTTACCTGCCGGATTGGACAGATGGCGCGGTGCGTCGCCTGATGCTCGATGCTGGCAGCGATCGGTCAGACCTGCCCGATTTTTCGCGGGCCGATATTACCAGTTATCGCGTCGATAAGGTCGCTCGTGCCAATGCTCGCGTTGCAGAGCTAGCCCAACGCTGTCAACGCTTGCAGGAAGAAGCTGAGCGTGTTCCGCTCAAAAGTCCGCTCGATGGTAACGAACTCATGGCATTGTTCGGGCGTGGGCCTGGTCCCTGGTTGCGTCCCATTAAGGAGCACTTGCTTGGGCTGGTTATTGATGGCGCGCTCTCCCCCGACGATAAAGAACAAGCTGCCATAATTGCTAGAACGCTCTTACCTCCATCATAATGTCAAGAAGGGATCAACTTTATGGCGAAAGATAATTCACCACCACAAAAACTCTCGGCACATACCACGCCGCGCAGTGGGACCGAGCAACCAGATGCGATCACACCTGCCACGAAAACAGCGCAGGATAGGAAGAGTAGTAGCACAAAAAGGCAGAAGTCAAAAGTTGGCGGAACGGCTGTACCAGGCGCAAGATCAACTCTCATGCGCCGCCGCATGGACAATATGGGCCTGGGAACATCTGCCGAAAGCGAGCGCGCACAGGCACTGCAACAGCAACGCCAGAAGCGTATTGAACGCAAGAAAAAACGTCTTGAGGAGCGCCGCGAGGAACTAAAAAAATCCCTGCCTGCTGGTAGTTTCAAACTTGGTGGTAGAGTCCTCTATCCCTTAATTGGTGTTGGGGTACTTATTATCATCTTAATTGTGTTCTTTATTATCTTCAGACATCCTTTTGGTTAAAAAGAGGAAAAGCCCGTAATTGTGTCATATATAGCACAATTACGGGCTTTTCCTCTTTTTATTACTTTTGAGGTTGTGGTGGGCAACTGATATTAACGCGACGGGCATTGGGATCAAACATAAAGCTGCAATCCTTGCCGTTGATAGTAGTGGTGCCAGTGCAACCGGCGACCAACTTATCATTGACGGCGCAATCAACCGGAGTGTTGGGCTTTACACCATTGATGGTTGCATCGATAGCGACGCCGTCCGCATTGGTCTTCACCGTAATCGGGCTTTTTTGCTTGAGCAAGCCCTGGCAGTTGAGACCGTTCGCTCCCCAAGTGGTATTAAAACGTTGCGCGAGAAAGGTGAAGAGCGTATTCGCTGCGGCTGGATCGGGCGAAGGCCGACGCTTGGTGAGCGGCGCGTCAAGCGCCATGCGTGCTGGAGCGATTGCCAGCAGATTCGTGCAGTAAGTTTTTGTGCTAGCATCTGCCAGATTCTGCACCAAGGGCTGGTCAACACCGGCGCGATACGCGTTGAGTTTATTGATACTTTGTTTATCGTTATTAAGTACCATCGGATCGTCAGCGGGCACGAGCGCCATGGGTTGAGCTTGGCGTGCAGCCGCCAGCAACTCATTGAGTGGTTGGGCCGTTGCCATATGACCAACATCGGCGAGGTCAGGAGCCGTCCACGGCTGGCAAGCAAGTGTATTATCCAGCGCAACCGAGACGAGGCGGTTATCACTACCGTTGACAAGCATCTGAGCACCATTCAACGCCGCCGCATTGGCTGCATTCATCTGCGCAATTTTGCCATCTTTTGTCACTAGATAGGTAGCTGTCACATTATCGCTCTGATCCTGGTCTACCACAGCAAAGTCACGCACCGTTGGGCAGGGCAGACCATCTTTCCCTTGTCCGAGTTGAGGAGGTGTCAACTTGCCAGCTTGTATGGCCTGGTTGGCAGCCTGGAAGAAAGCCGCAGCATTACAGAATGCAACCTGCCCAAACGGCGTGCCCCGCCCATTCACACATTTGCCATCCTGCAAACTATTGTTAGCACCATTGAGCGTCAACGTCGTGCCATTATAACCAAACCAGATGCCAACAACGGCATTGGGGGGCAGCTGAGGAACAACCGGGGCAATGGCTGGTTTCGCCTTTCTGTCGATCACCAGCGGATTATAGATAGAGATCTGACCCGTTGCAGGATCGAGGACTGCCGCTTGCACGAAGGCTGACTGTGCTGGATTTGCTTCCTTGCAGGGACCATCTTTGCCATTCGTTGCGCTGAGTTGATAAGGGGTTGCTAGCCCCTGAGCGGTTAATGGTTGTGCTGGCACAAGCAACGTACAGTTGGCGTTAGGCGTATTCCCTGCTGCATGGGTGGCTAGTACTTGTGTAAATAGGACTGCTCCAGCTCCCAGTACGATGATGGTAGTTGTGACTAGCCCGATCAGAGTCAGCGCTGAGAAACGCTTACGTCTAGATGACTGGGAGTTCAACGAAGCCTTCCTGGCTGCTGTCGCCCGCGTTAAGATTTGCATGGTTGTATGTTCCTCCGGTTTGGCTCTTGTCAGAAGATGTTCGTCTACTAATTAGTACGCGAAATTATCCCATCGAAGGCGATGAGTTCCTGACAATGAATGACTGCAAACTAAGATGATAATTTCTTGATATATTATTAAAACGGATGGGCGTGAATGATTATTGTAGATTTAAATCCTATCACGGTTTTTTTAACAGGTTGGTTGTGTATTTGCGAGGCTAGCAAGAAAGTACTAGAGGTGGTTAGGATAAACCAGAGAAGGCAAAAAGAGGAGTGAGAGGCACTAGACCGCCGATCTAGTGCCTCTCACTCCTCTTTTTGCCTTCTCTGGTTTAAGATATTTTTACTCAGGCGAGAATCTCGTCGGAGAAAAAGCGTACCCAGAAGACGCACACTGCGAGGCCACCAAGGAGTGTGAAGAAACCAGGGTCAGTTGTCGGGGCCTTGAATGGGTAGAAGAGAATAAGAGCAAGCCAGCATAGGGTTAAGACAGCAGTCCAGGATAGTTTTGTCGTTTCGGGACTGGACTGGTAGAGCAGGTGATAGAAGAAGAGAATAAGGAGACCAACGAAAGCCACAAGAGGCTTCAATGGTGTGAGATTGCTGCCATCGCCCGCCCAATCGATGACCAGGGTGTTACTAATAAATAGGAACGTGCATATCCATAGAATGGTTAACACAACGCCCCCAATTACCTTGCGGATTTCAATGGGACTATTCACGATATACAAGCTACCTTTCAAAGAGGATATGCTACCTGAAAAGAACGGTCTCTTCCTAAGATTGTAATCCTTAATTACATAATAAATCAACATCTTTCTTGCCCTGGGGAGGATGGCTGAGGATGGTTGGTGTGAGCTGATCAGCAAGCCGATCAGCTCACACCAACCATCCTCAGCCATCCTCCCCCAGGGTTGTGAAACCTCACTTGTTATTATAGTATGCCCTGGCAAACCGTGCTGCCCACGTAGCGTTGTTCAACAGCAAGGCTTTATTCGACTCGACACTCTCACCAGAAGTAATCTGTGCTATGTAAGCGAGCACAAAGGGAGTAGTTGCGGCACCACGTATGCCGCGCTCTTTGGCTAATTTTAGTGCCTCTTCAATAGCCGCTTCGAGTGGAGCTGGTTCCATCGCGTAGTGCTCTGGTACGGGACAACCAACCACAATACCGCTGAGATTGCAGGCCCATTGTGTACGAGCGATACGGGCAATAGTAGCCGGATCATCCGCACGGTATGGCAGACGGTAGCCGCTGTTGCGCACATAGAAGGCAGGGAACTCGTCCGTTTGCCAACCGATGACAGGGATGCCTTGCGTTTCCATGTATTCTAGCGTGAGATTGAGATCGAGTATGTATTTAGCACCTGAGCAGGCGACGAGTATGGGGGTGCGACTCAGTTCGATCAGATCGGCAGAAATGTCAAAGCTGGTCTGCGCGCCACGATGGACGCCGCCGATACCACCAGTCGCAAAAAAGCGGATACCAGCCATGTGTGCGCACAGAGTAGTGCCAGCCACCGTCGTTGCACCCATTTTCTTTGTAGCAAGCGTAATCCCCAGGTCGCGGCGACTGACCTTTTGGATGTTTGGGGTAATCGCCATCTGGGTAAGCTGGTCTTGTGAGAGTCCGATCACAATACGACCATTGAGGAGGCCAATCGTCGCTGGGACTGCTCCCTCCATACGAATTTTTTCTTCCATAGCTTGCGCTGTTTCCAGGTTTGCCGGAAACGGGAGTCCGTGCGCAATAACTGTTGATTCTAGGGCAACAACAGCACGCTCTTCCTTGAGCGCCGTTTGCACTTCATCAGAGAGTGAAATGTATGCTGATAGTTCCATGATAGATCCTTAATCATTGGCAGATAAGTACTCATCAAAACCAACCAGAGTATACAAGCGATATGCGAAAAAGGCAAATTTATGAGGAAGAAGATGGTAGTACTTCTTGGCTGCTATGTATTTGCACCTATTTGGAGGCTAGTGTTATAGTATGATTATCTATTATGTCCTTATACAAGTTTGCAATAGTAATATCCTGATAGCGTAGGAAACAACCTCATGTATTGTTTCGTATTGTAGACGAGCACAGGATTGTTATATCGGGTGATCTTTCTGATCACCTTTGTGTGTTAGGAGTGCAATTAAAAATGGCATTTGCAAAAAAGCTGCTTACCGCAGGCGTATTAGTTGGTAGTGCTCTAGGAGCACTTGCACTGTATAATAAGATAACTGAGTCCATGGCTGGCGAGTTGGATACTGTATTGACAGGGGAGCAGCGCCGCTATCCCTGGAAATATGGCGATATGTTTTATGAAGTGAAAGGCGCACGGGACGCGAAGCCGCTGCTGCTTATTCACGGTTTCGGCCCAGGCGCTTCTTCGTACGAGTGGCGCAAGAACGTAGATGCACTCGCACAGCAATTTCGCGTGTATACTATCGATCTACTGGGCTTTGGCATCTCTGATCGTCCATCTATTGAATATACCGCTGAGACGTTTGCGGATCTGCTTAGCGATTTCATTAAAGAGGTGATCGGCAAACCAACCATTGTGGTCGCTCATGGCAGGAGTTGTGCCTATGT
This sequence comes from Chloroflexota bacterium, assembly GCA_005879655.1. Next base: position 2,282 of record VBJK01000246.1, on the reverse strand, counting down.
CGTGGCTGATGCCTATCGTCGTCCGCAACTCTTCGAGCGCCTGATCCTCATCGAGCCGTCACCAGCGATACTGCAAGAGAACTTCCCAGGTGCTATAGCCGGAGCCTGGCAATTAGCATTGCGCACTCCGATTGTCGGCCAGTTTATTTATAACTTGCTTACCTCGCGCTCAGCTATTCGTAACTATTATGATCAGCAAGGCTATCACAATCCTGGTCTGATCTCTGACGAGCTGGTTGAGTACGTCTACACGAGCGCGCACCAGTCGAATGCTCGCCATGCAGTTGCGGCCTTCCTCAGTAACCACCTGACCATGGATGTTCATGAACCACTGGCTCGCCTACAGGTGCCAGTCGTGGCCATCTGGGGCCGCGAGGGTATCCCGACTCCATCGGAGGCCAGTGCTGCTTTCAAGCGTGTCAATCCGCATATCGAGGTACGCATCCTTGATCGCAGTAGCTATCACCTACAAGATGAGCAGGCAACCACGTTCAACAATCTGATCAGCGAATTTGCCACGGCCAAAATTCAGTAGGAGCAGATCGTAGTGGCGCAATGGCTTGCGCCAGGGCCATGAGCAAAGAAAACAGGCGCAATGCATTGTGCGTCGTCTACAGGTTTTTTTCGGGAAGCACGGCGCAATACATTGCGCCACTACGGCTTTAACGCATATTGCCCAATAGCGCGCGTGCAATCACGACGCGCTGTATCTGGTTGGTGCCTTCAAAAATCTGCGCCACCTTGATATCGCGCATATAGCGTTCGACCGGGTAGTCTCGCACATAGCCAGCTCCGCCCAGCACCTGCACGGCATTTGTCGTCACCTCCATAGCCATATCGGTGGCGAAACACTTGGCCATGGCTGCATGAGGGCTGGCAGGCTGTCCCTGGTCCAATTTATAGGCAGCCTCATAGACCAGCAAGCGCGCCGCCTCAATATGGGTTGCCATATCGGCGAGCATAAACTGTACAGCTTGAAATGCACCAATGGGCTTGTTGAATTGCTCTCGCTCGCGTGCATAGTGGCAGGCTGTCTCAAATGCCGCCTGGGCCACTCCAACGGCAATTGCGCCAATGTTGACCCGGCCACTATCAAGGGAAGAGAGCGCAATCTTGAAACCCTGCCCTTCTTCACCGAGGCGCTGAGTGGCAGAAATAGTACAGTCCTCAAAGATCAGTTCGCGTGTCGGAGAGGAGTGTAGCCCCATTTTGCGTTCAGTTTTGCCGAAGGTGAAGCCAGGTGTTCCCTTTTCTACCACAAAGCAGCTTATGCCTGCTGCATCGCGGCCCAGCTCTGTGCGTGCGATAAGCAGGTAAAGGTCGGCCTCACCACCATTAGTCACCCACATTTTGCTCCCATTGATGATATAATGGCCGTCACGCCTTGTTGTGCGACATTGTAGGCTGGCGGCATCTGAACCAGCCTCTGCCTCACTAAGCGAAAATGCACCAAGCAAAGCGCCCGAAGCTAGCTTCGTTACCCAGCGTTGGCGTTGTGCTTCATTGCCAAAGCGAGCAATAGTACCGGCAACCATATTGTGAACGGAGAGTCCCACCGCTGTTGCCATCTCACCCCTGGCCAATTCCTCGTACACCATGGCCGCTGAAAGACGACTCAACATGCATCCACCATATGTTTCGGGTGCGGTCATCCCCAGCAGGCCCAGCTCGGCCATACGTGCATAGACCTCGCGTGGAAAGTAGTACTGTTCATCCCAGGTTGTGGCGTGAGGGGTAATTTCTTGTTCTGTGAAGCGACGTACCATGTCGCGCATATCTGACTGCTCTTCATCGAGATCGAATTTCACAATGTGCTCCTTGCGCAATGAATTGCGCGGCTACGGGCTATTTTAACTTTAGCTATTGGTCGTAGTATATCATTATGAGGCCGTGGCCGCGCAATTCATTGCGCTATAGTACGAAAGTAGTCTTGTTTTATATGCTGTTATCTGTTATGCTAAATTTCATTATCAAAGATATGTTATAGGTGGATAGTGTTGGGTGAGTCATTTTTACTCAGTTCGTTGATAACGTCGTTCAGTACCTTGAGCATGGGTGCTCTTGTGCTGGCGGTGATAGTTCATCTTACAGCTCTTTTATTGTTCTTGAATATAGATAAACTGGAAAAAGGTGGATGCTCACAAAGCAAGGATGCTAAAGCACAAATATGGAATCGACATATGGAATTTCTAGAACCAAAACAACCGACAGATGAGACTGGATTGTGTCCTGCTTGTGGACGTACTATATCGTCTGTAGACAACTTTTGCTTGCGTTGTGGA
>VBJK01000375.1:2395-4638 GCA_005879655.1 Chloroflexota bacterium | reverse complement strand
GGTTCGTTAGATAGGGTTGATAACAACGATATATATTCTCCCTGTCCATATCTAACCTACCGACGCAATAGCATAATCGGTGATCAAATATACATAGATAGTCTTAATTTTGTTGACCTTGTTCATAGTGTTCTCGAGGTCCATCATGATTTTTTCCAGATACTCTTCAAGGTCATATAGATATTCAACAAGCCACGCTTGCTCCACTCGGTTCAATGTTCGCTCAAATTCCAACAGGACATGCTCCTGATTCTGACCGTCAATGTTCCTCGTAATTTTCGAATCAACCAGAATATCAGCCATCGAATAATAAAGGAGAATACTTCGATATCTATTTGCGCAGCCAATAGCTCTAACGAGACCTCCCACAGCAAGGGTTGCATTCTGCCAATGACCTCAAGCATTCTACAGCACCCTTTCATCCCATTCTTACCAATCTCTTTTACGAGCCAACTCTCGAGATTCGAGCCCCGAAAACATTCGCCCACTGGGCCGTTCCACTTTAAATGATCGTTGATTGAATATTTCGTTTCTTGGATATCGGCAACTAGCCGAGACAACGCCGTTACTTTTCGGTGCAACCAAGAGTAATAATTTTTCAGATCTTCTCGGTAGTCGGCGACGAATCCCGTTTGGTCGCCGAGAGAAGCCTTAAACTGCCGATATATGAGTTATTTTGCTTTGAAACGACAGTGACACTTACCTTTCTGATTAAGGCCTCCTCCGGCATTGATAAATATTCCCAATCCACAATTGATTTTACCCCGCTCTCTAAGGTTTTGAAACTATTAACCAATTCCTTTCTATCAGGATCTTCAACGTCCCAGGATTGGGAAATCGTTTCCACGATCCATTGGAAGCTAACGGTGAGCCCCATAAATTGAAAGGCGGCCTACCTCCAATCGGGGACGGCACGAACGTCACGGATGGACAGCATAACTGGAATTGTGCAGCGCATAACTGTATGCTCAAATTGTTTTAGTAGAACAAGAGTATCGACGATTCTATCATCGTTGAAAGAAGAATTATGCTGCGAAGTACTCAGAGAATACCAGCTGAGACGATCCACTGCTGCTCCACTTTGTGATAAAAGTAACACTGTGATTAGGTAAATAAGTTGCTTCATTGATCTTGAATTTTCCATATCTGACGCCGGCAAACCATTTAATTTAAACATAAACATATTCGATGTGACCGCCTATTATTGAATATTTACAATATGAATTGATATGAGAAACATTCTTCAAAGTATGTAAGGATCATTACTGCCGACTCGAACAATGTCAACTATTCCGAAGGCCAGAGCCACAAAACGATACAATCTTAATTATTCAAGAAACTTAACATGTGATCAATGTAGACAACACCTGACCATTTCTATTATTCTCTATTATCGAAATATCGCTTTGTAGTTATTAACTCGAAGATGGTTGGGAAAATGAGGGATTGTGGTGTTAATGAATTTGAATTCAATGTAGGTCATTGAAAATCGCCGATTGTTGGGACTAAAAACGCAGGCCCTCACCACTCTAAACTCACTCATATTTAAAAAACCCTTTCTAGTGATTTAATTCATTGTACTCTTTATAACACATGGGGGACATCGATTATGACCACAGTTTGGATATGGAGAAACTGGAATTGTCCAACAACAGTCTAAATCAGTTGTTATGGAAGCTAAACGATATCTCGCTCGCGAATTTAACGCGGCCTAACCTCACCAATCTGAAGAATCTCTGCCGTAAGATAATTGAGTCCTATGAGCCAGGACAAATTGACCTTTCTGTCGCGCTGGAGCTTGACGAGGATGACCCACGCCAGCATAGGCTCGTCGAAGATTGGATGCTGGTTGAGAGTTGCTTTTTGGCAAGTGCGACTTTGCTCGGTCTCCCTCGTGAAGGGGAAAGACGAGAATTGGTATTTAAATGTATTTAGCGGTCTGATCAAGTAGCCGTACTCAGAGGAACTACTGTGTTCAGTGGTCGAAGCCCTGAGATCATTCTCCCAAAGCGTCGTATTTCCGCTCATCGAACGTCCAACGGAAAGGGATATGCATGATCACGCCATGTCAAAACTTGCATCCAACCTCATTCAACGGCTTTCCACTCTGCTCAAGGCAACAGCCAACCTCGTATGGCGTTTCTCTATGCTTTTGTCAGAATCAACCGCAATGTTATCGGATATGGACCCCCTCTTCTGCTTAGCGGTGCAGACCATTTTTCGTGTCGACGCTGGGGGCTATG
>VBJK01000375.1:0-2335 GCA_005879655.1 Chloroflexota bacterium | reverse complement strand
CGAAAATTCGTATTGGACGAGATTCTCTTTGAGGTCGAAGATGGAGGGAAATTTCGAGGGCCGTCCTCGACGCGTTCAGGTTCACCAACTTCTGTCCGGTCCGTCGCAGCCCTCATTCTTACTATAATCCAAACGTATCCATCTATTTGCTATCGCCATTCGGAGAGGAAGTCCCCTCCCTGCATCGGAACACAGACTCGGGAAGGAGAACGTTCTAGAAATGATTTCGTAGCCGCTTCCTTACGAGGAGTTCAGGACGCAACCCAAGCGGCCGACTACTTCGTGACACGTTGTCTCCAACTAATTCAAAAGCAGCGGGCCCATTGCAAAGACACCGATCAAACGTTCAAATGTTGGCTGGATGATTTCATCCTTGATCTTTTTCTCCGGCTTTCCAACCCCGAATGGCCGTCAGCAGAGCTAGTCCTCCAACTGGTGGGTCTGAAGTGCATCGAATTTGTGGGGGAGAAAAAGAACAAAGCAGATGGAGGCGACAGGAGAAACGAACGAAGTATTGAAAGGGAAAATCATGTAACAGACGACTCCAAGTTGGTCGCCCTCTCTATACTCGGACAAATAACATCAGAGATCGCCATCCTTCGGGAAGACCTGGCCTGCAATGGCGCGGATAGCGATAGTTTAATGGAGCTCTTAAGGATGGTCTCTGTTCGAGGTTCCAGTCAAACGTTAGGGGTACCGAACGAAAGTAAGAATGGAACATCGGGATCACGGTGCGGCGATGCAGCGGCATTCCGAATTTCTCAATGGATTGCAAAGGTAGTAGCAAACAACTCGGAAACTCTGCCTGTGAGGGGCCCGGGGATGCCTGACTTCGACGCGCTGTTGCAAAGTCTGGCAAAAGCTGCTCAATCCTCAAATGCCAGTATGTGCTCTTACATCCTTGAGTCTCCTCATCTCACAAAGACATTGCTGGACCAGTCGGACCTGATCCGGTGTTTCGATGCCTTTGTTCATCACATCATTGCGGTAACGATGCATAAACTGCCAACCTTTCGTGTCAAAGCATTACGCGTTTTGCTGGATATCATCAAGGCTGACTCAACTTTAATCTGTCGAAGCAATATTTTCGTCCTCGTGGAGAAACGAATGACCGATCTTTCTTCGGCGGTGAGGGAAGTAGCACTTGAAATAATTTCCAAACTCCTAAAAGAACCGGCTGGAGGAATGGTCCTCGAAACAGTGTTCGAAAGGAGTTGCGATATAGCTCCCAGCGTTCGACGAAAGGCCATTCGAATATTGACTTCCTACGCCTCGTCGATTTCTAACGAGACTATACAAGTCGAGATTGTGAGCAAGTTACTATGTCGAACTGTTGACACCGAAACTTCCGTGAGGGTATCAGTCCCATTCGACAAGGCTAACATCAGAGCACCGCATTTAAGGCCCTGGAAGAACTCTTATTTTCAGGACCCCAAGCCGAGCCTGGCACACTGGGACCATCGTTGTTTGAACGAACAATGCTCAAACTTCTTCGTGAAGATAAGGGGGAAGTCGATTGGCTGTTTGAGAAATATTTGCGGGAGGTCTGCTTAACTAGTGGGGCGGCAAAGGAGACACATTCTCGAACGTTCGTCAAAATTCAGAGGGTCCTGAAGAGAATTATGGAGGATCTTGGAAACGAATTACCGGTACTCCCCAAGCATTGACGGTTTTGATCCATAAAGGGAGGATACCGGTCGACTCTCTTCCTGCTCTGTCGATTCGCGGAAGTTGTTCCTTCGGCCTTCCCCGCGAACGCGAAGGCGAATGTCGGGGCGCTCTTCGAGAAGTTGGATCGGAACGACAACGCAATCTTGATTCTACTCGTCAAATTGTTTCGCTCTTTGCTTTCGTCAATCTCGTCACCACTACCTTCCTCGATCTCGAGGACAGTTCTTCCAGTGATCACGGCGATCATGTCCTCATCTTCTCTAAAGGTGCGTAATCCTCACATATATATTGACCGAAGGATCTAAAGGAGATTGTACCCTGCATTTGCTTGCTTTATGAGGGCATAGACAAAACGTCTCTGGTCCATCGAATCCTAAGGAAGTGTATTAATCGATTGCAACCTCTCATATGCGCACTTAGCAAGGCACAAACATACACGGTAACGAAATGCATCTGTCGATGCATTAATCTCCTGGGTCTATTTACCAGATTTGGTCTGGTCAATGGTCTAGATGGGAAGAATATGTGTCATCATCCTGATGTATCGATGACCGCGCGGGTCGTAGAGATCCTGTCGAAAATCATACGGTCGTCTAGTCATATTCCTCACATTGGGGAACCTCTTTCAAGGCATTCAGCTTCACTCCGAGACATTCTTCATCGG
>VBJK01000374.1 GCA_005879655.1 Chloroflexota bacterium | reverse complement strand
AGATCCGTAGAGTACTCCAATTGACAATGCAACCCTTGTTCGCTCTCTGCCACAAAGAGGATCAGATCAAACTTGCTCGTGGTCCTCTCGACCTCAAGTGGTATGACGCTCATCGCAGCCAGAGCCGGAACCGGAGCCATACCTATTTCACCAGGGGTATTCTGCAAAACAAGCATCACTTGGAACAGTGGGCTACGACTCAGGTCACGCTCCGGTTCAAGCTCCTCTACCAGCTTCTCAAAGGGGATGTCCTGGTTGGCATAGGCTCCAAGACAGACCTCACGTACTCTGTGCAGCACCTCTACGAAGCTGGGATTGCCTGAAAGACTCGTACGCATCACCAGCGTGTTTACAAAGAAGCCGATCACCCCTTCTACTTCCGCTTGCCTGCGATTAGCTATTGGGGTACCGACACTGATATCACTCTGTTGCGTATAGCGAGCCAGTAAGACCTGGAAAGCTGCGAGCAAGAGCATGAAGAGAGTGACATGCTCTGCTCGACAAAGCTGCTGTAATCCCTGCGACACGTCGGCAGGCAAGCTCAACGACTGCACGCTTCCCCGGTAGGTTGGCATAGCTGGTCGGGCATGATCGATGGGCAGTTCCAACGGGGCCATGTTCGCCAGTTGCTTGCGCCAGTAGGCCATTTGTGCATCTAGCACAGAGCCTTGCAGCCACGCTCGTTGCCAGAGGGTATAGTCAGCATACTGGATCGCTAGCGGGGAAAGCTCAGGTGGTTCTCCAGAGACAGCAGCTTGATAGAGGCTGGTCAGTTCTCGCACGAACACCTGATTAGACCAGCCATCGGTGATGATATGGTGCAGCGTCAGCAGCAACACATGTTCTTGCGTGTTCTGGCGTACGAGAGCGGTGCGCAGCAATGGTCCCCTGGCCAGATGCATCGGATGCTCTGCCTCCTGTCTGGCGAGGCTGCGCATTTCCTGTTCTCTGTGCTCAGGGAGTAATTCTTGCAGGTCGATCACAGGTACAACCATGCGGGAAGTTTGATAGATCACCTGCACGGCTTGCCCTGCTCGCTCCTCAAAGCTGGTCCTCAGACTCTCCTGCCGAGCGATGACCTCTTGCAACGCCCCTTCCAGCATCTGCACCTGCAAATCCCCCTGCAAACGAGAGGCATGCGCCATGAGGTAGGCCGTACTTTGTGGCTCCAACTGGTCCAGGAACCATAGGCGCTGCTGCGCGAAGGAGAGGGGAATTGCATCTGGACGCTCAACCTTCACCAACGACGAAACTTCTCTTCCTCCACTTGTGCGCAACGCCTGTTCCATGCGCAGTGCGAATGCTGCGACGGTCGGGGCCTCAAATATGACGCGTACTGGCACCTCAATTCCCAGCGTTGCTCTCACACGTGCGATTAACTGTGTAGCGAGCAGAGAATGGCCACCCAGATGAAAGAAGTTCTCAGTGACTCCCAGGTGTCTGCGACCCAGTACTTCACCCCATAGTCCTAGCAGGAGTTCCTCCATGGGGGTCCTGGCTTTCTGCTGCTTCCCGTATGCCTCCTGCTGTGCCTCCTCAAGTGCTGCTAATGCTCGCCGATTCACTTTTCCATTGGTTAGGAGTGGCAATGCAGAAAGCACGACCAGTTTTGCTGGCACCATATATTCGGGTAGTTTCTCTTGCAGTGATGTTCGTACCTGCGATACTAGGAGATGTTCTATCTCACGACGTAATGGCTGATTCACATAGCGCTGCCAATCCACAGCCGGTTCGTCTTGCCTGCTCTGCTGAACCACCTCCTCTTCTGCATCTGTGCATGGCTCACAGTCCTGGCGTTCCAGGAGCACACTATAGTGCATTTCTACTTGATTCATGAGAATTTGGGAAGCCAATGTCCGTTCTCTCGTTGGAGATTGAAATACGTGATAGCCAAGCTGCTCAGCTTGTTCCCAAAGGTCCTCTGGTTCTATACCAGAGTGAGGGTCACTCTCATCCCCACGGTTCAGTTCAGCTCGCCATTGTCCCACCGTCTCTGGTCCAGTCGCACTCTTGAGCCATTGCAGCGTCTCTACGGCTTGCATCAGTCGCGCATTAGGAATCTGCCGGAGTCGTAGTCGCTGCGGTTGTTCCTTGCTCAATTTCTCAGCCAAGCGTTCCAAGGTCATTGACTGTTCCGACCAGTTGAGGGCTTCTTCCGTTGGTTGTGCCGAGTTCGCTCTGCCAACAGGGATAGGTTCTCCAACATGCATCACCACCTGATAGCGAAACCGTGTCAGCTCATTGTGCTCTCGTCCTCGCTTGAGCCGCACCTCCACACGACTTATCCGCCCGCTGGCCTGTGCCCAGTGCCTGAAAAACGCCGGGGCTATCACCAGTTCTTCTTCCTGTTGCACATGCTGTTGCACCCTTTGCCACAGTTGCTCTCGCGTGAGGGAATCTTCGGCACGATACAGTTGGACGCTGGCATGGAAGGCTTCTAACAGTTGTAAACTACGCACATCACCAACAATGATCCTTCCTCCTGGTATCACCAGACGCAAAGCCCCTTCTAATACACGCAACAGATAGTCAACATTGGGAAAGTACTGGACCACAGAGTTGATCAGCACGGTATCTATTGACCCCTGAGGTAATCCGCTCACATCGTCGGCAGGCCTTTGCAACAAGGTGACGTTTGCCTGCATGTCTTTGTTTTGATCAGATACAAGAAGCTTGCGAATGCCAGAGAGCGCACTGGCTGAAAAGTCTGTGCCGTAGTAGTGCTGGCAGAGCGGTGCCAGACGCCAGAGCAGCAGTCCGGTGCCACAACCGATTTCCAAAAGGTGTTGAGGGTGGTACGTCTTGATCAACGCCAGTGTATCCGTGAGCCAGCTCTGCATCTGCTCCACTGGCATAGGCTGACCTGTGTAGCTGCTGTTCCAACTCGCAAAGTTGTATGTGGCATCCTGCTGCAAAGATTCCTGCTCATAGGTTTCCTCGTAGACGCGTTGCCAGTATGCCAGTCGTTCTTGTGCCAGATGAGCAAGTAGGTCTTGATTGCTAGCCTCGGCGTTTGCTAGATCCGGCACCAGATACGCTACAAGATGCGTGCTCTGCTCATCTTCCCGTGTGATCACTACTGCCTCTCGTACTGCCGACTGCTGTCTCAACACTGCCTCTATCTCACCCAATTCAATACGATAGCCCCGCACCTTCACCTGGAGGTCCATGCGTCCCAGACATTGTGCTCCAGGCGCAATAAATTGCGCAGCTACGAAGGGATCTGGGATGAACTTCTCAGCTGTCAGGTCCGGGCGTCTGGCGTATCCTCGTGCTAAACCCACTCCTCCTATGTATAGCTCTGCCGTCACCCCTATCGGGACTGGCTGCAAGTGCGTATCCAGCAGATAGATCTGCGTGTTGGCGATCGGTCTTCCAATTGGCAGTGGGCTATCTCCTCTGCTCACCGGATATACGGTGGACCAAATCGTGGTTTCTGTAGGACCATAGAGATTCCACACGGTCCTTCCCTGGTCAAGCAATTGGCGCGCTAACTCCGGGGGGAAGGTTTCCCCTCCACACAGCACGCGCATCGCGTCGGGGAAGAGTCCGCCACCATCCAGGAGCAGACGCCAAGTGGAAGGGGTGGCCTGCATGATAGTCGTGGCGTGCAGACGGCAAGCTTTCAAGAGTTGCTCTCCATCTCTGACCTCTTCACGATTGGCCAGCACGACCCGTGCACCAACAAGCAGCGGCAAGAACAGCTCAAGTCCTGCAATATCAAAGGATAATGCAGTGACGGCCAGAAGGGTCTCGTCTGCGCTAAATGCCAACTGCCTGCTCATGGCAGTCAGGAAGTTGACCACGGCCCGATGAGGAATCGCAACCCCTTTGGGCACTCCCGTCGAGCCGGAGGTGTAGATCTGGTAGGCTAGATGGTCAGCCGCAAGGGGGCTTGCTTCGGCATATGTGGCAGAAGCCAGGGTCGTCGCAGCAAGCGTGACCTCGACACAGATAAGCTCGACTCTGAGGGGAGCAAGGCGGTCATGCAGGTGATTTTGGGTCAGCACCACCCCAATGCGTGCATCCTCAAGCATCCACGAGAGACGCTCTTGCGGAGAGCTTGGATCAAGCGGGACATAGGCCCCGCCAGCCTTGAGTACGGAGAGCAGTCCCACCACCATTTCAATGCTACGCTGCATAAAGACTCCGACCAACATCTCAGGACCGATGCCCAGTTGCTGGAGCTGATGAGCAATGTGCGTGGCTCGTCGGTTCAGTTCTGCATAGGTCAGCGTCTGCTCTTCAAAGACGAGGGCTACCGCATCGGGAGTGTGCTGCACCTGTTGCTCAATGAGTTGGTGCACAAGAGCATCCTGTGGATAGTCGGCTTGGGTCGCGTTCCATTCCACCAACAGTTGGGAACGCTCCTCTTCACTCACTATCTCCAGATCAACCAGCTTTGGCTCAGGCATAGCTGCCATCGCTTGCAGCAGAACATGCAGGTGCTGTAGCATCCCTTCGATGAAGCTGGCCTCAAAGCGCCTCTCATCGTACTCCAGTACCATACTCAACACGGATTGACCCGGGATCACCTTGAGCCAGAGAGGATAATGGGTCTGATCTCTGCTCGGCAAAGGCTTTATGCTCAGCGTGCCCTCTGTATCCAGGGGAGATACTTCATGGGGAAAGTTCTGATAGACCAGCAGGCTCTCAAAGAGCGCCTCACCTGATGGAATCTGGCTCCATGCCTGAATCTGTAACAGTGGTGTCGTTTCATACTGACGAGCTTCAAACTGCTGCTCCTGAAGCTGGTGCAACCATGCGAACAAGAGAGCCTCTGGTCGGACGCGCACACGCACAGGTAAGGTATTGATAAACAGGCCAATCATCGTCTCTATCCCCACTACCTCTGCTGATCGCCCGGAGGTGGCGGCCCCAAAGACCACATCG
>VBJK01000373.1:2507-3490 GCA_005879655.1 Chloroflexota bacterium | reverse complement strand
GGAGATCTTAAGCCCCTTGACCCACCACGAGAGCAACTTCTCATACTCGCCGCGCTGGAGCCATTTAATGATGGTCTGCTGTAATGCTTCCTCAGTGTTCAAGAGGGCAACCGCCTCCTTGTGTCGCTTCACCTGTCCCCGATACCAGCCTCCTGCCCCTTGCGGATCTTGCAGATATTTGCGCAGCTTCTCTGCCAGTTCTGTCAGCGAACCGACCTGCATGGCCAGACGTTCCTCCATTGGCTCGCGACCGACCTGCAAGGTGTAAGCCAGATCCTCTAACAGCAAGGGGTGTGAAGGCGAGGAAGCTTGCGCTGTCTCTGCGCTCATCCAGGTCAGCAACTGCTGCACTTGTGCCTGCAAGCGTTCTTCATTCCTGGCAGAGAGCACGATGAGTGCAGGCAGGACTTGCCTTGGTCCGCTTGCGGCTGGCTTTGCCCTCGGTTCAGGCACATATTCCTCAAGCACGACATGGGCATTGACCCCACCAAAGCCAAAGGAACTCACGCCTGCACGTCGGGGCAAGGCATGACCAGCATGATCGCGTAAGGGTTCCCAGGGGCGGTTGTGCTCTACCACATAGAAGGGGCTATCGTCCAGTCGAATATAGGGATTGATCTGCTCACAATGCAGACTTTTCACTAGCTCTTTGTGTTGCATTTGCAGTAAGACCTTGATGACGCCAGCAACCCCAGAGGCCAGTTCCAAGTGTCCAATGTTGCTTTTGATGGAGCCAATCCCGCAGGTAGCTGGTGGGAGCGGACCCTCTCCTACGGTCTGGGCCAATTCGCTGAAGGCCGTCTTGAGACCGTTGATCTCGATGGGGTCGCCAAGGGGTGTACCAGTGCCGTGCGCCTCGATGTAGCTCACCGTGCGCACATCTATGCCAGCCTTGCGGTAAGCGGCGATCAAGAGATCTGCCTGTGCTCTGGGATTGGTGGCTGTCAGTGAACTGGCACGGCCCCCATGATTTTGTGCACTGC
>VBJK01000373.1:0-2420 GCA_005879655.1 Chloroflexota bacterium | reverse complement strand
CCATCAAGCGAGAGCAACGTATTGATACCACCGACAATGGCCAGAGAGCACTGACCACCCTCAATGGCGCTCACCCCTCGGTGAATGGCAACCAGTGAGCTGGAGCAGGCGGTCTCTATCGGCTCGCTAGGTCCGTGCAGGTTGAGAAAATAGCTCATGCGATTGGGACCAACTGATGGTACATGGCCGGTGGAGGAATGGCCCTCAATGGGCAGGCTACGGAAGACTCGTTCACCATAGCCACTACTGATCGTACCGACAAACAATGCGGTATCACTACCTGAAAGGCTTTCTGTTGAGTAGCCAGCGTCCTCGATGGCCTTCCACACATACATCATGAGCAACCGCTGCTGAGGGTCCATCTGCTCGGCTTCGGCTTTGTTGATGCCAAAGAACAGCGGATCGAAGTACTCTACATCTTCTATGACTCCTGCCCATTTGATGTTGGTCTTCTTGCCACCCATTGCTGGATTGCCGAAAGCGCTTTGCCAATCCCAGCGCGTGGGGGGTATTTCGCTGATGCAATCGCGACCTGCCAGCAGGTTGCTCCATAAGCTCTGTACATCGCTGGCTTGTGGGAATATTCCGCTCATGCCGATAATGGCGATTGCTGATCCAGAGGCCCTTGCCTTGCCTGGGGTACCCACTCTGGGGGCGGACGGTAGCTGGGGTCCAGGGGACAGCAGTCCTCTGGCGGGGTTCGCGGTGTCCCAAACCCCGCTTGGGGGCTGGCCGCCCCCAAGACCCCCGCTACCGCCCGCGTCTATGGGGGATGCCCCTGAATGACCCGCAAGGGGGACCGCAACAGTGGTGGGGAAATGGGCAGCAAGAGCAGCAGCGTAGTTTGCCAGCAGATAGTCGATGAGCTGCTCGATGGTAGAGTACTCATAGAAGAGCGCGGGAGAGAGGTCAAGCTGATAGCTCTGATTGAGACGATTGGCAAAGAGGGTGAAGGTGATTGAATCAAAGCCATATTCTGCGAGGGAAGTCTGCGCATCGATCTCATCCACTTCAGTTTTGAGCAAGTTGCAGACATGGTTGCACAGCTGCTGACAGAGCGCTTCCCTTGCTATGGGAGCGGGCTGCTGATCAAGATCGGGACTGTGCTCTGCCACAGAGGGATCGAGAAGTCCCACCCTGCTTGCGGGCTGCTGCACTGTCGCTACGGCGGGCCGTAAGCGCTGCTTGATGCGCTCGACGTGTCCGTGGGCCACCATCACCTGCGCTGAGCCTGACGCCAGAGCTTGAGAGAGCACCTTCATGCCGACCTCTGTCGGCATCACCTCGGTTCCCAGTCGTTCTCGCATCATCTCTCTCATCTCCCCTCTGACGTGCATGCCCGCCTGTGCCCACAGGGGCCAATTGATAGAGACCGTTGTGCCGTGCCGCGAACCTGCCAGCACCCATGCTTGACGAGCATGGGCAAAAGCGTCCAGATAGGCATTGGCCGCCGCATAGTCGGCCTGTCCCACATTGCCCATCACCCCGGCCAGCGATGAGCACAGCAGGAAGAAGTCGAGGGGAAGCGTGCTACTTGCTTCATCCAAGACCTCGACGCCCATCACCTTGGGAGCTAGCACGGCTTGCACCTCCTGCGGGGTCTTGTTGAGCAACAGGCTGTCGCGCAAGATTCCGGCAGCATGAATAATCCCGTTCAGGTGCCCATAATGAGCTAGTATGCTCTCGATGAGGGCGTGTACGGCTGGTCCATCGGTGACATCTGTCTGCTGATAGTCGATGTGGATGCGTCCCTGGCCTATCTCTTCCAGTTGAGCTTGCTGTGCTCGTGAGAGTGCAGAGCGACCGATCAAGACTACGCTGGCCTGCTCTACTTGCTGAGCAATCTCTTGCACCAGGAGCCGGGCCAGTCCTCCTGCCCCTCCGCTGATCAGATAGCATCCTGCCTCTTTCCACGGTCCCGGTCCACTCGACTTGTGGACACAGTTGTGCCATGTCCTCACCCAGCGCTTGCCGTCGCGATACCCGATGTGTTGCTCGTGGGGTCGCCGCTGGTTCTCCTGCAAGTAGCTGAGCAGTTGTTCTGGCTGAGGTGCTGCTTGAAGCTCGATCAGTTGTGCGAGCAGACGGGGATATTCCTGCTGTGCGGTCTTGAGCACTGCGACCAGGGCTGGGAACAGGTTAGGTTGCTCCTGCTGTCCCACTACCAGCTGCACAAGCACGGGTCCGGCTGAGCGAGCTGTGGCTGTTGGCTTGCCGAGCAGGGACTCAAGCTCGCCGATCAGATGCTCGACCGCCTGCTGAAAACGCTCTGCTCGACTGGACGGCTGGCCCGACCAGGACTTGACCTTGCCCCAGGTCATCTGGGCCTGTAGAGCGGTTGCAGAGAGGTCTGGCACATGGTAAAGCAGCACCAGCCACTCGCTCACATGGGCCGCTTCCTCTTCTTGACTCACTGGCTC
>VBJK01000082.1 GCA_005879655.1 Chloroflexota bacterium | reverse complement strand
CCCTGGATGAACTTTCGCTTATGCATGACGTGCCAGCAGAGGGTTGGGCATGGGTACGTCGCAGGTCGTGCAATGCATCTGAATCGGTCTTCGATATCGACGTGTGTAACGATGCAGGACGTGTTGTGCTACGTTTACGTGGGTTGAGTACGCGGAAACTGCTAGAGGCTACAGAACAAAGTACACCTCTGATGGGTACACTCACGCTTGCTCCCCTCTGGCAACAGATTGCCCTCTCGCAGGAGACGGCAATGCCAGAGAAAATTGCCCATCAGGTTGTAATCATAGGTGGAACGGCAGAGGAACAGAGTGCTATTGCAGACATCTACTCGCATGTCCAGCCCCTTGAGCTAGCGGCGAGCGTGAGTATCCCGCAAATAGCGCAACGCCTACAGGAGTCAGGAATCGTAGCACGTGGGCAAGCACAAGAGATCAGCCATTCTCCACTCCCTCTACATATATTCTGGCTCGCACCACACGACCCTCTACGATCATCAACCAACGAGAGTATACTTGTCGCGCAACAGCAGGGAGTCCTGGCTTGCTTCCGCCTGATTAAAGCCCTCTTGCAACTCGGATACGGTAGCCAGATGCTGCATTGGACGCTGATCACTCGTCAGGCACGTACGCTGCATGCGAGCGAGCAACAGCAACCCACTCATGCTGGCCTACCAGGTTTGTTTGGCTCGCTGGCCAAAGAGTATCCCCACTGGAAGATTCAACTGGTAGATCTGCTGGCCGAAACACAGCTACCAGTGGCAGAGATGCTCAGACTGCCAGCCGATCCGCAGGGTCTTGGATGGCTATACCGCGATGGGAGCTGGTATCGTCACGCCCTCGTTCCCCTGGCTATCTCCTCTTATGAAACGGGTAAAACATACCGCAGAGGTGGAGTCTACGTGATCATTGGGGGTGGTGGTGGGCTTGGGGAGATCTGGAGCGAATATGTGATTCGCAGATATCAGGCCCAGGTGATTTGGATTGGCCGCCGCAGCAAGGCCGATAAGGATATTATGGCCAGGCTTGAGAAGCTGACAGTGCCAGGACCAAAGCCGCATTATATCGTGGCAGATGCCACTGATCGCACCGCACTACAGCTGGCCTATACAGAGATCAAGCGGCTTTTTGGTCAGATACATGGTGTTGTCCACTCGGCCATTGTGCTACAAGATCAGAGTCTCGCAAAGTTGGATGAGGAGCGCTTTTACGCGGTGTTAGCGGCGAAAGTGGATGTAAGTGTGCGCCTAGCGCAGATCTTTGAGCAAGAGCCGCTGGACTTTGTGCTCTTTTTCTCCTCGCTTAATGCCTTTGCCTGCCCGGCAGGACAAAGTAACTATGCAGCCGGGTCTACCTTTGAAGATGCATTCGCAACTCGACTCAGGCAGGACTGGTCATGTGCAGTCAAAGTGATGAACTGGGGCTATTGGGGCAGTGTGGGCGCAGTAGCATCATCAGAGTACCGGGAGCGTATGGCAAAAATGGGTATGGAGGGACTCGACTCTGCGGAAGCCATGAAGGCACTGGAACAGTTGCTGGCCAGTCCAGTAGATCAGATGGTAGTACTGAAAACGGTCAGGCCGATAGTTGTTGGGCTTGCCCCATGGGGAGAGATAATACAGAAGGGGGAGATGATGACAGCATTGGCATCTAAGCACATCCCCTCCTGTATCCAGGACCTGCGGGAGATCTATTTTCAATCCCCAACGGGGTTGAGAAAGGACATTGGCTCCCTCTGCCTCCCCAGAGGGGAAGTCTACACACCAAATCCTAACGAGTCAAGTGGCAATACATTAGAGACTCGACAGGCCATACATGAGATGGAAGGACTCCTTACCCAATTGTTATGGAGTCACTTGCAGTCGCTGGGTCTCTTCAGGGAAACACACATGACCCTGACCAGCCTACGAGAGCAAGCCGGGATCACCGAAGTCCATCACCGCTGGTTACAGGAGAGCATCGCGCATTTAGAGCGCCAGCAGTATCTACACTGCAATGGGCAGGCCACCTGTACTGTGATAGATCCCACACTGATCGAGAGCGCCCCCCTCTGGCAGCAATGGGATGAGCACAAAGAGCGCTGGATGCGGAACGGCAATCTCAAAGCCTGGGTGACATTAGTGGAGACGATGCTGCACGCTCTGCCCGTCATTTTAACTGGAAAACGGCCAGCCACGGAGATCATGTTTCCCCACGGTTCCATGCAGTTACTAGAGGGGGTCTATCAGGACAATGCGATCTCTGACTATTTCAACGAGACCCTCGCTACGCTGGTTGTCGCCTATCTGCAAAAGCGGCTTATCCATGATAGACATGCACGTATACGCATCCTCGAGATCGGTGCTGGTACAGGAGGAACCACAAAGCGAGTCTTGCAGATGGCTCAGCCATACCAGGCATGTATTACAGAGTACTGCTACAGCGATATCTCCGAAACCTTTCTGCGCTATGGGCAACAGAGGTATGCAGCAGCGTATCCCTATCTGACCTATCAAGTCTTTGATGTAGAGAAGCCACTGGCGGGACAGGGAATCGAGCAGGGAGGCTATGATCTGGTCATTGCCGCGAATGTCATGCATGCCACCAGCAATATGCAACGCAGTATACGCAACGCCAAAGCCTTGCTCAAGCAATACGGATTGTTACTCCTCAACGAGTTGAGCCGCAAGAGTGTGTCTCTACACCTGACATTTGGACTCCTGCATGGCTGGTGGCTTTATGAAGATGCAGCTTTGCGCATACCTGGCTGCCCTCTGCTAGCTCCTGAGACCTGGCAGGCAGTACTAGAACAAGAAGGCTTCTCTCAGCCTTTCTCGCCTACGCCAGAGGCTGATGCATTGGGGCAATACATCATTGTTGCCGAAAGTAATGGCATCATACGGCAAGAAAATATACAACGAACAATCATGCCAGTGAACCTAGCAGCTACGAGCAGCGCACAGGACAGACAGCTGCCGCAGGACCGCTCTGAGAAACACTTGAATCCACGAGCTATTGCCAGTGCTACGCCCTCTCCTGACCACGAGATTGCACAGGCTCAAGTGGGCAGAGGCGAGCTACAATCCCTACAAGAGACCCTGAAGCGCATAGTTTCCTCCATAATCGGGACGAAGGCCGAGGAGATCAATATCAAGCAGGAACTCTCAGAGTATGGCTTTGATTCGATCAGCTTTACACAGTTTGCTAATCACCTCAATCAGAGCTACCAGTTGGATCTAACGCCTGCGCTCTTTTATGAGCATTCGACCCTGGAGCACCTCGCCCAGTATCTCCAGGCAACTTATGCCACTGCCCTTGCCCCTCATCTTGCACAAGCATCTCCTGTAATTGCAGAGGCAGAACCAGGCAAGGTACTACCAGTGGCGCACGTCCACAGACAACGTACTCGTCTTGTCCGTGCGTTCGTGCAGCAAGTCTCAGAGCCTGTCATGCCCACAACCAGGGCTGAACCCATTGCCATCATCGGCATGAGCGGAATGTTCCCCCAGGCTCCAGATGTGCAGAGTTTGTGGCACAATCTCCTCGCAGGTAAGGACTGTATTAGCGAGATTCCCACCTCGCGCTGGAACTGGCAGAACTATTATGGTGATCCAGCCACGGAGACCAACAAGACAAATGTCAAATGGGCCGGGATTTTGGACGATATCGAGCTATTTGACCCTCTGTTCTTTGGTATTTCGCCCAGTGAAGCCGAGCAGATGGACCCGCAGCAGAGGCTTCTGATGGTCTCGGTCTGGAAGGCCATCGAGGATGCAGGATACTCGCCAGAAAGTCTCTCAGGTACCGATACCGCTCTGTTCGTGGGCACAACGAGCAGCGGCTATGGTGAACGCGTGTTTCGTACGCTTGAAGACTTTTCTGCCACTGGTCTGGTACCATCGATAGGCCCTAACCGTATGAGCTATTTCCTCAACCTGCATGGGCCCAGCGAAGCCATTGAGACAGCTTGCTCCAGTTCCCTGATCGCCATTCACCGAGGGGTGAGTGCTATTGAGAGTGGTCAATGTAAGATGGCTCTCGTTGGTGGCGTCAATACCCTGCTCTCTCCAGAACTGCATATTAGTTTCAGCAAAGCAGGAATGCTGAGTTCGGATGGACGCTGCAAAACCTTCTCGGCGGCAGCCAACGGCTATGTGCGGGGTGAAGGAGCTGGCATGCTCGTGCTGAAGTCGCTCTCGGATGCCGAGCGAGACGCCGACCATATCTATGGCGTGATCATCGGGAGCGCAGAAAATCATGGGGGGCGTGCCAGTTCACTCACTGCCCCTAACCCCAGAGCACAGGCCGACCTGTTACTTGCTGCGTACCACAAGGCTGGTATTGATCCAGGCACGGTGGGCTATATTGAGGCGCATGGCACGGGAACGCCGTTGGGTGATCCCATCGAGATCAACGGACTCAAGACCGCGTGGAGCGAGCTGGCCCAGATGCGAGCAGAGAGACCGCTACCAGAGGGATCATGCGGGCTTGGCTCGCTCAAAAGTCATATTGGGCACCTGGAACTGGCCGCCGGGGTCGCTGGCGTCATCAAAGTCTTATTGCAGCTGCGACACAAAAAGCTGGTGAAAAATCTGCATTGCGAGCAGATCAATCCTTATATCCAATTGCAGGGCAGCCCCTTCTATATCGTACAGCAGAACCGTGAGTGGGAGGCAATGCGTGACCATTCAGGGAACACTTTACCGCGACGAGCGGGTGTCAGTTCATTTGGCTTTGGGGGAGCCAACGCCCATGTCATCCTTGAGGAATATCTCCCTAAACCGGGGGCAAAGCTAGCGGGAAGTCTCACCCCACAGACAGGACCGGGGCAAGCTGTACCCTTGCTGACTGTGCTCTCTGCCACGAACGAAGAACGATTACGCGAGCAGGTACGGCAACTGCTCATATGGGTGCAAGCAGAAAAATCTACTGGGCATCCTGCAAGGTTAGAAGACGTGGCCTATACGCTACAAGTGGGACGCGTAGCGATGGAGGAGCGTCTGGCACTACAAGTCAGTTCGTTTGCAGAATTGGCAGAGAAACTGAACAAATATCTCCAGGAGCCGCACGAGAGAGGAGATTGGTACCGAGGACAGGCGAAACAACATGCAGAGATCATGGCACTCCTAGGTGCTGGCGAAGAACTGCAAGAAATCATCGATAAGTGGGTGCAACGCGGCAAATATGACAAAATCCTACAAGGGTGGGTCAAGGGTCTCGCGATTGACTGGAAGCGCCTCTATGGAGAAGAGCATCACCTACCGCATCGTGTCAGTCTGCCAACCTATTCATTTGCCCGTGAACGCCATTGGATCGACCCGCTCCCTCCTGCATCCAGCCAACATATAGAGCAAGCTCGGAAACTATATCCTCACGCATCGACAAGCTTAGCTGCACAGACCACTGTACCATCAGCTCCACGGACCATGCTGCTGACACCTGATTGGAAGGAAAAGGCGATTACAAGACTCCGCTCACCACTGCATACAACCATGCTCGCACAACAAGTGGTATTACTATGCGAACTACCACATATTGAAACCGTACGCCTCCAGGTTCGGCTTGCTGAGTGGGGGAACAGCCGGGAGGTGAAAGTGAAGCATTGGCATAGCCAGCAGCCTCGCCGGGAACTGCGTTTTCAGGATGCAGTCATACGGCTCATTGAAGAGATCCAGTCCCTCCTGCAAGCTCGACCAGGAGAGCCAGCGCTCATGCAGGTCGTAGTAGTACACAGAGAGGAACCATCCATACTTGAAGCTCTTGTTAGCATACTCAAGACAGCTCAACAGGAGTATCACAAGTTCTGGGAACAACTGATAGAAATAGAAGGAGAGCCAGCAGAAGAAGAAGTACTCTCGTACCTTAGTGAGAACCAACAGAGACCGCAAGAATCACATATCCTGTACCGAGGGGCAAAACGGCTGGTGAGAAAGTGGCAGGAGTATCAAGAGCTGCCAATCCCAACCAGCATACCCTGGAAAGAGGGCGGACACTACCTTATCAGTGGAGGTGCAGGAGGTCTGGGCCAGATCTTTATACAAGAGATAGCTCGGCGGGTAGAGAGCGCAACAGTGATCCTGCTGGGTCGCTCCCCACTGTCAAGAGCACAACAAGCACAACTGGAACAGATAGGTAAGAGCAGCATACAGCTCGACTATAAGCAGGTGGACGTGAGCAATGGGCCAGCCATGCACGCATTCATGCAGCAAGTGCTGTGGTCCTACGGGCACCTGGATGGGATCATTCATGCAGCGGGTGTGCTGCGGGACAGCCTGCTGCTCAATAAGACGCACGAGGAAGTGCAAGCAGTCCTGGCTTCCAAGGTAAGTGGAGTCACATTGTTAGATGAGGAGAGCCGAGATATCCCTCTGGACTTCTTCATCCTGTGCTCGTCGCTCGCAGGTGTAATGGGCAACGTGGGACAGGCAGACTATGCAGCCGCCAATGGATATCTGGATGCCTTTGCACACGCTCGGCACGCATTAGTGATTGCGGGACAGCGCCACGGAGCAACAGTCTCCATCAATTGGCCGCAGTGGGAAGCGGGTGGCATGCAGATCACGAGTGAGGCAAAGCAGTTGATGCGGGAAGAACTGGGCATAGAGGCGATGAGCATGGAAACTGGCATGAAGCTGTTCCATCAAGCTTTAGCCTTGAGACAGGCCCAGGTAATGGTACTGCACGGCAACCTGCCAAAGATACGAGAACACATATCAGGAGTGCCATCACGGGATCATTACGACCTGCGACAGCTGTCAGAGCAGTCTGATACGCATGTTGCACAAGATATGCAAGCCACAGCAGAGCAAGCGTTATTACGCGAGCGCACCCTGGCACAAATGAAAATACTATTTGCCGAAGTGACTAAGTTAAGTGTGAGCGAGCTTGATGACGATGAGCTATTAGAAAACTATGGGATTGACTCCCTGATGATGACGCGTCTGTATCAAAAACTGCATGTTCCCTTTAGGGATATTTCACGCACCCTCTTTTATGAATATCCGATCCTCTCCGCTTTAAGCGAACATCTGCTTCAGAGCTATCCACAAGAGTGCATGGTATGGATAGGACAACAATCACAGGCACAGACCATCCCAACACGATCATTAACGCATAAGCCACGGCCTGCACAGACTTCATCGATACCAGCCAAGCAATCGACATATAGCCTTGCTGCTACCGTTGCAAGCCCCCAGACATCTATAGCGATTATTGGGATCAGTGGACGCTATCCGCAGGCCAGCAACCTGCAAGAGTATTGGGAAAATCTGCAAGCAGGTAAAACATGTATTACAGAGATTCCCCCCTCACGTTGGGATTGGAAGAAATATTATCAGAACGAGTCGCAGGAAACAAACGTCTCAGGGAAGAGCTATTGCAAATGGGGCGCATTCCTCGACGATTTTGCACAGTTTGATCCCTTATTTTTTCAGATGACTCCCCGTGAAGCAGAAGAGATAGATCCACAGGAACGCTTATTCCTGGAGGAGTGCTGGAAAGCATTAGAGGATGCGGGTTACAGTCCATCGGCCTTATCTGCTGAGCTACGCCAAAGAACGGGAGTATTTGGCGGCATTACCAAACAGGGCTTTCATTTCTATAGTACAGAAACATCAGATCAAATCCTTTCCACATCATTTGCATCACTCGTCAATCGGGTCTCCTATTATTTGAACCTACAAGGTCCGAGTATGGTTGTTGATACCATGTGTTCTTCTGCCCTGGTCGCTATTCACGAGGCTTGTGAATATATTCGCCAGGGAAAAGGCACGATGGCGCTTGCAGGAGCTGTGAATTTATACGTACACCCCGCCACCTATATGAGTCTTTCCAGAGGCCAGATGCTTTCTGACAGCGAGAAAAGCGCAGCTTTTGGCAGAGGCGGTACTGGCTTTGTGCCAGGAGAAGGGGTCGGAGTCGTTGTGCTTAAAGCGTACGATCAGGCACTTAAAGATGGAGATAGTATCTATGCCGTGATTCGAGGAAGTGCAGTCAACCATAAAGGGAGAACGAAGAGCTATGCTGCGCCAGATCTTCATCAGCAGGTAGCGGTTATCCAACAAGCCCTGGCCCAACAAGGACTCGATCCACGCACCATAAGCTATATCGAAGCGGCGGCAAGTGGCTCAGAAGGAGCCGATAGCGTAGAGCTGGCTGCATTAACACATGTCTTTGGTGAACGTGGGAGTGAAGAAGAGGGAGACAAGTCTCTCCCCTACAAAATAGGCTCGGTGAAATCGACCATCGGGCATAGTGAAGCAGCCTCCGGCATGGCGCAACTGAGCAAGGTACTCCTGTCATTAAAGTATAAAATGCTCGTGCCGACCGGAGTACCAGAAGATTTCGAGCCTCTCATACCTTTTGAGCAATGGCCTTTCCAATTGCAGCGCGAGCTATCTGCCTGGCAGCGCATAACCATAGACGGCGTTGAAGTTCCGAGACGAGCAGGCATTACCAGTATTGGCGTGGGTGGCGTGAATGCTCATCTTATCGTTGAAGAGCATATTCCGTTAACAGCACCTCAATCAGCAGATCCAGCCACGCCAATCTTATTTGTGCTCTCTGCCAGGAATAAAGAGAGGCTTTCGGCATATGCAAAGCAGTGGCTTGCCTATTTGCAGAAGGCGCAGAACGTCGATCTAGCAAATATAGCCTACACACTCCAGGTCGGCAGGGAAGCGATGCCTTGCCGTCTCGCCATCATAGCCCATCGTCAAGCAGAACTCGTGCACCAATTAGTTGCAGTACCCTCAAACGGGTCGAGAAAGGACATTGACTCCCGCCACCTCCCCGGAGGAGAAGTATACACGCCAAATCCTCATGAGTCAAGTGGAAATGCATTAGAGCAAGCAATAGCCACACCACAAAATATAGATAACTGCTATTTTAGCGATAAAATCAACTATAATGGTGTTAACGAGTATCAGATTACAGACGATGACGATCTCAGCGCACTCGCAAAGGCATGGGTATCGGGCAAGACGGTCCCCTGGCATGACCTGCATAAAGGGAGACAGAGAACCAGAATAACGGGACTGCCAACCTATCCATTTAAGAGGAGAATATGCTGGATCGATCGCCAGGAGGCAGAGCATACTCAGGAAGAAGAGGCCATCCCCTCAGCTCGCCAGCAAGCTGAAAATAAAGCCGCAGAGTTTTATACCTTCGTTGCAGAGAGGAGTACACCAAACTTCCAGACTCCATACTTGACATTTTGTCCGTTTGAAGAAAAAATACCAGGCTTTTCGATGAGTCAGTTCTCTTTGCAGCCCGAAAAGTATCCTGCTGCCATAAGCATAGTACAACAAAAGCAGACGGAGATGCGTCAGGTGCTCTTTTGTCAGGAAGATTTTCAGCAAGTGCATACGCTCTTAGATATTGGCTGTGGTCATGGGACTGATATCATACAAATTGCAGCACTCTATCCACACATTACAACACATGGATTTACCATCACCCAGGCTCAAGCAGAACTTGGCAGGCAAAGAATAGCAGAACTGAATTTAGGCTCGCAAGTCCAAATTTTTCACAAAGATAGCTCCAGGGATGCATTTCCAGCCAGGTACGATCTTATGCTTGGTATAGAAGTCACCTTCCATATTCAAAACAAAAAGGCACTGTTCCACAATATAGCCTCTTCCCTTAACGAACATGGGAAAGTGTTATTGATGGATTACATCACTAATCTGCGAGGAGCTATAGTTGATCCTAAAATAGAAATCAGTATCCCAACGCAGAGAGAATGGTTAGAGCTTCTGACAGAGCACCATCTGGTGGTTGATGAGCTTATTGATGTCTCGCCACAAATTGCCAACTTCTTATACGATCCAGAAGTCAAAAACAACGTCAAAGGTCTTCCCAGGGTCGTACAGGACATGTACATCAGCTATGCCAACCAGGCACACTCTCTCGAAAATGGCTGGATCAGTTATTGTCTTTTCAAACTGAAAAAGGACTCTCGGCGCGCAACAACAGAACTCTGGCATGAGAACGAGCACAAAATAGCGCACAAAACCCCGTATGCTCAAGCCTTAGCAGCAATGATCAAACAAGGCCATGTTCCCTATCCTCCATATACGGCAGAGCGGCCTGGGAGCAATAGCCACCAAAATCAAGCATTACACAATGCGAAAGCTATCAAAGATACGCTAGCAGAAATTTTTTGCAAGGTCCTCAAATTACAGCCTTCAGAACTGAACGAGGCTGAAACCTTTCAAGATCTAGGCATTAGCTCAATCAATGTAGTACAGCTCACAGAAGCGATTAATACTACATACAATTTGAACATGGCGACGAGTATTCTTCTCGCATGCAGCAACATAGATGCACTGGTGGAGTATCTTAATAAGCACCTCCCACAGAGTGATGGGGAGCGGCCAGGGCACCCACAAGGGATGCCCCTACAATGGTACGAACACGCCTCACAAGCCCATCGTACCATTGTAGGGGCATCCCTTGTGGGTGCCCTAAGCCGTTTAGAAACACACGATACAGTCATCTCGGATGATATCGCCATCATCGGACTCTCGGTCAGATGTGCTCAAGCGCAGGGGCAAGATGAATTTTGGGATCTTGTGAGCCAGGGAAAATGCGTGCTAGAGGAAATGACGCAACAAAACTGGCTGGATTTTTTGCAAGCGCACGCTACAAAGGAAACTATATATCGATACGGCAAGATGAAAAATGTAGCCTCTTTCGATCCGTTGTTTTTTCACATCTCACCCCACGAAGCCGAAGCTATGGATGTCTCTCAACGTGTTCTGCTGGAAGAGTGTTACCAGGCATTAGAGGATGCCGGATATCCCCCGGCTTCATTAAGTGGGCAACAAGTGGCAACGATCATCGGCAGCATGGGAATCATGCCTTTCAAACAAGATTTTTCGCATTTTTCCATGCTTGGTACATCAATAAGCATATTAGCATCTCGTATCGCCTATTTTCTGAATTTAAAAGGACCAGCATTAGCGATAGATACCGCTTGTTCGTCTTCACTGGTGGCCATTGATATCGCCTGCCAGCACTTAAAGTCTCGTGCTATACAGCTTGCCATTGCAGGTGGCATCACCATTTATTCACATCCAGCGGCATTTCTCTCCATGAGCAATGCGGGAATGTTATCCCCTACAGGTCAATGTCGGCCATTTGATCATGCCGCCGATGGCATTGTAGTAGGAGATGGTGTTGGCGTCGTCATCTTGAAGCGACTGCAAGATGCCGAACGCAACGGAGATCATATCTATGGAGTGATACGGGCCAGTGGAACCAATCAAGACGGCCAGACATCAGGCATAACCGTGCCCAGTTTTCAAGCGCAAAGCCAATTGCAAGAAACCATCTATAAAACACAGCGCATCAACGTCGAAGACATTCAATATATCGAGGCACACGGGACAGCGACGAAATTAGGAGATCCGATAGAGATCCACGCGCTGACCCATGCATTCAGCAAATTTACCACGAAAAAGCGCTTTTGTGGGATAGGTTCTTTGAAGGCCAACATCGGTCACACAGGAGCAGCGGCAGGCGTGTTGAGCGTCATCAAAGTGCTCTTGAGCCTCAAGCACAAACAGATCCCTCCATCCATTAACTTCAGTAGGGCGAATGAACATATCGACTTTGCGGACAGTCCAGTCTATGTCAATACAGCATTAAAAGCCTGGCTATTAAATGCCAGGGGATCGCGTCTGGCGGCCATTAACTCATTTGGTTTCAGTGGTACGAATGCGCACCTTGTACTTGCTGAGTATGCTGTAAAGTCCCAGAGGACGAGCATACAGATCAATAATGAGACACCAGGAGTATTCATCCTCTCAGCAGCCAATGAAGAAGCATTACGTTCATATGCAAGGGCAATGAAAACCTTTTTGCAGGAACATGACGAGATCAATCTGGCGGATTTGTTGTATACCTTGCAAGTTGGCCGTGAAAGTATGGCCTATCGGCTGGCCTTCGTGGTCACGAGCAAAGAAATGCTCATCGCACAACTGGAACAATTTGTGATGGGCCATCACACCGGGTATCCCAATAGATGGACAAGAAAAATTGACAGACAAGAAAGCGGTCTGGCAGAGAGCGAAGAGGGGCGAACTGTACTGCAACGATTGGCCCAGCAGAAAAAGCTCGATAAATTGACAGAGCTATGGCTACAGGGTCATGACATCAGTTGGGAAGGATTATATCCGTCAGGCTCTGTCAAACGCTTAACAGGGTTGCCCCATTATCCTTTTACCAGAGAGCACTATGAGCTTTCCACGCTCGCTCTTGTCTTCGCTGAGCAAACGGGAAAAGAGCCAGCGCTTGCCGGAGCGCTCCATCCATTGGTGCAGCGCAACACCTCTACTCTATGGGAACAGCAATTCAGCTCGACCTTTTGCGGAAACGAGTTTTTCCTGGCCGATCATGTCGTCAAAGGACAACGTATGATGCCTGGGGTGGCCTATCTGGAGATGGCACGCGCTGCGATAAGAGAGGCGTTTGGTAAGAAGACGACATCTGAAGAGATGGTTGGGCTACGCCTCAGCCGCGTGGTTTGGATGCGTCCTCTGGTGGTAAACTTGCAGCCCGTTGGAGTACACATCACGCTCTCACCACTGAATAACACAACGATCTCGTTTGCCATTAGCCGCCAAGAGCAGGAAAAGGAGAGTACAGAGCCAGCACTCGTAAGTCAGGGCACGGCTGAGCTATCGGTTTCGCTGCCTGCTATTCCCAATGTAGACATTGCAACTATTCAGGCACGCTGTCGGCGTATCCTCTCTGGCACCGAGTGCTATCAGCGTTATCGTACGCTGGGTATAAACTATGGCCCTGCTCAGCGGGGGATCGAGCAGATGATGATAGGAGAGGGAGAGGTACTGGCACGACTCCGATTACCGGAGGTGGTGAAGCAGACACACATAGACTTTGTGCTGCACCCCGCTATGCTAGATGCGGCAGTGCAGGCTTGTATCGGGCTACTGATGGAGCCTGTAGCGGGAATGGAGCCACAGTTGCCCTTCGCCATGGATGGATTGGAGATCCTGGGGAGAGTACCAGTACAGGGTTGGGCCTGGGTCCGTCGTCGCCAAAGTAGCACGACAGGGTCGGTACTCGATATCGAAGTGTGTGATGATGAAGGACAGGTTACAGTGCAGCTACGCGGCTTGAGTACGCGTGCGCTGACAGGTGAGGAAGAGACGCGAACTGTGTTACTGACACCGGATTGGAAAGAGGAGACGATCCCACCATTCCAGCCGTCAGAGGAGGCGGAGCTTCCCGCCGTAGGGACAGAGCCTTATGCCAGTCGCCTGGTATTCCTGTGCGAGCTACCGGGTATCGAAGCTCCGCGTATTCAGTCTCGGATGGCATTGGACGAAGACTGCGAACTGAAAGTCCTCTCCTGGCACAGCTCACAGTCTCGTCAGGAACAGCATTTCCGGGACACAGTAGTACAACTAATGCAGGAGCTTCAGCACTTGTTACGGTCCCGGCCAGAGGCACCGATACTGGTACAAGTCGTGCTAGCATGTGGAAGCGAAACATCCTTCCTCTCAGCTCTTGGAGGTGTGCTCAGGACAGCGCAGCAGGAATATCCCAGGTTCCGAGGGCAACTGATCGAAGCAGAAGGGGTATCAGTTGAAGATGAACTACTCGTCTGGCTACATGAGAACCAACGTAG
This sequence comes from Chloroflexota bacterium, assembly GCA_005879655.1. The sequence continues at coordinate 25,901 of VBJK01000082.1, read as the reverse complement.
ACCGCAGGAACCGCATATCCGCTATCGGGATGGCAAACGCTGGGTAGTGCAGTGGAAAGAGCAAGCCCTCGTCACTCCTCCAGTTCGCATGCCCTGGAAAGAAGGTGGCTGTTACCTCATTACAGGGGGAGCAGGCGGTTTGGCCCGACTATTTGTGCAGGAGATTGCGCGACAAGTAGAGACGGCTACCGTACTTCTGATAAGTCGATCCACGCTGTCTCAGCAGTTGCGCACACATCTGGAACAGGTAGGCCATGATGGTATACATATCGACTACCAACAAGTGGATGTGAGCGATAGAGCAGCCGTGCACGCTCTCATCGGAAGTGTGCTACAGCAGTACGAGCATCTAGATGGGATTATTCATGCGGCAGGCGTGTTACGTGATAGTCTGCTGCGCAATAAGACACCCCAGGAAGTAGATGAGGTGCTGGCTCCCAAGGTCACTGGTGTCACGTGTTTGGATGAGGCTAGTGCGGAGATCGCTCTGGACTTCTTCGTGCTGTGTTCATCGGGTGTAGCTGCAGTAGGCAATACGGGACAGGCCGACTATGCAGCTGCCAATGCCTATCTGGATGCCTTTGCACACGCTCGGCGAGCGTTAGTAGAAGCAGGACAGCGCCACGGAGAAACGGTCTCCATTAATTGGCCACTCTGGAAAGAAGGTGGCATGCAGATTGAGGCACCGACGAAACGGATGATGTGGGAGCGGCTGGGAGCACAGGCAATGGAGACTGCAATTGGAATGAAGGCATTTTATCAAGCGCTGGTCATGGGGCAGGCACAAGTCATGGTAGTCCACGGACGGGTTGAGCACTTTAAGCGGCATCTTCAGAGTAAGCCAGCCCCGCAGATACAGAGTGTCATGTCTGTACCTGGTACTGCCTATGCTGACCGTAAGAGAGCACAAGAACTTTCCCAATTACTCAAGGTGCGCATTGCAGAGATCGATATCCAGACACCACTTTCAGAATACGGCTTTGATTCGATCACCTTCACAGAATTTGCCAACCTTCTCAATCAGAGCTATCAGCTTGATCTAACGCCCGCGCTCTTTTTTGAACACTCGACCCTAGAGCATCTCACCCAGTATCTCCTGATGACCTATACAAAGCCTCTTATCGCCCATTTTGCGGAAGCGTCTCATGTGGTCCCATCCCTGGAACGAGACGAAGTATCACCAGCGGTACTTGTTCCTGGACGGCACTCTCGTCTTGCTCGTACGTTTGTACAGGTCTCAGAGCCTGCCATCTCCACAAGAGCTGAATCCATTGCAATCATCGGCATGAGCGGAGCGTTCCCTCAGGCTCCAGACGTGCAGAGCTTATGGCACAATCTGCTCTCTGGTCGAGACTGTATTAGCGAAATTCCTCCCTCGCGTTGGAGTTGGCAAAGCTATTATGGTGATCCTACGACAGAAGTCAATAAAACCAACGTCAGATGGGCCGGAGTGATAGATGGCATTGAAACTTTCGATCCACTCTTCTTTGGCATCTCACCGCGTGAAGCCGAGCAGATGGACCCTCAACAACGGCTACTAATGATACACATCTGGAAAGCCATCGAGGACGCCGGATACGCAGCAGAAAGTCTCTCAGGAACAGCAACTGCCCTGTTCATCGGTACGGGCAGTAGTGGCTATAGTGAACGGGTTATGCGTGCAAATATGGCACTCGAAGGCTATTCTGTGACAGGTCAAGCACCATCGGTAGGACCCAATCGCATGAGCTATTTCCTCGACCTGCATGGACCCAGCGAAGCTATTGAGACAGCCTGCTCTAGCTCCCTGATCGCCATCCACCGAGGCGTGAGCGCTATTGAGAGTGGTCAATGTGACATGGCGATTGTTGGTGGTGTTAATACGCTCGTCTCTCCTGAGGCACACATCAGTTTCAGCAAAGCAGGAATGCTGAGTTCGGATGGACGCTGCAAAACCTTCTCGGCGGCAGCCAATGGCTATGTACGGGGTGAAGGGATCGGCATACTCGTGCTCAAAAAGCTCTCGGATGCCGAGCGAGACGCAGATCATATCTATGGCGTGATCATCGGGAGCGCAGAAAATCATGGTGGACGCGCCAGTTCCCTCACTGCCCCTAATCCCAGGGCACAGGCCGATCTGTTACTGGCCGCATACCGCAAGGCTGGTATTGATCCAGGCACGGTGGGCTATATCGAGGCGCATGGCACAGGAACGCCATTGGGTGATCCCATCGAGACCAACGGACTCAAGACCGCCTTCAGCGAGCTGGCCCAGACGCGAGCAGAGGGACCACTACCAGAGAGATCATGCGGGCTTGGCTCGCTCAAAAGCCATGTTGGGCATCTGGAACTGGCTGCCGGGGTCGCTGGCGTCATTAAAGTCTTGTTGCAAATGCAACACAAGAAGCTGGTCAAGAACCTGCATTGTGAGCAGATTAATCCTTATATCCAATTGCAGGGCAGTCCCTTCTACATCGTACAGCAGAATTGCGAGTGGGAAGCACCACAGGATCGCGTGGGCAATGTCCTGCCACGGCGAGCGGGCGTGAGTTCGTTCGGCTTTGGGGGAGCCAACGCTCATGTCGTCCTTGAGGAATATATGCCAAAGCCGCAAGCAGCGCGTCAGAGCAGTACAGCCTTGCCGGGATCATTGGAGCCGCACAGATGGCTAGTTGCGCTCTCGGCCAGGAACGAAGAGCGATTACGCGAGCAGGTACGGCAACTGCACGTCTGGGTGCAAGCAGAAAGATCTACTGGGAATCCTCCTGGAGGAGCGCTTTGCACTACAGGTTGACTCGCTTACAGAACTCGCGGAGAAGCTGGAGAGGTATCTCTGCGATGCGGAGGACAAGGATGGGGACTGGTATCGGGGACAGGTGAAACGGAATGATCCAATCAGAGCTTTGGCTACCGATGAGGATGGACAGAAAATAGTTACAGCCTGGATGAGCAAAAGGAAGTATGAGAAACTGTTGGAGTGGTGGGTCAAGGGACTCAAGATCGACTGGAAGCAGCTGTATAGGGAGGGTCTCCCACGACGTATCAGTCTACCTACCTATCCATTTGCCCAGCAGCGCTACTGGCTCCCTGTCCCTAAACCTCTTTTTGAGGATCAGCAGGTACAACGAGTAATTTCAATCCCAAACGGGTTGTCGGGAAAGGACATTGACTCCCACTGGCTCCCCGGAGGGCAAGTATACACACCAAATTCGAATAAGTCAAGTGGAAATGCACTAATCCTTGATATCGGGTGTGCAGGCCAGAAGCCGGATCTTACTCCTGACCACGAACTTGAGCAACGGCTAGCCAATATCTGGCAGCGTGTGCTTGGCCTTGAAACGGTTAATACCCACGACAGTTTCTTTGATCTTGGGGGGCACTCGCTGTTAGCCAGTCGCCTGCTGCTCCAGATCCGTCAAGAACTTGGGATTGAACTAGAACTCAGTGCTTTGCTTGAGGCTGCAAATGTCGCAGAGCTGGCTCACACCATTGAGCGAGTACATCAGCAGGAAAGTACTTCATTGACAAAGAACGATCTGTGGGGGGAAACGAAACTCGATCCTGCAATTGTTCCCACAGGTGCCTCTCCCGCTCGCGTTGGTGCACCAAGCTCACTACTACTCACTGGTGCTACAGGCTTTTTGGGTGCATTTCTCCTTTACGAACTCTTACAGCAAACGTCGGCCAATATCATTTGCCTGGTTCGGTTGAATAGGCCGGGACAAACCACAGCCTCTGAGGTAGAGGCATTCCAAAAACTGGAAACGCATCTGCGCGGATATGGGCTATGGGATGAGAGCAAATGTGCTCGTATCTCTGCGCTTGTAGGTGATCTGGCGCTCCCGCAATTTGGTCTCTGCGGGGAGGATTTTCTCCAGTTAGCCCAACAGATCGATGCGATTTATCATGCTGGATCTTGGGTCAACTTTACCTATCCCTACTCCGTCTTAAAAGCGGCCAATGTCCTTGGGACACAAGAAATTCTGAGATTAGCCAGCCTGGTGAGAGTGAAGCCAGTCCATTTTATCTCGACAACAGCAGCGCTCACCTCTCCTCGCTACCATCCAGACCAGACGATTCTGGAAGATGATCCCCTTAACTTTTGTGAAAATCTGCATACAGGGTATGCCGAGAGCAAATGGGTGGCAGAAAAACTGGTCATGGAGGCAAGAAGCAGAGGTATCCCGGTCAATATCTATAGGCCCGCAACAGTCACCGGGCAGAGTCAGACGGGAGCATTTAATCCCAGCGATTTTGTGCTGCGTATGCTCAAGATTTGTATTGAATTGCAACAAGCGCCGGAGCTTCAATATGGATTCTATATGGCTCCCGTTGATTACGTAAGCAAGGCGATTGTCCTACTCGCTCTACAACCACAGTTGCTGGGAAAAGTTTTTCATCTTATTCCATCCCAACCGACAGATGTGCAGAGCTTGTGGGATATTGCTCGCTCTTTTGGTTATCCTCTACAAGAGATTGCCTATGCAGACTGGTATACAAGCATACAAAAGATGGCCGAGGCGAGCCAGGAAACAAACGTCACCCCTTTTCTCCCTCTCTTACAACAGCAGAGAAAAGTACCTACGCCAAGGCTGGATTGTCGCAATACACTGATGGGTTTACAGGGCACATCACTGGCGTTTCCGCCCATTGATCGCCGACTCTTCGAGATCTATTTCGACTGCTTTCGCCGCAGTGGTTTTTTATTAACGCCAGAGCAATGCTTATAGAGGCTGAAAGTGCTTTATAGTCTATAATAGTAAATAGATGCAACAGAAAGGATTATAGAATATGTGTGGCATAACTGGATGGATTGACTGGCAACAGGATGTGAGTGAGCAAAACGCGATCATCTCTTTAATGATCGGACGTTTAAGCCATCGGGGGCCAGATGCTCATGATAGCTGGTTTTCAAAAAGAGCCGCGCTAGCGCATCACCGCCTGAAGGTAATTGACCCGCTTGGCGGAGGACAACCCATGGTTTACCAGATGCATGAACAGACCTATGTGATCAATTACAATGGCGAGTTGTACAACTTTCGAGAACTTTATGAAGAATTGAAGACTCGTGGTCATACCTTCAGAACGCAATCCGATACAGAGGTGCTGCTGCACACCTATCTTGAATGGGGTGAGAACTGCACGCAGCATTTGAATGGTATCTTTGCCTTTGGTCTCTGGGATGAGGGCAAGCAGCAGTTGTTGCTCGCACGCGATCATCTGGGCGTCAAACCTCTCTTCTACACGCAACGTGGGAGTGCTGTACTCTTTGCATCAGAGATTAAGGCTCTTCTGGTGCACCCACTGGTCGAAGCTGAGGTAGATGCCGAAGGGCTGGCCGAGCTATTTATGCCCATCATTTATCCGCTGCGTACACCAGGTTTTGTCATTTACGCCAACATGTATCAGGTTCGTCCTGGCGAACAGATCATTTTCACCCCTGAGGGCAAGCGCATCAGCCGCTACTGGTCCCTACGTAGTATGCCGCATACTGATGACCTAGAGACAACCACAGAGCGCATTCGCGTCTTGCTAGACGATAGCGTCAGGCGACAGCTTATCGCCGATGTCCCTGTGGTAGCGATGCTTTCTGGCGGCATAGACTCCAGCGGTATAGTAGCCCTGATAGCGAGCGAGTTTCAACGTGAACAAAGGCCGGTACATACCTATTCAATTGATTTTGTCGGACACGAGCAATATGCAAGCAATAGTTCTGTACAGGTAAGTCTGGATGAACCCTGGGCCAGGCGTGTTGCTGAGTATATAGGAACTCAGCACCATACGATCCTGGTCGATAGCTCCGAGTTGGTAGAGAGCCTGCTGCAGCCTGTATATGCACATGATATGCCGAGTGTGGGACAAATGGAAGCTTCACTCTATCTGTTCTGCAAAGCCATGAAGCAGGATGCTACAGTCGCACTCTCTGGTGAAGGTGCCGATGAAGTCTTTGGAGGCTATAGCTGGTTTTTCAACGAAGAGGCACGTAGCACAAATAACTTCCCCTGGCTGGTGGTGGGAGGGAATCAAGCCAGTCCCTGGTGGTCGTCTGATATAAATGAGAAATTTCGACCACAGGAAGCTCTTGCGAGACGCTATCAGGAAGCTCTAGAAGAGGTGCCTGTTCTGGAGGGTGAGGATGCATTCCATAGCAAGATGCGTGAGATATCTTACCTGGCCCTGACCAGATTTTTGCAGTTTATGCTGGATCGTAAAGATCGCATGAGCATGGCCAGTGGCTTTGAAGTGCGGGTACCCTTCTGTGATTACCGTCTGGTAGAGTACGTCTGGAATATTCCCTGGGAAATGAAAACATTTGGCACGCTTGAAAAAGGCATCCTCCGTCGCGCATTGGCCGATGTACTTCCCGAAGATGTACGCAAGCGTAAGAAAAGCCCGTATCCTTATTCATTGCATCCCCAGTATCAGCAAGAGATTAGCAAGTGGTTCTCGCAAATTTTACACGATGCAGGTGCCCCTATTCGCCCATTCTTGAATATGCCTATCGCATGGATGCTGGCTGAAGGCAGTTTAGCTGGGCAGTCGGCGGCATTGAGGTTTGCTTCCATAGAACGCATCATCCAGGTGAATGCCTGGATGCAGGAATACCATATCCGCATTCGCTAAGAAAGGATATTACCAATGACGAACGCCCAAAAGTGGAGGGTAGCGGCTGTAGTGCTCATCGGCCCGATTATGGCACTAATGGACGCCATCATTGTCAGCGTCATACTGCCTCAGTTACAACAGACCTTTCACACAAACTTTGAGACCATTAACTGGGTTGCCGGTGCGTATTTTTTAGCAGAGGCAGCAGTAATCCCGATTGTCGGCTACCTGAGCGATCTCCTTGGATCAAAGCGGGTTTTTATAGCAGCGCTGGCTCTGTTTACTGCTAGTTCACTGTTGTGTGCAATAGCTCCTACAAAGGAGGCACTGATCGCATTTCGTACCTTACAGGGTATTGGCGGTGGCGCACTTATTCCACTCTACTATGCTATCTGTTTCCGCATCTTTGCACCCAATGAGCGGAGCACACTCACAGCAGTCACGAGCATACCTCTCCTGTTGGCCCCTGCCTTTGCTCCTACCCTCGGTGGCTATCTGGCCGCCAATTTTAGTTGGGATATGGTCTTCTGGATCAACGTGCCCATAGGTACCGTCGCTGTGCTCTTGTGTTTGTGGATCTTGCCAGGAAGCGCGTCTGATCAGAGCGGGCAGACAAAGGGAGACGGGAAAAACTTTGATATTCCAGGCTTGCTGTCTTCAGTAGCTAGTGTTGCTATGCTAGTTTATGGTGTCAGTGGGGCTGGTACAAAAGGGTGGGGCGACGCGACAGTGCTAACTGCTCTTCTGGTTGGTACAGCCATTCTGGCCATCTTCGTTATGCTAGAACTGCGGAGAAGTGATCCAGTATTGGATCTACGGCTGTTCATGAACTCGACATTTACCATTTCCAATATCCTGATATGGTTGACCACAGGGGTATTCGTTGGGGGACTCTTCCTGCTCCCGCTCTTCTTTGAAAATGTGCAGGGTAGTACAGCGCTGGTTGCTGGTCAGTCCCTGATTGGCCAGGGTGTAGGGGCCGCTGTGGGGATGTCAGCCGCAGGAATGCTCTATAACCGCTTGGGACCCCGGACCCTGACGGTATTCGGCTTGCTTTTGCTGGTTGGTGGCACTTATCCATTGACGCAGATCAATGCTGATACGACAGCTCAATCGCTGCAAGTCTGGCTTCTCCTACGAGGCATCGGTGTGGGCTTTGCCAACCAGCCTGTACAGACATTGGTGCTCTCGGTAGTTAGTAATAGGGATATGGCCAAAGCTTCGTCATTGGTCGGTACAACGCGTCAGATGGCTTCTGCTGCTGCCGTGGCGGCATTGACTACCTATCTGGTAGTGGAGACTGCTACATATGGTGGGGGACGGCAAGCTATAGCGTACGGTATAGCTGATACCTTCTGGGTTATTCTCATCATCAATGCTGCCTGTATTCTGTTAGCATTGACTATGGGGAACGATCCGGCGCTTGCAGTCCTTAAACAACGGGCCGGTGTACCCAATGCTGTCGCTACTGAAGAGGAACTGAGCACTGTCCTCACGACCCCGATTGCCCAAATTAGGAATAGACCCAATGTGATCTCGACCGTGGCTGCCAATGGGGTCAGGGTCATGGGGCCAGATATCCTCCTGTGGCGCTATCCCGAAAACAATGTGGTGAGTGGTTCCCTGCTAGTAGTGGAAAGCAATCACTTTTGTATTTTGAAGTTCTATGGCGAGATCCTCAAGGTCTACGAGACTGGCCAGTATACGATACCAACTCCTGCTCACTATCCTCCCAACTCAACGCAGCTGTCATTCGATGGTGAACCAATACCGCTATACGAGGCTCTTTACGTCAATCGTGCGCAGTTACCCGCTACAGCCAGTGGTGTCGCTTTCTCTCGTGACATGGCCGAGATGGATTATCGCGTGGATTACTTCATCCATATCGTCAACCTCGAAGATGCAGCCAGGCTCGTTGAGCATATGCCTTACCACGGTCATACTCTCAACATTCAGGAGGTTGGTGCTTATGTGGGACCATGCATAGGGCAAGTCATAAACCAACTGGTACGGGCTATATCCCTGAAACAAGCCCAAGAACTCCAAGCGCAAAATCTCTCACAGCGGGTGCATCAACACCTTCAGCAATTCCTATCCAGTTATGGAATCACGGTGGCAGTGGGGAACGTACTCATTGGACCTCGTGATGAGCGCACGAAAGCACTATTCTCACTGGAAGCTTTTGGCCTGAGCAAATTAGATGCTGTGCGCTACTATACAGACATGCAAAAGAATGAAAAAAGCAAACAGTCACCAGGAGCACGATGAGTCAGTTCAGCGAGAAATGCACATAGCTTGGCAGAGGACCCTGGAGCGCTATGCGAGCGAGATTGCAGCAATTCAGGCCGAGTCGGAGAGCATCTTTGTCAACCTTGGTTCGCACATAGATACCCAGCACGTGCATCTCAATGCACGCATGCAGGAGTTATTGAACGCTATAAATTCCCAGTTACAAGCCAGCACTCCAGTTCAGGAGATTACTTCTCTCTCTGATTCCTGGACGGCTAGTAGGACGCAACAATTCATGGCAATAGATCGAAATAGACAGACGGATTTGGCGCAACCAGCGATTCCCCTTGCCGGTCTTGCTGCTGAGCCGTTTGCCCGCACTGATTTTGGCGTCCGGACACAGACCCACCCAGGAGACGAGATGGGCGACGCCTAGGAAATTGATCCACCTTAGTTCCCAGTTCAGCTACGATGATCTCGCCAAGACGCACATTGATGCCTGTCACTCGCATCAATGATACGCATAACTTGAGCAGCGCTTAGAGCCGTCTGTGGCGTCTTACAGTTGTTTTTGGGAATATTTCCCTTAACATCCTTTCAAGACCGTCTAAAGTCATATTCGCGAGTACGGGTGAGATGACCCCTGTGCTTTCCATGGCTACTGCCTGACACTCTTTCGCTTTGAGCCAATCGCGCAATCGAGAGAGATCTTGCAGCATCGTGCTGAACGTCTGAATTTCTTTCTCAACGCCGTCAGGTGTGCTGAATCTCAATCACCAGGAGCGAGAAGCACTAAGCCTTGCCATGGCCTTTTGTACCGGAAACAATGAGACCAAGCTTCCGCAGCAGTTGAACAGTGCCCTGGCCCGTCTTCTCCAGCCGTGTAAAGATATCCTGGTTGACCTGGGAGCTTCCCAGAAGTATTACTCAGCTCCATCCAGAAGTGACGAGTCCACAGCAATGGACAAGTCTGCTGGCTGCTGATATGACCCGGCCAGATCTGGCTTGAAGTATATCCCTTTTTCTCTTCTTGTGCTACTGGCCGTGATCACGGAGGTTGAGGACTTTTTCATCTTTGGTGGTGCGCCGCTGGCGGCGCATGGGGTTTGCTGTCAAAATCCTCCTTTTCTGACAGCCATTCCCATCCCAGAGCATATCTTTCAGCCACACAAACCACCTCATATACCCCATTGCTGTCAAAATTCTCTTCTTTTGACAGCAACGACCCACCCACAGCATATCTGCGAGCCACCAAAGCCCTTTTACACCCCCAATTGCTGTCAAACCTCTCTCTTTTTGACAGCAATTACCCAAAATCCCGACGATCCAAAACCATCTTTTAGACGTTGACAGCAATTTTGACAGCAACGCCGAACGTCTTCCATTGTACACCAACAGACTCAGTGAACATTCGCAGGCACGAATGAGAACAAGAATGACAACGGTTGACTCTGGTAAACAACTATAGCAGAGTCCCCCTTTCGGCATGAACCCTCTTCTAGAGTCCGCTGACGTTCATCTTACGCTCAATTTTCAAGACTTTGACCGTTGATGTTCGTTAGTTTTCGCAAAAAATCGTGGGTGTTGCTACATTGGTTGCTACATGTAGCAACACTCTTTTTTTTTTGTTCGTTCGTGGTTACGCTTACGTTCGTAGCCGTTCTCAAGTATGCTCATATTCTGCGATTCCTGGCACTTTGGGATAGCATACCTAACGGAGCAGCAGACACATCATCAGGAAGTCAGAGTATCCCTTCATGGACGCTTCAACAATGCAACACTACTCTTGTTCCTGAGCGCAATGACGACAGGGAACATTTCGCAAATTAGATGCGCTGCTTTTTTGCTTACCCTGAGATCTTGGTAATGGGGCTACCAAACTGTTGGAACGCAAGTCAACGAGAAACTGTCCGTGAGCCAATGGGTATTATCTCTTGCACAAAGAGGGTAGTGGCTGATTCGAGGATGGTGTGGTAAAATGAACCTCAAAAAGTTTGCGGAGGTTTTCGGATTTGATGATCACGATCACTTTGAAGTGCCCATATTGTAATAGCGAAGATATCGTGCGTAATGGTCATGCGCCTAATGGAAAGCAAAAATATTTCTGTAAATCATGTAAGAGACAAACAAGAGAAAATCCTGCCCCCCCTGTTTATTCAGAAAAAGAGAAAGAAAGAATATTGAAGGCATATCAAGAACGTAGCAGCTTACGTGGGTTACAACGAACGTTTGGAGTGGATCGGAATACTGTCGCTAAATGGATTAAAAAAAAGTAGAAGACTTGCCCCCTTTAAGTGAAACGCTTGTAAAACCTGATGAAAATAACCCAGAAGATACAATTCTTGAACTAGACGAATTATGGTCATTTGTCTTTAAAAAGGATAATAAGACGTGGATATGGATTGCACTCTGTCGAAAAACACGACAGCTTGTTGCATATGCAGTAGGTGATAGAAGTGCAAAAACATGTCTCATTCTGTGGAAAAATATTCCCGAAACATAGAGAGCAGGACATTGTTATACAGATTTTTGGAAAGCATATGAGGCTATTATCCCAGAAGAGCAACTAACACAAGTAGCTAAGGAAACAGGTGAAACAGCCCATGTGGAGCGCTGGAATAATACGCTTCGTCAAAGAATAGGTCGTTTTGTCCGCAAAACTCTTTCTTTCTCAAAATCTATGGCAATGCATATTGCCTGCTTGCAGCTCTTCCTCCATCGCTACAATCGAGATCGAGCTATCATTCTCAAGTAAGCCACTACCTTCTTTGTAACTGAGATGACTATTCCTCAATCTGATTGGTGGCGTGACATCTGCCAGGCATTGGCTATCCTTGATTCCTCTCTACAAACGTACAAAAGAATAGCAGCCTTAGATGGACTCATAGACTTGATTATGCGGCAAAAGTTACCGCTTCCCGTTCCTCTCACAGCGTATAGTCAGTTATTAATTGCTGCTATCTGGTGGCAACAGGGAGATTTGTTTAGAAATTTTGATCCTTATACTGCACTTAATCTGTACACAAAGGCTTTATTATATATAATTCCAGAAGAAAATGTATCCATATATACAGCACGACTGCATCGAAAAATGGCGACGATAGTGTCAGAGCCACAATTGCAAATTGATTTTCTAACTAAAGCAATAGAACTTCAACCAGACTTTGCTGTTGCCTATTATGATCTCGGAAATATCTACTTTGACCAAGGGCAATACCAATTAGCACGAGTCTGCTACCAGTATGCTATTGAATTAAAGCCGCACTATGTTGATGCCTGGATTAATTTGGGCGTTATATGCACCAAGATTAAGGATTATACGCGTGCTTTAGATGAGTTTGCCTATGCGCAAAGTCTAGATTCCGAAAATGTATGGCTCTATTATAATAGAGGCAATGTATACCGTGAACTGAAAATGTATACGGAAGCGCTCAAGGACTTTGACAAGGCCATAGCTCTCGATAACACCTTCGCATATGCCTATCTGAATCGCGGAAATATTTATGCGGCACTCAAAATGTTCGAGCAAGCCAATCTGGACTATGCACAGACTGCCAAGTTGCTCCCTGACGATATTCATCCTCTCTGGTGACAGGAGTGGCTACATTTTGGCAAAGAACGTGTAACACATCAAGTAGCGCTTCGATTACAGGAAATTGCTGCACTTGATCCACATCACTACCTTGCTGGCGTGTGCATAGGAGTAGCTCGGGGTCTTGTGGAAAAAGATCTAAAAAGTGTTCTGCCCACAATAGAGCAGGCCTGCGATCAAGCCCCACATCAATGGGATGCCTATTTCTGGCTAGCAATGCTTAATGCCTATATTGGTCGTTCCCAGCAGGCAGCGATAGCTCTGAATACAGCAGTACAACTAGGGCTTCCTACGATCTTTATGCTACCCCTCTACTGGTTGGAAAAAGATCGACCTGACTTTTTTAAATACCATGCGAAAGCTGTTTTACAAGATGCCCATTTCTAAAGGCCGTTTTGTACGATTACTACCCATGTATAGAATATGATAAAATTGAAGAAGAAAGGAGGACAGGCCAAATTGCGGGCTGACTACATATGGGGATTACAAATGCTGAAAAAATGCTCAAGGAAGTTGAAAAAAAGGTGTTTGTACCTCTGGAAAGTGAGCTTCTTGACATCCTTCACTGTCAGAGGCTCTACAATGACGTGCAGAACTTTGAAGTACGAAAAAATGAGATTATAGAGCAATTGGAGATACTTGCACAAAGTAGTACTGGTAAAAGCTTCGTAACGTGGTGTGTTCCACCACAAACAACCAGCCCGGCTATAATATCCTCTTCTACTCCCCAAGCATTTTTTGATATGACGGAGCATACACAAGCACAAATTCAGCAATATGCCCCCAAAATAGAAATTGAGTTATTAACAGAATTTATACCAACTGCATATTGTTATCAGCTTACTTATATTCAATTTCCACTTATTAATTTCCGTATTTTCAATAGCTTTAATCATAATGCTGAAGCTATCATAAATATATCAGCGAAATTTGAGGGATACAGTGATCTTGCCTCACGTGATATTGTGATACAAGCAGGTAATGAATATTACGAAGCACTTCTTCCAGTATTACAAAAAGAACGGATAAAATTAGTAAATGAGCAGTGCCCAGTAACACTTCATACTAAAATTGAATATATCTCTCCAGCCTTTGGTACTAGATATAATACTCAGAGGGTTTATTTTCTTCCGTATGATGTCGCCATATTATGGCAAATTCAGCGAGATGGCTCGCTCCTCGACTGTACCCCATACTTAGCAGCCTGGGTAACTCCTCATCATCCAGATATTGACAAACTGCTCAATGAGGCAGTGAAGTATCTTCCTGAAAGACGAATTACAGGCTACATTGAAGCAGCAACAAGAGAGGAACAAGCACAGAAAGTACGCGAACAAGCACGGGCCATCTTCGAAGTACTTCATCATGAAGTAAAACTGACCTATGTATCCTCCCCAGGTGTTGTTGGTAAGCAAATAGACCGCGTCACACAGAGAGTACGACTGCCATCGGAGGTACTGAAAAGTGGGGGATCAGCCAACTGTATCGACGGGAGTGTACTGTTTGCTAGCCTGCTAGAACTGGCAAATATACAAGCGCTCATTTTTCTCCTGGAAGGGCATGCCTTTGTTGGGTGGCGTGTTTTCAAGGATGAGCCTGTATATGAATTCCTGGAGACGACGATCATTGACAAAGGCGATTTTGAACGGGCTACTCGGAATGCTCAAAGGCAATACGAGCAAGCCAAGGAAAACGGCAGCCTTGGCAGGGAAGTAGGTGATCTACGAAGCTTTGCACGTCTCATTGATATTGCTGCATGCCGTAGCAAGAACATTCTTCCCTTGGAGTAAGAAGGATACTGTTCATTAACTGGCATTGTCAAAACAAAAATAAGCATCGGCTGTTAATATCTGTCCCCTCGGCGTCTATACAGAAGGCTATCAATCAAGCACATATTCGTACATATCTACAGCAATTTCAAGAGTACTCTGAAGCCTCAATGCTAAATATCTTACTCTATTCACAGAAACGCCGACATATCTTTGATATGCCGATCCCCTCAACTTTTTCAGTTTATGATCTACAATTCATTTTGGAAGAGTTGTTTGAGCTTCCTGATCCAAAAATATATCAGGAACTGAATACAACTGTTTCCTTAGAATATTCATTAGAGATCAACAATAAAGAAGTACCTCCTCATAAAAAATTATATGAGCTAGGGGTGGGAGATCGTCCACTTATCACACTCCGAATAGCCATTAAATGGGAAGATGCTGGTCGCAAAGTAGAAGATTTTTTCCTGGAAAATACACATTCGTTTGAAAAACAGAAATCAAAGACAATGACATCGCCTTATGGCCCAGCAAAACGTGCAGTAAAACGATATCAACAAGAAGTAGAAGATGCTCTAGATAAGGCTGTTGTGCGGTTTGAGGTGTAGAACCTCGGCTTCAATTTCTCAAAGGAGGATGTCACCATGGAAGCACCGTCATCCCAACCTCTCAACCTCTATTACACCTCTCAAAATCAGCTGGGCGGTCTGCGGAACATAGCATGGTCTCCTCATACAAACTGGCTGGCCTTTGGAGCAGCTGATGGAACCGTGCAGCTCTGCGATGTGGTCGGCAAGGATCAGATGCACACTCTACAAGGTCACATAGGCGACGTATACAGCGTCGCGTGGTCATCCGACGATCGACTAGCTTCAGGTTCTGCTGATTGTACAGTACGGCTGTGGGACGCCAGTCATCAATGCGCTGGGCATATCCTGCGGGGCCACACAGGCATAGTAAACAGCGTAGCATGGTCGCCTGACGGGAAACGAGTCGCTTCAGGCTCCGCTGATAAGATGCTACGGCTGTGGGATGCTAGCCATGGGCGCGAGTTGCATACTTTGACGGGCCACACGAATTACGTGATGAGCGTAGCATGGTCGCCTGACGGAAGGCGGCTGGCTTCGGGTTCACGCGACCAAACGGTACGGCTGTGGGACGCTCACAGCGGACGAGAGCTACGTGCACTCCAAGGTCATGAGATCGATGTGATAAGTGTAGCATGGTCTCCTGATGGGAGTCGGCTAGCCTCTGGTTCACACGACCGGACAGTACGGCTGTGGGATGCCAGCAACAAACGTGAGCTGCATATCCTACAAGGTCATACAAGTGTTGTGACTGTTGTAGCATGGTCGCCCAATGGACACCTCCTAGCCTCCAGCTCGTATGATTGGACGGTACGCCTGTGGGACACACATCTTGGGCGTGAATTATACATCTTACGGGGTCACGCAAGTGGCATAATTGGTCTGGCATGGTCGCCAGACGGTTCTCGACTGGCTACTGCATCCCATCATGAGATCTATTTGTGGCGCACCAACGATTGGGAGCTGATCGCTGTGCTCAACGACCTACAGGGCTTCAGAGCAGTAGTCAGGCCGCAAGCCATAGCGCAATGTTTGGACCGTAAGCGAGATGACGAGCCACAGAGGGATGCATTGGTAGAGGGCAGACAGCCCATTATTTGCTCATCGTGTAGCTCAGTCCTCCCTGAGCGACAGGTGATCAACAGGCGCAAGCGTGGCCTCGATTACATGATTTGCAGTCACTGCGGTACTCGCGTATCACTCCTAGATAACCAGGAGCAGCAGTGCGAGTCGAACGGCGAAGTGATGAGCGGGTCAGTGCAACTGGCTAGTGAGCGGGGTGAGCAGCAGAGCGTCCAGAAGATGTTGCAGCGCAAAATTGACGCACAAGCTTTTGATGTCTTTCTCTGTTACAATGGACAGGATAAGCCAGCCGTGAAGCTCATTGCTGAACAGTTGAAACAACATGGCATTCTCCCTTGGCTCGATGAGTGGGAGCTACGGCCTGGCCTACCTCGGCAACGCCTTTTAGAGCAGAGGATAGCACAGATTAAGGCCGCCGTAGTTTTCATCGGCCAAACTGGCATTCTCCCCTGGCAACGCATGGAGATTGGAGCTCTCCTGGATGAATTTATACAACGAGACTGCCCGATTATCCCGGTGTTGCTGCCCGATGCCCCCAACATACTCGAACTGCCCATATTCTTGAGAGGTATGACTAGGGTTGATTTTCGCGTCCAGGAACCTGATCCAATGCAACAATTACTGTGGGGCATCACAGGGGAAAAGTAGCTCTCTTGTACAATCAATCCGCTACTATTCCCTTGCACGAGATTGGCACGCAGCATCAGGCAAAAGTCGGAGAGTGGCTACTCCTTCTCATCCAGGCCACCTTCTAGGATGCAGAGCTGGTCTTCAAGCATCTGTTTGGCGAGATGCAAGGGATAGGGAAGCAGAATATTTCCTCCGTCCCACGCCGGTGAGACGCGCATAAAGTGTGCGATGCGACACCAAGCTTTAGCATCATCCTCCAGCTGGAGGAAGAAGGGGACAAGCTCGACGATCGTCTGATGTTTAAAGGCGATTCCGCCTCCCTCATCCAACTTGTATCGGTGCTGCTTTGAGTACTGCGTGCCCGCCATCGTTGGCATACGCCCTATCGAAAGGTAGTGGAAAAATGGATTTTCTTCCTGCACCTGCGTATCAATACAAGCTGTGAGATATTGGAAGTCTTTCCCTTCTATAAGCTGATCTTCCTCATCCTTGCAGACTGGCACATATTGAGGTGTTTCCCCTAACGTGCCTACGGGACGCAGGCGAATGATACGCAGGTTGGGCAAATCTGAGCGGTCGTACGTTCGTTCAAATGACTCGATGTGTGTGAAATCGAGTTGATTTTGCCGTGCTGTTATGCCGTTGGCAAATTGGGGCAGGAGACCACGGTTACGCCAGCCCTCCGCTTCGAGCAGAACAAGGGTTGGCACATCGCTGGTGCTTGTGAAGACTTGGGCTGCAAAGCGGGCGAGCGCTTCTGTGGGTAAGTCGAGAGTCTGTGCCCTCTTCTTTAAGAAAAGCTCGCCAACGATTTTGCGTGCCTCCATAAAAGGTAGCCAGTGCTGGGGGTGCTGGGGTAAGAGCGCTTGATAGGTACCGTCTGGACAGAAGCGAATCGCCAGAGAGTAATGCATCTTGGGGTTATATGTCCGCAACCTGTACAGGCCGATGACATGCAACCGCTCTGCCAATTCCTGCAATAGCCCCGCTGCAATGTACAAACTTTGGGGTTGTTCAAATATCAGACCTGTCTGGCGATACAGTAGGTCTGCCACTGCGTTGCGTTCACGTCCCTGGCTCTCCGGCTGAATATCCTTTTTTCCCTCTTTCGGCTTATCCACTGGTTTCAGGGGAAGGATCATCTGTGATGCTAGTCCTAATTTGTTGCACGCTCTGCGTACTGCCCCCTTAACGCTTTGATCCTTGTGGTATTTTGCCTCATCTAGTTTGTGCAACTCAATGAGTGCGATGCCATAACCAGACCTATATGCTAGTAAACGGCTCAGATAGCGCTCCCAAGCCAGAGTTTTCTCAGTGAAGGATTTGCGCATCTGAGCCTCCCATGCTTTCTGAAACGTCTGGCGATCATGCCAGGAAATACCAGTTTTATAATGATCGCTTGGTTTGAACTGACCAGCGTCGAGGGGCTGCAAGAGTGAAGCGGGAGTCGGCTCTGTCGGAATGACTAGCGTAATATCGTCAGGCCAGGGATCACCCTCTTCGATAAACAACGCCCGACACAACTCCTGCTTCAAGTGTTTTCCTGTAAAGCTATCACTCCAGCAGAGATAGATGACGATTGGCTGATTCTGTGCTGCCCGCCGTAGCCCCTGTAGGATAATCCTTTGTCGCTCCAGCCGATTCATCTGCTTAGCTTCATCCGCCGTTAGCTGGGAGCCCCTTCTTGTAATCAGGGTTTTGTTACGAAGGTCATCGATGTCGCACATTGCCAGTGGCGGCCCGCCCCGGCGTGTCAAGATGGGCGGGAGATCTATGCTAAGCGTTTTGCCATCTGAGAGTTTGAGATCCAGCAGTTCGCTGACCGAACGTGCTACTTCATGCAGTTCGGCAAAATCGAAACCCGTTTTGACCTGATGCTTGGGTCTGAAGCCCTCTGCGTGCAGTACAAAATACTCGTCATACTGACTCTGGGTAGTAGCCTCGCGATACTGTAGTGGATCTTGGAAGATGTTTTTGGGCACGATCAAAGGGCGTGCTTTCATCGCTGCTAAAAGCGGTGCTAGATGCTCGTCCCAACGTGGACTGTCTTTGCTACCCGCGACTGGCAACGTCACCAAGGTTGGGGAGTATCCCCAGCCACTTACACGAGGCTGGTTTACCCCTATTTTGACGCTGACATCGCGCAGCCAGTTCCGCTTCCCAAGAGGTCCATCGAGATAACGGCTGCATCGCACATAGAGATGAATCCAGGGGCATGTGCTGCCAACCTGCGTTTGTAAACGAAATTCCAGCTTGTAGGCAAATGTGCCTTCCTTCACTTCCATCAATTTTTCATATCTATTAAATTCTTCGTACTGTGCCCAGAAAGGTTGGCTGATGACGGCTAGCCCATTATCACCATCTTGGGTTAGCCGCCATTTGATGGTTCTTCCGTTGATGAGAGATTCCCGGCCAGCTAGCAGGGAGGCAAGTAGGCTGGGAATAGCTTTATAAGCCGTCCGTGGGTCAGAGTCACGGTTGAGGAAAAGGGAGGCGGCATCAACATCTTGCCACTGTTGTACTGGTTGCACTAAACTGTCCAGCAGGCGCTGGTGGGCATCGCGTCCAGCTCCATTGACCTCTTTCTCGAAGTTATGACAACCCCATTGCCTCCCCCACTCATAGAGGACATCGCTGATTTGTTCTGGTGTGGGTCGGCGCTGCACATCTTCGCCAACGACTAGCATTTGTCGCTTGGCAGGTCCGGTCTCCGACTTTCCACCATAGACAAATGGATGGGCGAGCGTTGGCGCAAGTGCAGTAAGCACAGTATTCAAACGACCATAGGGAAGATTTTCGGGATGGTCGCGTGGCGAAAGCCGTTGCATACTCTCAAGAAAATCTCTGCACGCTTGCTCATGGGCAAAGCTCGAAATGGAGACCGCCTTGTTTCGCAGATAAGCCTCGTCGATGCGGAAACGCAAAGGGATAATGGATGATGTTTCCATAGTTATTTCGTACTCTCCTTCATTCAAATTCAGGTTCAAAGCCCACAATATGGTTCAGCGCACTTCCAATAGGTGCATAAAGTTCGTAGCCGAAGTATGTCCTTTGAATGTACTGCTGTAAGACCTCCATCATAGCTGTTAATAGACTACTTTGAGAGGTCTCCGTAATAGTGTTATCCTTAGCGGTTTTGGGTGCCCAAGCGGCATCGACAAAGAATGCATGAAATGGCACACCACCTCGCAGCAGGCGTCCACAGGCTTGAATAATATGTCCAGCAGTTGTGGCTGCAAGATCAAAACGTTCGCTATATGTGGTATCATGGTTTTCATCTTCGTGCTTGAGTGTATGGTAATAGGTGCGCAATTCAGCCTCGCGCCAGTATGTACTGGCCTTCTCGCGTAGGGCTAGCGCTTGCTGATACAAGAGCGGCCCTTGCCAGATTGGCAGGTTAGCATCTTGGCACCAATCGAGCGTGCGTCGATTCAATTCGCGTGCGATCGCCTGCGTATCCGCTGGATAGGGCATGGGCCGCGTCAGGAAGTAGATGGCCCCAAAAGCCGCTTTACCATATTGATTGAGGATGTTGTAGCCTCTGCCAATCGCTTGCATAGGAGCGATCAGGACTTTCCCGTTTGTACGCACAAAATCTTCAATATCGCTGCGATACACGGTTGCCGCATCTGCAACGTCATCACGCTCGTCATTGCTCCGTTTCAGGTAGCAGATCTTCCCTAGCAACATTTCGCTGAATCTGAGTTCTTGATAGGCCCATTCCGCTTGATCGTAGGAATTGACGATGAGTAGCAGGCGCTCTCTATCGGCCCAATAACGCGGGTTCTCTTGGCCTAGACGCTCTAGGTTTGCCAGTTCTTTCCTCAGCAGCGATTGCTGGCCGTGGCGGCTGCTGGCCAGTGCTTTGATCACATCTTTTATTGGCTGTAACTTATCAGGCTTGCCGGAGATACGAATTGGCTCCAGCTTCTTGTCTTTGCCGATTTTTTTCTGCGGAATGTAAAAGAATTTGCTTTGTTCGATGGCTTTCTGGGCTTCTTCAGGTGGTTCAAGAATGCCTTGTGGCGGAATGTCGATATGCCAGCGCGAGGAGTGCGGCAGCCAAGAGGTACCAGAGAGGGCTAGGACGTTGGGGCCGCGCCTTCCATCCAGTGCACTAAAGAGTTCATGGAAGTGCATAGTATACCAGCGCCCGATATTGGAGTAGCCAAACACGGAGAGACCGGAAGGTAATTCACGCTTCTGCTGGTCGTCCTGACCTATTTCCAGGCCCTTGGAGTAATAGGTACCGAATACCCGGCCAGTGGGCGGGATGGGCAAAACGTCTGTGAGATTGTCCGGTGCTCCCTGAAGCGAATGCTCATTGAGATCGGTATTCATAGCATAGGGCTTGTTATACCATTCATAGAAGACGACCCGAATGTTGCGATCCAAGATCATGACACTCAGCACAAATTCCAGACGTAGTGCGAGCGTTTCCAGAGTATCCGGTAAATCAGGTGGCTCGTCATCAGAGTTTTTGCCTTTCTTAGGTTTCTTCTCGTATGTTGCAAGCTCGTGCTGTAATTTTTCCAATGTCTGCTCAATATTGGGAACAAAGTCAAGAATCCAGGCCAGACATTCCTGGTGAGTAACGATGTTATGGGCGCTGTCGCCTGCTGCAAGCAAAGTACGCATAATAAGCGCCAGCCGATAGACTGGATCTTGCTGCGCGAGAGACGATCTGTTGCGCCCTTTTGTCCGTATCTATACGATCCTGACCCAGGCATTCTTCCCACTTGGGGAGTCCAAGCAAGCGCCTTGCTAATTTATAGGCCAGGGTGAGCGCAGTAAAGTAATTGCGCCCGATCCAGTGCCGCAGTATGGGCGCATGCTGCCTGTCCGTCAGATTGCTGAGAATGCTGGAGATGGATGCTAGAGAGTGGCGTTCCGCTTCCACCCAGCGACGCGTGGGAGCTGGTTGCGTGCGTCGTGGTATCCATACTTGAGCTGTCTCAACATCTTCCACATCGAGCAGGCCGTCGCTGCCGTTCGTCAGGACAACCTCTTCCGCGAAGAGATTGTCGAACCATTCTTGCACCGTATCGGCCTCATCAAAAATGACCAAGTCCGATTGTTCGTAGACGATCTCGGTCAGGTGGACCTTCCGCTTCTCGATTTGGGATGGCACGCTGGATTTTCCCAATGCCCCCGGCGTGGTAATCCAGATACATGCTGTTGACATATCACGATATTGCTGCTTGCTAGGACAGACAGCGAAGAGGGGACAGAAATGATAGGTTTTGCGTCCCACCGGCTCTTTCAAAGGTAAATAGAGCGATTCGCACGGCTCTGTGCCTGGACGCGTACAGCATGGCGTAGTATTTGTCGCTAGGGCTTGCAAGGGGCAGGCAGTATTCAGCCAGCGGAGCGCCCAGTGATCGTCACCGAATTTGCTGGAACGATAGATGCGCCGTAGATGCTGGTCGCGAGTCGTACGTCCGATCAAAGGAACTGCAACGGGCTGCTCTGTAGGCTTGCAAAACAGCGTATTTATCTCGTCGGCCAGATTGAGTGCGGACATCGTATCAGCGACGACCAGAGTAATACGCAGGTCTTTCTCCGGGTGCAGCGCAGCATCGGCTAAAATCAGTTTCGCAATCGTTGATTTTCCGGCAGCGACCGCCCCCACCACATACGCGTGGCCATCTATGCGCAATGGAACCTTATTCCTATCGGCTAGGCTACCATCAGGTAAAATAGCGCGATAGCCTAGCACATCCTCGACAAGATCCACCCAGTTTCGTCGTGAGCCAAGCACCGTTAATAGATTGTGCTTTTGACGCAGGTGTTCAATATCACGGGCGATATCGCAGAAATCGTCGTGCGAGTATTCCAAGGGCTTGCGCTGACGCGGCTCAGAGAACCAGGGAAGGCTCGTTTTTACCATATCTGCGGTATCTTGGTCGATGTCTACCGTAATGACCTGTTTTCCCTCACTTGTAATAGCATCAAAAAAGTATCTTTCCTCCTTTGCTCGACTGATCTTTCTTTTCGCAAAAGGAAGTGTGCTTTCAAGAACTTCATCATAGACGACAAGACGCTCCTGATGGCTTTGAAGATTGCAAACCTTCTGCGTATCTAGATGATCTGGCGATACGCGATAACAACGCCACTGCTCTGCAATCATCGCGTAGAAGATGAGCATATTTTCCCAATTGAAACGGCCAGAAAATGGAAGCAGTGTACGAGCGTTGGCGATTTCATGTCGTTGTTGCACGCTTAGGGTCTGTAAACGAGGATTGGGAATGGGATTATCGCAGAGGAGCACCCATAGGACGGTAATAGGTTCGTCAAAGAAGGCTAACCGCTCGATTAATCGCAGGCCAAGCTCTACCTGTAGGAGTGAACTATACTTGTCTTTGAGGACACGATCTGCATCTTGAGCTTCAATCTGTTCAACGAGCGTACTATACCACCCGCTTCGATCATACATATTCTCTCTCCTCACGCTGATTATCGCGTCAGCACCCGCATTTTGAACTGTTCTTCGCTAAGAATGGCCACGTTGGGTGGAAGTTGCCCGGCGGCTCGCAGGGCACACGCCTGATAATCGGGCCGTTGCAGCTCGCGGTACCTTGGATAGACATAGAACCATTTATGCCATTTGAGATCGCTAGGCTCGAAATCGCGGCTATCTTGACTGACATGTTTGCCCAAGGCAAAAGGGTCTTTATAATCTTTCACATCAACTGCCCACACCTCATTGAGGAAGATGAGTTGTAGATCATAGCAATCGATCCCAGGCCATCGGATCACTCGTAGAGCGGGCTGAGCGGGTAGTACCTCATCCGTAAGCCAGCGATAAAGCTCTAGCTCTGCAATGCCAGGAATGAGGGTCTGTAGATGAATGCCGCGCTTCAAAACCCTGGTATTGTTCCATACATCACGCTGCTCCCAGTCCTGCATAGCAAGACAACGCTGCTCACATGCGCTCGGCTTAATACTCCCTAACCGATCTTTGCGCACATACAGCGGACCACAGAAGCGACAATTCCAGTAGCACGACTCTTGCATACCGGGTCGGCGATAAAGCAGTGCAGCATCAACCGAACGGCAATCCTGGTAGAGATTTCCAACGTCATCGATGTTGATGTGGCGCAAATGCCGAAACTCTCTGCGCAGCTTCTCCGTTGTGGTCCAGGGAGTCGTAATCACATACTGCCTGACAGCAGCATAGTCGAGATGAGCACCGACAGGGTCATAAAGATATGCCTGCTTGGCCATACTCAGAATATGAAGCATCAACTTATTATCAAGTATCGTCTGTATATTCTCAATTTTTGCTCCAGGAGGAAGCTTATATACAGTTAAATAGTCTATCGTGTATTGGCTCACATCTCCGTCTGGAGTGAGCAACTCGAAGCGCTTGTCAATATCAAGGGGCAACGTACTGCTCGGCCACCATTCTGCAAGTGGTTTTTTGCAGAGTTCAAAGAAGGCTGTGATAGTGATAGGATATGAGTCGAGCATTGCCAGAGAAAGGTGGTGTTGAGCATAGAGCAACTCAGGAGGATAGGGATACTTCTGCTCTTGCTCGGCATACTTTGCCAGACCAAGGGCCAGATAGGGAAAAACCTGCTCGGACAAGACTTTTGCCATCTGTTGCGTCTCCTAAAAAACTGCGAAAGTAGCGCATGGTTTTGCACTAGAAACAAGAGTGTATGGCCGTCATGACCATGACACAACTTCAGTCACAAATAATGCTTTCTTCAGCAAGGTCAGCATCCATAAAATGCTTTATGGATGTTCCTTCTTAGCTATCTATGCATTCTAAAGAGAAGACGCGCTACAGGAGAAAATATCAAAATCAGATAGGAACTCAAACCATAGATATTACTTTTGTTCACGCAGGATTTTAATAGTATGAGAATATACTCTATCTTAACATGACATGAAGCCATTGGAGTTCAAACCAGTAATGTGTTCACTCCAATCTTTAGGGTTCTCTTGAGCGAAAATGGAGAGACCCGTCTAGATCTATTGAGGGTGAACTTACAGACGTTGTAAGATAGAGAGAGTGTCACTCAATTGGAAAGGGAGAAGATGATTATGCAAAAATACCTACTGTATCGCAAGGGTGTGAGAATGGCAGATATCGGTCAGGATGATGTCAAGCTTGGAGCTCAGCTTGCCTTATCTGATTGGATTATTCGTGAACGACTCTTGCTTGATGAAACAGAGGAGCGTGAAGCCTTTACCTTTCGGTTTGTCGAGATGCGTGGATACAGAGAAGGATACGAAGGCTCGTGCTACTGGATTTCTTTCTGGGTCCACCGTCCCTACCTCAAAAAGGAAGGACATTATCCGAGGCGAACGCACTTTGATCTCTGGGTTTATTGGAACCAGGATCGATGGCATGTATTACCGTTTAGGAAGTCCACGCTGGATGATGACTTCCTCATCCTTCTACAAAGCTGGAAAAGAGAGGAGAAACCGCATCGCCCCCCACCTTTGAAAGAGAAGAAACAGAATGAGCTTACCACAACTGATGACATTTATGTGGATGTGCTACGACGATTGCAGAGTGCACATGTGAGGTTGCAAGCGACTCTCACCTATGAGGAAGCTGAACATATTGAAGAGGACGAGGATGACAAAGAGATCTATATTCCAACAGGGGAGGCGCAAGTGTGGTTCATGATTGAAGATGAGATCAAGCTCTATGAGGGAAACAAGATAGTGCTCCCTAATTCTGGCTTTAGCATTGATGATCTGGAAGAGGTCGGCTTTGGGATAGAAGAACATAGCCCCTCACCTTTCGATATGTCTCTCTCGTTTAAGGAGAGGATGGAGCGAACAACCCATATGGAAACGCTCTGCTCGCTCATCAACGAGTTGGCTGATATGGGATGTGAAGTCCTTATCAAAAAGGAAAAGAAAGATGGGGCTCCACAGGTACGGGTGCTTGACGTGGAGTATATCCCCAATAATGATGGATTGGATGGCCTGTCGAGCTTCTTGAGTCGAGGTAAATACAAGATTCATTATCTTCCTCTCCCAGAAGAGGAAGAGGGATTGCTCAATCCTGATGAGATCATGACAACTGAGCTTCCTACATACATGTCATTTTGGGTCTGGTATAATCGAGAGGCAGTACGCTATCGAGTCAATCACGGATATGAGGATGCACTGACCTACTATCGCTCCAGTTTTTTGCCGAAAGTACGAGCTGCCAGAGCCAATGAGGAGATCCCAAGCTTGTTGTTTTGAGCTACAATTTGACCCAATTTACTCATGGGTCTTGGCAAGGTTTGGATCGCTCCGAGAGTTCTATTATGGGATGAACATTAACACAATCTCCCTCCTCCGACTCTGACTGCATCTCTCACCAGCGCAATGACATTCACCAGAAATTCATGTTCTTCACTGCCTTCTACTTCATCGACAGTGGGAGCGGCGACATGGTAAATCATCTCAATG
>VBJK01000245.1:7666-9616 GCA_005879655.1 Chloroflexota bacterium | reverse complement strand
GAGGGGCGAGAACATGCGCATAGGTTGTGTGTAGATACTGGGCAAGACACTCTAGAGTTGAATACTCATAAAAGAGTGGGGGAGTCAGATGAAGTTGATATGTATGATTGAGACGATTGGCGAATTGTGTGAAGGTGATCGAATCAAAGCCATACTCCGAGAGTGGAGTCGTGACATCAATCTCTTCAACCTGAACTTTGAGCAGGTCAGAAGCCATGTGAGAGAGCATCTCACAGAGTGTATCCGTAGAGACAGCGCGAGGTTCTTGTCCGTCCTCATGATCAGGATCAGCACCACTCTCAATTGGAGAGGTAGGGATTCTATGGACAGTAGTGTGTGCCTGCCCGCTTTCTATAAGGGGACCTGCTCTGTGCTGCAATCGCTGCTTGATACGTTCCACTTGTCCATGCAGCACGATGACCTGCGGGAGGCCTGAGGCTAGAGCTTGATAGAGCGTCCTCATTCCTGTCTCTGTTCCCATCACTTCTACTCCTAGCCGCTCCTGCATTATTTGTCTCGTTGACGCCGCCATGTGCATTCCGCCAGTTTCCCAGAGGGGCCAATTGATTGAGAGGGTTGCTCCCTGGCGCTCTCCCCTCAAAACCTGTGCTTGGCGGGAGTGTGCAAAGGCATCCATATAGGCATTGGCAGCAGCATAATCAGCTTGTCCTATACTGCCTGTTATGGCTGCAAATGATGAACACAGGATGAAGAAGTCCAAAGGGATATGCCTGCTTGCCTCATCTAGCAACTCAACCCCGATCACCTTAGGAGCCAGTACTGCCCGTATTTCTTCTTGCGTCTTGTTGATGAGCAAGCTATCGTATAGTACTCCAGCCGCATGGATAATGCCATCTAGACGACCTGAGTTTGTCAACACCCTCTGGATGAGAGTATGCACGGCAGGCCCATCGCTCACATCTGTCTGCTGATAATCAATGCGTACACCATGATTTTCTCTTGGTTCCAACTGTGCACGCTGTGAGGCAGAGAGCGCGGATCGACCTATGAGGATGATAGTGGCCTTCTGCACTTGCCGGGCAATCTCTTGCACGAAGAGTCGAGCCAAGCCTCCTGCTCCCCCACTAATGAGATAGCACCCTCCCACTTTCCAGGGCATATGAACCGGGTCAGTCACCGGAACTAGTTCCTGCCACTGGATGACCCAGCGCTTGCCGTCTCGATAGCGAACGTGTGGCTCGTACGGTGTACGCTGGTTCTCGCGTAACGAGACAAGTAATTCTTCTTCCTCTGGTTCTCCCTCTACTTCTATCAACTGTCCTGCTATATTCGGATACTCCTGCTGTACTGTCTTGAGCACACCCGCGATGGCTTCAAGTAAGGACGGTTCTTTTCTGTGTGCCACCACTACTTGCACGAGTACGGAGGCAAGCCCCTCGCCTGCCGGTCGGGAGTAGTCCGTGGGCTTGCCCCACAGGTACTGAAGCTCTTGGATCATCTGCATGACCGCATTCTGGAAGCGGAGTCCTCGATGGGGCTGCGAGAGCGACCAATTGCTCACTCTTAGCCCGCTCAAGGCCATTCGGGCCTGGAGACGTGAGGCTTCGATGCCTGGTAAATCATACAGCAGCACCAGCGTCTCAGTGGGGGTTGCAGTTTCCTGTGACGGGTATGATTCCGCAATCGCCTGTGCTTTCCAGGTAGGTGTCAGCAGCATGGTCTGTGTCGTTGAAAGCGCACTCGTGTGCAACGGATGCGCCTCGTGCTGACTTGTCAGTTCGCGAGAGTGTAGCCTATGGACTTGCTCTATAGGCTTACCGGGCTGGGCATTGATCTGGTCCACCCAGCAGCGTTTACGGGCAAATGGATAAGTTGGCAGACTGATCCGACGTGGGAGGGAATGGGCTATAACCATCGGTCGGGGGCTGTATGGGTCGTGCCTTGCGCTGACCCCGGTGGTCGTGCGAGGCTCCGATCCCGCCCCTATGG
>VBJK01000245.1:0-7607 GCA_005879655.1 Chloroflexota bacterium | reverse complement strand
TCATCCGTATTGAAGAGAGCCATGGTCTCTTTGTGTGATCTTACCTGTCCCCGATACCAATCACCTTCCCCTTGCGGCTCTTGGAGATATTTGCCCAGCTTTTCTTCCAGTTCTGCAAACGAACTGACCTGCAATGCCAATCGTTCCTCCATCGCCTCACGCCCTACTTGCAGCGTATAGGCCAGGTCGTCCAGCAGGAAGCGTGTCTTATGCATTTCTGCCTGTATCCAGGTCAGCAACTGTCGTACTTGCTCATACAGTCGATCCTCGTTCCTGGCGGAGAGCACTATGAGAACCGGGCGTCGGACAATGCTTTCCGATGGGTACTCCATCGGCTTTGGCACATATTCCTCAAGTACCACATGAGCATTGGCACCTCCAAATCCAAACGAACTGACTCCCGCCCGTCGCGGCAAGACGTTCCCCTCGTGATCCCGCTGTGCCTCCCAATCCTGGGTCTGCTGCACAATGTAGAATGGACTGCCTTGCAGTTGGATATAGGGATTGATCTGCTCACAGTGTAAGCTCTGCACGAGCTTTTTGTGCTGCATTTGCAACAATACTTTGATTATCCCTACAACACCAGCGGCTAGCTCCAGATGTCCGAGATTGCTTTTCACCGAGCCGATGCCGCACCATGCTTGCGGCATCGGCTCCTCACCGGGGTCGGCGCGGGGCACGGCCTCAACAAGCTCGTGAAAGGCAGTCTTGAGTCCATTGATCTCGATGGGATCACCAAGCGGAGTTCCAGTTCCATGTGCCTCGATGTAGCTCACTGTACGAGGATCAATCTCGGCCTTGCGATAGGCTGCAAGCAACAGGTCAGCCTGTGCTCTAGGATTAGGGGCCGTGAGTGAACTAGCACGTCCACCATGGTTTTCGTCACTGCCGCGAATCACCCCATAAATATGGTCACCAGCTTGCTCGGCAGCGGCTAGCTCTTTGAGGATGAGTATCCCAACCCCTTCACCTCGTACATAGCCATTGGCTTGGGCAGAGAAGGGTTTGCAGTGGCCATCCTCACAGAGCATGCCCGCTTTACTGTAGCTGATGTGCAGTTCTGGAGAGATCAGGGTATTGACTCCACCTACGATGGCCATGCTACATTGACCACTCTCGATTGCATTCACGCCCCGGTGAATGGCGACCAGGGATGATGAGCAGGCTGTTTCAATCGTTTCGCTAGGTCCGTGCAGGTTCAGAAAATAGCTCATGCGATTTGGTCCCGCCGATGGAGTCAGGCCAGTAGAAGAATAGCCTTCAATCGCCATATGCGCACGGAATACCCGTTCACAATATCCACTGTTAGTTGTGCCCACAAATAAGGCAGTATGAGTTCCAGAGAGGCTTGATGCAGCGTACCCGGCATCCTCAATAGCCTTCCAGACATGCATCATCAGCAGGCGTTGCTGGGGGTCCATCTGTTCGGCTTCGCGGGGAGAAATGCCAAAGAACAGAGGGTCAAACTGCTCAACCCCCTCTAGTATCCCGGCCCATTTAATATTGGTCTTATTCACCTCAGTAGCGGGGTCGCCGAAATAGCTCTGCCAATCCCAACGCGAGGGAGGGATTTCTTCAATGCAGTCACGACCAGCGAGCAGATTGCTCCACAAGCTCTGCACATCTCCGGCTTGGGGGAAACTGCCACTCATACCTATGATAGCGATAGGGGATGCCGCTGGTGTGCTTCGCTGTGATGGGTGCATGGACGCAGGAGCAAGGTGAATGGGAATGGAGGTTGTCTTAGCGATTGGTTGAGGGACCCTACGAGCACCGATGGAAAGCGATACCTCGTCTCGCGTTGCCCGCAGGGCTGTAGGAGAAGTTGCGATGAAATGAGGGGCGAGAACATGCGCATAGGTTGTGTGTAGATACTGGGCAAGACACTCTAGAGTTGAATACTCATAAAAGAGTGGGGGAGTCAGATGAAGTTGATATGTATGATTGAGACGATTGGCTAATTGTGTGAAGGTGATCGAATCAAAGCCATACTCCGAGAGTGGAGTCTGGGCATCAATCTTCTCAACCGGGACTTTGAGCAGGTTAGAAATGCTGTGCGAGAGCGCCTTGCGTAGCCTATCTATAAGGATCCCATCGAAAGCTTGTAGCTTGTCCCTGTCCTGCAACTCGTTACTGGTCACTTGCTCTTGCCCATGCTCGTGACCAAAATCGGTCGTATCAGGTAGCGTTCCTGCATAGCCTTTCAATAAATTCTGGCTCTGGTCTCTCGGAGTTTCCGTTATCCAGTAAGTTTCTCCCATAAATGGATATGTTGGCAATGTAACACGGCAATATTTACCATTTTTAAATAATATATTCCAGTCCAAGTTATATCCATTTATATATAAATCTGCTAAAGCTACTAAATTTCTCTTATAATCTTCTTGATCAAGAGGAGCGTTTCTCTGCAAGTTTTGCAGCAGCCAGGCAGCATATTTTTGTAAGAGTGACTCTGTATCTGGAGAATGGTTTCTCTCATTTCCCACAGGGTAGCCGTTGGACAGGAGCCTCACACTGTCCCTACAGTCCTGCAGGTCAGGTTGACCTCCACTCATGATTGCTCTGAGATATTGTTCAAGTTCATTAGTATCTCTTGCCACTACCGCCGATCGAACAGAAAAATGACTGCGGCCTTGGACTAATGTATAAGAAATGTCTTCGACTGCATACTTTTCTCCTTCCTTTTCCAACCAAGTGATCAGATCTCCGACTTTTTGCAAGAGGGAGGCTTTTGTCTTTGCGGATAATGGGAAGAAGTAATAAGGTTTCCCTTGTTCGTCTGTCATCTTCTTATTCAGAGGAGATTCCTCAAGAATGATGTGGCAATTGGTTCCGCTCAAACCAAATGAGCTGACACCTGCGCGTCTCGGACTCCCATCACAACGTTTCCATTCTCTCAGCCTTGTGTTGATGAAAAATGGGCTATTATCAAAATCGATCTGCGGACTGACATCCTCAACGTCAATAGTAGGAGGGATTTGCTGGTATTTCATCGCCAGCAAGATTTTAAAAACGCTAGCCATGCCAGCGGCCATAACTGTATGACCAATGTTCGATTTATGTGATCCAATGGCACAAAATTGTTTTTTTTGAGTAAATATGCGAAAAGCATCCGTTAACGCTCGCGCCTCAATAGGATCACCGAGCTTTGATCCGGTTCCATGAGCTTCAATATAGCTGACCGTTTCTGGGTTAACGGCAGCCTTTTTATACAGAGAGACGAGCAAGGCTTTTTGTGAAAGCAGACTGGGAGCCATCATGCCAACAGTTTTTCCATCTTGATTGATGGCAGATCCTTTAATCACTCCGTAAATATGGTCCCCGTCTTCAATAGCAGCTTCTAACGGCTTGAGGACGAGAGCCCCAACACCTTCTCCAAGGACAATCCCATTGGCATTCTTATCAAAGGGTTTGCATTTGCCATCCGGTGAAAGCATGTGTATTTTTGCTGCCATTATAGCGTATTGGGGTGAGCTCATAACAAAGACCCCACCTGCTAAGGCCATTTCTGATTCCCCTGTGCGGATACTTTCACAAGCCAAGTGGATGGCAACCAGAGAAGAGGAAGAAGCCGTATCAATGGCTAAGCTTGGTCCCTTACAATTCAAGAAATATGAGATCCTTGCAGCAAGAACAGCCATATCATTGCCTAGAAAGAGGTGTGCATTGCTATCAGACAGGAGTGAGGCCCCTTCCCTGCGGAGAAGGACTTGTTCTTTATAATCTCCAGCCCTTGCTCCCACAAACACACCGACTTTTTTCTCTGCTAACTGTTCAGAGGAGTACCCTGCATCTTCAAATGATTTATACGCCTCTTCTAGAAAGAGATGCTGTTGTGGGTCCATATTTATTGCTTCAAGTGGTGAAATGTTGAAAAATAACGGATCGAACCGGTCAATATGCTCTAACATCCCTCCCCATCCCATGAGAGACGTATACGCAGACTCGGAGTCTAAAAGGGTACCTGTCTGCCAACCTTCACGGCGAATTGGCCCGACACAACTCTCCCCAGCTTGCAGATGAGACCAGAAAGCCTCAAGGCTTGCAGAACCAGCAAATCTTCCTGACATACCTATGATGGCAACATCTGAACTCCGTCTTTCTCTAGACATCTCATGGTCATTAGAGCTTTCTTTAAGAATTGTAGGCGTTTTATTATCAGAGTCAACGGTATCTTCTCTCAAGAAATGAACGTCATCAGATTCCTGTTTCATCAAAATCTTCCTTATGAATAACAGCTTCCAAGCAACGACTAATGTCATTGCGGTGTCATGTATTGCATTTTTGTCTGTAATATACGATAATTATCATATAGAGGTCAAAGATGAAAGTAAAGTTTTTTCAAGATCGTATTAAGAAAAGGAATTAGTATATGCACGGAGCTAAAGCAAACTCACTAAAAAACGCTGCTGACAGCACCAATGGAAGCTATTTTTCTGACCTGAGCCGAGCGTTTGACCCTTTAAGCCCTGCATATAATGCTAACCCCTACGATTTCTACAGGCAAGCTCGCGAGCAAGAACCGGTGTTTTTTAGCGAGCGCTTCAATTTGTGGGTAGTCACGCGTTATGAGGATGTGATGACCATCTTGAAGGACTATAGCCGTTTCGCCATCGTCGATGAGCATCCATGGGAAGGGTACTATACACCTGAAGTTCGTGATCTTCTGGGCACCAGCCCGCTTCTGGCCGTACCATCGATCGTAGCTGTTGATCCGCCGCATCACACCCGGCTACGTATCTGCCTCAACAAGGCGTTTTTGCCTCAAAGGATTTCCCATCTCGAACCCCGTATTCGCACCCTTGCGGATCAGATCATCGACGGATTTATAGATAAAGGACAAGTGGATATCCAAACGCAGTTTTCTCACCCATATTCTGCACAAGTGATTGGGTGTCTGGTCAATATCCCCCTTGATGATCTGGAACAACTGCAAATCTGGTCAAAGGCGATGATGGCTTTGCATTTTGCCGATGTGCCTGCTCAAGAGCAGTTCCCTCTGGCGCAGGCCACTCTGGCACTCCATAACTACTTCTATACACTGACAGAGCAGCACTGGATAACGCCGGGAGATGATCTGGTTGGCGACCTGCTTAAGGAAGCTCAGGCTCATCAAGAGCCGTTAAGCATAGCTGAGACGGCATCTCTTCTTTTCATCTTTCTCGTTGCTGGGATGCACACAACCTCCACCTTTCTGAGCAACTGTTTCTATCAACTCTTACATGAGCGCACGCGCTGGCTGGCTCTATTGGATGATCCTGAGTCCATCCCGGCAGTAGTGGAGGAGACACTGCGCCTGGACCCTCCAGGGCTTGGTGCCTTCCGCAGAGCTACTGAAACGGTAGAGATGGGCGGCAAGACTATCCCGGCTGGCGCTCTTCTGCAAGCGATGTCCGCATCGGCCAACCACGACCCAGCCTGCTTCCACGACCCGGAAGCCTTTCGCCCTGGACGTGAGAATGCCAACCGCTTATTCAGTTTTGGATATGGAGTTCACCATTGCATTGGAGCCTCGCTGGAGCGTCTGGCAGTTCGGGTAGTTTTGGAACAATTCAGTCAACGCCTGCCTTCTCTGCGACTGACTCCAGATCAGCAACTCAGCTACATACCTAGTCTGGGCTTTCATGGTTTAACTCAGTTGTTGCTTGAGTGGGACACGTAATGGCCTCAGAGGTACTCACGATTCGTGTAAGCGGAATAGAGTGTGACCGGGGCTCTGTTACAAATTTGGTGATTAAAGCTCATCAAGAAGAAAAAGACGATCAACTTACGCTCCCACATGATCTTCAGAGAGAAAGGGTTGGCTCATAGAGAGATGGACAGATCGCAGAGGGTTGAGGGAAGAACATCAAGAAGGAAGTGACAAGAGAGCGAGAGACAAATCTCTTACCTGTTTGCCAGAGGTGGCCATAGAGTGTTTTTGCTACTGACTGGCAGGATCTCCCCCATATTTGGGGATGGCAGAGCTTACTTGAAGAACGTATGATGGATGTCTGGAGAAAAAAGAGGAGACAAGCAAGAAATCTCTGGTACTAACATGAATTTCTCATAGTTACTTCATTTACTGTGTCTCACCATGATTTAACTTCTTGGTATGTAATGCAGAAAATTGAGTAAGATGAGTGATTCCTTCCACTTGCAGGCGTACCTTGAGAGACGGACCCCCACCAACCTTTTTATCGAGGAATGTGGATGAAGCATAAATCGCTTCTATGGCGTGTCTTACTCGATCCAGGTGCCTTCCCTTCCCGGTCTCGAGGAAAAAACGAAGCAAGCGATCAAACCAGACACGCTTTTGAGGATCTTGAAGGGCTTCACAGAACTCTCGGTAAGTCATCAAGCGTTTTTCTGCCCGTGTGTACATCTGCTCACCTATGCTCTGCTGAAGAGCATAATAGACTCCCCCCTTCTTGAGAAAGCCAAGATTTATCTTGAGGAGAAGCTGCAAGAGTTGGGTATCATCTCCTTGTCGAAGTCTGAGATATGGCACATCATCTCGAACTTTCTTTATGGTGGCAAACAAGCAGGCTGTGAAATAGCACGAGGAGATAAAGTAGCAACCTTCACCGTTGAACCACGATGCATCCTTGTGCGATAATTCCTCAGTGTTGCTCACAGGGAAAAAGGCTTCGCTTTTCCCTCCACCCGCTTCTGCTCTCTGCATGATCTCTGCAATCCGGAAGTAGCTTTCCTCAAGGTACAATCGGAGTGGATTGAGATACTCTTCATTGATTCTTTTTTCGTCTTGCTTCTTGCCAGTGCTCTGCTGAATACGGTGGGTCACAAGCTGAACCGCTAGAGCAGTCAGAGCAGCTATGATGGCTGAAATGACAGTTGCATCCATTTTCTCATCCTTGTTTTCATACGTGACCTCGCCTCGGCTCTCGTGAGGCAACCTCTCTCGCTGTCAGACGGCATGAAGCACTTTCACGCGCAAGAGATCGAG
Source organism: Chloroflexota bacterium (assembly GCA_005879655.1). The sequence continues at coordinate 661 of VBJK01000245.1, read as the reverse complement.
ATGAGCACGGCCAAACATCTGCCTCTTTAAAAATTTGAGGCGATTTTAAAAATTTGAGGCGATTCACAGTAGTAAATCGTTCGGGCTGACATGCCTGTTTCTTCTCCCCGCTCCTTTGGCGTCTGACCCCAAAGAACAACGGGGCGAATAATCTCATAGGTAATCTGGGCCGTGTCGGGTGCCGCAACAGACGAATCTGCTGCCATTCATGAGTTGGTTCATGGCTCTCATACCGACGTTTGGGCATAGATACTCCTGCTGAAACAACCATTGCAGAAAGCACTACAGAAGGATATCCAAGGGATCTTTTTGATATTTTACTTCATTTGGAGTTGTCCCAAGCTGGCAGGCAGCTCTCAACGGTACCTGTCTCCTATCTCTCTCTGTCAGGTTGTTAGCTAGGGCAAAGTTTTATCGCAATGAATATTAACAATATGTGTCAAGCATCATGGATCTTCCAAACTTTTGATGAATCAATGATGAGCTTATTTTTGCTTTCAGAGAGAGATATGGGGTATACTGAGAGTGTCGAGAGAAGTAGTTAGATGAGTCAGAAAGAGTTCCCCATGACCCGCAAGAAAAGCCCTACCTTATTACCAGAAACCCCTGATTTACAGTTAGTTCGTATAGAAGTCGATGAACAGTCTCTTGTAGCCATTGT
>VBJK01000372.1:1322-3774 GCA_005879655.1 Chloroflexota bacterium | reverse complement strand
GATGCTTCGACTCTCATCGTCGGACGCGCACGCCACGCCGCTATTTCTTCCTCGCACAAGTGCTTCACTTCTGCCTCCTGCTCCACACCCAACGGTTGCAAGTGCTCGATCAGCCCTCCAGGCTCAAAGAGTCGTTCCCAAAGCCAGCGCGTCATTTCTGCCATTGCTCTCTCCTTTACTGTCCTCCGTTCGTCCTCTCATCCTATTGTACTATAGACTCTGGTTCCTGTCAAGATGCGACAAGAAACTTTGTGGTCAGTACAAGACGGTACGCAGTGGTCAGCCCAAGCAGAAATGCGGAGGGGCACATTACACAACAAAAAGACCAGTGGCAAAGCGCTACTGGCCTCTTGCATCCCACAGACGCATGTTGCGGCCTTGACTGGTGTATCTTGGCCTTGACTGCCTAGAAAAACCACTCATCCTTTTTCTACTGTACATTTTGAGCAAAATGCGCAAAGGGAGTTATCTCTACAAACTTGCAGACCGCAGCGAAAGCCCGCTGGTCTTGCTTCTCTTGCTCATCCATCGCATCACTCCATTCTCAGCTTTGCATATGCCTTGTACACTATGGCATCTGTTATTATCTCTGTCTTTTTATCTTGCAAGACAATAACAATTTGTGTCATAAAATGACGGATCAAACCTAAATTCCCATTCGTCGCATGATACATCTCTTCCGTCAGTTGCTCAAGTGAAAGTCCCTGCTGCCCTTGCAAATCAATGCTTAACCCCTGCAACAAGTGCGGTATCATCGCCTTGACTTCATCTCGACTTAACACGCCAAATGGACGCACATCCCCAACACGCACGCGCAGATGCTCTAAACGCTTCAGATGCTTCTCTACCAGCACTTCCGAACCAAGCAACACCACCCCTATCCGGTAGCGGTCATAAAGATCTTGAACCACGTCCATACACACAACATCCAGCCGATGCACATTATCTATGATCAGTAATTCCAATCCCTCTGACACCGCTGCTTCACCTGCCACAGACGCTTCCAAATGCTCATGCAGCGAGATCTTGCCCAGATTTTGAAGACTCCACATCAACAGAACCACATCATTCTCTATTTGCTTGGCACTGACTGTTCTTCCCGGAGTATACAGAGCGACACGAGGATAGGGACGCATGGTTCCATCCACTGGCATGCGAACTCCTCTGCGTGTTAACAACGGTTCAATCTCATCCCAACCGGCATACAACCGCGCTCCGATGGTTTTGCCCACTCCCGCTGGTCCATAACTCATCGCTACATAGCGAAAACGTCGGCAGCTATCACAACACTGCACAAAATCCTGATACGGTTTCGTCTGCACGAATGAGCTGATGGGAAGCGTCTCATCCCGACCCTCAAAACACCTCAGCTCTTTTTTCTGTGATACAATGCGCTCTTTTGGAACTAAACTTCTTTCGTCCATCTCTCCCTCCTTCACACAGAGACTTCCTCTTCTGGCAAAAACTCCGCAGAAATATGAGCCATAAAGGCCGGTGGCTTCAATCGAGAAACTGATCCTTTGGCTCCCTTGTTCTCCAAGCCAGCATCTGAGCTTATGGTAACACCCGCTATGGCAGCCGGAGATGCCCCTGTTTGCTTCACCACACGCTGGCTCTCATCTAGACGAGCATGCAGCTGCTTGCGCTGCGCATTGCGTGCCTGAGTCAGCTCTTTTAAGCTCACCGCTTGATCTCCTAATTCTTGACAATGGGCTACACAGAGGAAACGCTCCTCTTCACCGTGACCTTTTTTTGCATAGACCGACACGCTTGTCAGATCTAATGGATCGTAATACATCACCACAGCCGTCCCAACATGGCCTGCAAGAGCTGTATCCATATACCTGTACCCCTGAAAGAAGATACCCTCCTGATGGACTTGTCTCGACTTCACTTCCCGCAACAACAATAAGTCCAACTCGGCCTGTTGCTCTGGCAGACGAGGTAGCCATTTACCTTGCTGCCACCGCTCCACTGGCTGGCCTTGGATGCGACGCTGTCTTCGGTGATGATAGCTCTCCAACACCCACTTGCGAAAGTGGGCATCAAACTGTGCCAGTGTCAGGCTCGCTTGACGCTCGGTCCTGCCTGCCATTGCCATCTTTCGCTGCTGCTTCTTTCTCGCAGAACGATAGCTGCGTTTCACACGGGGAATATATCCTGACAGTCCTGGCAGCACCATCTCCCGCACCGAGCGAAAAAAACGCTCGATCTTGCCTCGCCCACGTGGGCGACCAACTTGCGAAAAGATCAACTTCATGGAAAGTTGCGCTGCCACCTGCTCCATGCGTGCGCTCGTAAAATCGCTCCCATGATCGGTATAGAAGGCATCTGGAATACCACAGGCGGGCCAGCGAGCATCATCCTTCTTCCAAATGGCTTGACGAAGCGCCAGCCCCGTCTGATACGCGCTAGGGGCATCGAAACTGAGCCGATAGCCCATCACTGCCCG
>VBJK01000372.1:0-1235 GCA_005879655.1 Chloroflexota bacterium | reverse complement strand
CATATTTCTCTTGATACTGCCGTGATCCCTCATGCGCAAGCATCACCAGCTCTGGGTCCATCTCAGCGATAATTGCATACACCCGCCCATAACTCAAAGATGGCCAGCCTTGACTCTTGGCTATCACCTCCACCTGGCGGTGAATAGAGGCTGCCGAACGCTTGGGCCGTTGTAATGCAAGTCCTTCTATCAGACCCACACACTCATCAGGAATGCCTCGCCGTTTCCCCGCGTCGGATCTTTGACGACGCGCCAATCCCACCAATCCCTCTCGACGATACCGTCCAACCCATCGTTGAATATTCTTGAGCGAGATGCCCTCCCTTCGCGCAACTTCGGCCTGTGATACTCCATACTCCAGACAAGGTCGCAACTGCTCATAACGCTCATAGGCGCTTTTTCTTTCTTCCTCTGAGAGTTCTGCAAGCAAGCGGGCAGGTTTGGCCAACGCCTTCTCTCTCTCATCATGAACCGTTTGCCGCTGGAATGATGTGTCTGCCGATCCTATGACCTTCTCACTCTCTTTATCAGACAACATCTCCTCCTTTTGTTGGTAACTCTTGGGCGATCTCTCTGCCTTCTGGATGATCCTCCTGTGCATCCGACTCCGCTCTCTGCTTCCCAAAGACTTCCAGCAGCTCTACTTCCGGCTCTCCTAGACGAAGACCCAGGCTCTTATTCCATGTCCCATTCCCATCAACAATCACATAATCCAAAAATGACCCAGCGACTGCAAACGTCAAGCGCTCTTCTTCAGACTCTGCCTCTAATATCCGTCGATAATCCTTCACCGTCGCCATATAGAGCAATTCATCCACCTCAGCCGGACAATAATAATAGCAACACAGCCGACAGTACACTCCTCGGCAAAGTGCTTTTGAGAGGTCCTCACCCTGGCGTATCGGGATCAAGTCCCCAAAGTATTCGTACGCCACCTGCCGCAGCATCGGGCCACATTGTCTTCCTACATCTCTCCGCGTGACATACGCAAATTGCATCCCAAACATGGCCCGCACACGTGAGAGGGCTTCCAACACCATCTCTGCTCGCGAGAACGTTGGCACTTCAAAAAACGGACACATCTGCTCATACACCGTCATCGGACCTGAAAAGTGCACCGAATAGGCCGTTTTCGCACGAAAGATTCCCGTTTTCAGGATCTCTGCTAGGCTCCTTCCCGTGTTTAAGCTGATTCCCAGCACTAATTCTGGCCAGGTCTGCATGAAGAGAAGACG
>VBJK01000356.1 GCA_005879655.1 Chloroflexota bacterium | reverse complement strand
TTATGAGGGAGAGCTAGTTCGTACAGTACAATCTATTTTGCGTACATTACGCGCTGGATGCCGCCTTGAGCGGAGAGCTGCCTTTCCTCGCACTGCTCAGCTTTTACTGGACGGCTTGGATTGGCCGCTCGAATTGCTCGCTTAACTTAATGCCTATGGATTTCCATCTCAATGCTCCTTCTCAATGGATGCTCCGGCTTGGATAGGCAAGAACATAGAATCTCTTCTGCGTGCTACTGGTAACGAGAAGCCTCTCACCAGCGCGACAATGGGTGGTTCCTACGCCTACCCGGATCAGTCTTGTCTACTGGCTCGTAGGCACAAGAAGAAGCCGATCTCCGTGCCGAGAGTATCCGCTCCCTATTCTACTCTTTTTCATGGTGGGTGGTGTAGCCCCTACATGAGTGTCTTGTCTTTGTGCACGCAAGAGAAACAGCTGATGCACCTCAAATCGGTCTCTCTGTAGACCAATGACAACAATTCGGGCATCGATGTAGGCTATGGACAGGTATTGTGGGATCGATGGACCGCAAGTGTGCGATTCTTTAGGCTTGCTCAGCACGCCCTACGGACAACCATTTTGTCATCCTACACGCCATGGGAGATCAGTTCCAGGAGTTGCTCCTGGTCCTGGTTTTCATGAAGGAACAGGTGATTACCGGGTAAAGTATGAAGTGTGAAGGGACCCTTTGTTAATTCCTGCCAGGCATTCATTTCATGCTCTCTGACTTTATCGTCTATCCTGCCATGGATTGCCGTTATAGGAACGTCAAATAAGACTTTATCTACTATATTGTAACCTCTGACCATTTGCAATTCCGCAAGTGCAGTTGGTAAAAAAATACGTTGCAATTCCAGACCTGCGCCTACGGTTGAAAGAAGCGCAGCAGCAATTTCATCTCTTTTTTCCAGCGTGATTGAGGAGAGACTCTCTGGGTCTGGAATCTCATCGTATCCTATCTCTTTAAACTTTTCTTGGGCTAATGAGATAACCGGGTTAGGCAGAATCGTTGGCGATGAATATGCCCCAACAAAGAGATGTCCTGGCTTCTTGTCTATCTCACTCCAAAATTTATACGCCAGTCGATAGGCTAGAAGTGCACCCACACTATGACCATAAAAGGCATACGGACAGTCCAGTTCCGAATGCAGTACCTGTTTCAATATCTCAGTTGCCCTACCTATATCTGTAAATGCCTTTTCTTCCATGCGGTTTCCTTTTCCGGGAAGCTGAACTGGGCAGACTTCTACATAATCGGGGAGCATGGCTTGCCACTCGCGATACGATGAAGCTCCGCGCCCCCCTCCGTATGGCAAGCAAAATAATTTGACTCTCGCCTGTGGATTCGGCTTGCGGTGGACAATCCATGAATGATTGTCCATCTTATATGCAGACAGAGGAGCTTTCCTAATCTCACTCTTCTCCCCTTGAGATGGTTTCATCGCAAGAAGCGGAATAATCGACTCTGTTAACTTAGCAATGCTTGGCTCGACAATGAATAGCTCTATTGGTAAGAAGATATCCAGTTCTTCTTCAAGCCTTGTTTTAGCCTCCATACCCATTATTGAATCCATACCGACATCCGTAAGTGCCTCATCACCACTCAACTCGCTTACTTCCATCCTCAGAATAGGCGCAAATACCTGTTGCAAGTAATCATTCAAGTAGCCTCTCCATTGATCCTGACGTAACTCTCTTAAATCACATATAATTTTTGATTTACTTTTTCTCTCTTTTGCCTTTTCAGACGCTTCCAAATAGTTCCTGAAAGCGTCCTCACGCTTCTTGTTCAGCCCCTTCATGACGCCGTTGCTAATCTGTGCTATCACCGTGCCGTTCTCATCTAACAGACGAAATCTCCCTTTCAGTTGGCCGTCTCTTTGTGGACCATCTTGCAGTACTACGTGACACCAGAATGTCTGATCCAGAGATGGTTTATGGCAAACAAAGTTCTCCCATGCAGTCACCATATATCTCATGTCTGCATCTCTACTTCTAGATAATGCTGCATGAAATAATTGGGCACATGCCTCAAAAACCCCTGGATGGACTTCTCTTTCATATTCATGGGAGGTCTTCAAGCTGCGCGGCAACCTCAAGCGTGCTAACGCCTCTCCCTCGCGGGACCAAATCTGGTCGAGCCATTGGACTCTCTCTCCTAAAAAGAGTTCCCTTGCTTGAAGCTGCTGATAGAATTGTGCACCGGAATACTGATCCGTGCAGCGACTGATGATCTCTGCTTGCGAAGCTGCATCGTTTTGCGGACTCGTGTCTATGTTATTCAGTTGTAGCGTTCCTTGTACATGCTTATTCCAGTTATCGTCTCCCTGATGACTAAAAAAAGAGAAGTCCAACTCGCCGCTCTCTTTCTCCTTGAGCGCTAATGAGAGCGTTACTGCCCCGCTCTCAGGAATGATTACTGCGGTGAGAAAATTGATGGTTTGAATATGAAATACTGTTGTTTGATAGATACTCTTTACTGCTCGACGGAGCATCTCTAGAAAATACCCAACATGTAGCACTCCATGTGTGTCTTTCACGTCGGGAACGTCATCTAAGTTCAAACAGTACTCGATCTGTTTGGTCTTGATGAGAGAGTTGGTGATCCGTCCGTCAAGGGGATTGCTCGCAGGAACCTCACAAGGGATGTCTCTACGATGGTCTGAATGCCCCTCACCAGCCGCTTCATGCCGTTGTAAAGGCATCTCTTGTGGAGGCCTTGCGGTCTCACACCAAAAATAGTTTCTTTGGAATGGATAGGTTGGCAAAACTACTTTCCGTCTGCTGTTACCCTGCTCAAAACCCGACCAATCGATGTCTAATCCCAGGCAATACAGATTAGCCAGGGTATTGGTTAAGGTTCTCCAGGGATCAATCTCTGCGACAGAGGGAAAGTATTGTATGCCAGAACTGAGGAAAAGGTCCCCTCGATAGTCCGTATCATCTATTGGACCTGTTTGCAGAAAATGGGTATATCCGAGCTTGTAAAGGGACTCCATGCCTTTTTTACTGTTTAGCTCCTCGCTCAAAACCTTTTCCCAATACAGACGCGAGAGAGCCTCTTGCGTTTCAACAGGTCTGCCAGCACTCCCGGCAATCATTCGCATCTGCGGAGCATGCAGAGGTAGCTTGCCATCGACTTTTGCCGTAACCCCCCAATGTGCTAACAGAAACCCGAATGCTGTTTCCATATCCATAATACCGGTAGCACAGGCTGCAACCAATGCT
>VBJK01000081.1 GCA_005879655.1 Chloroflexota bacterium | reverse complement strand
CACATCCTGTACATTTGGGCAAGACGCATTGACAGCCATCACCACCCTTTGCTTCCACTCTCTCTCTGCCTCACTTGCCATGCTATCACGCAACACGGCTTGCACCAGTCGATGAACCAATAACGTCTGTGTTCGAGGATCACGTTGGATCAAAGAATACGCACGCAATGCCTCCACTGCTTGACCGAGCTTGAAGGGATCTGCCACCACCGGCGCAAGCAACGAACCCAACTGTGACGCTCCCTGTATGAGGATAGCTTCTGGAATTGCATCGGGGGCTAGATACGCACACAGCCTGAGCAGATCCGCTGCCGCTGCATTCTGCTTCTCCACGCGCTGGAAGGAAAGTGACCACGTAGTCGCCACTGGATCGGGATGATCGGGGACCCGTGCTCGTCGCTCTCCCGGCAACGCCTGTCGCTGTTGCTGATAGACCTCTTGATATTGTGAGAGGCTCATTCCTGTTGCGTCCAAATACGCTCCTGCCTGATCAAGTGCTAAAGGCAATCCACCCAACTCCTGCGCAATCTGTGTGGCTAATCGACGGTCTTCGATGGATATCTGTGAAAGCTCGATATCAGGCTTCACAAGAGCAGCACGCCGCAACAAGAACAATGCTGCTTGTTCATTTGCAAGTGTCTCCACATCGATACGCTGCGCAAGTCGCTGCATATCCCAGGCCCGCGTCGTAAGCAGGATATGTCCCACGTGTACAGGTGGGATATACGGTGGAAGCAGATCCAGGTCATCAGCATTATCCAGAATGAGCAGCCACTTGCCATGCGTTTGTAGCCATTTCTTGACAGCCTGGGTAATCACTTCCTGTTCCGATGCCACTCGTTCAGGCAGTTTGAGTAAAGTTGCTATTGCACTATACGAGGAAGCGAGCATTTCCGTGCTTGCAGCTGGTGCCCACAGCACCATCTCATATTCCTGATGGTAGCGGTAGGCATACTCAATAGCAAGGTGTGTCTTGCCGATACCACCCAGGCCGCTAACGGCCTGGGGTTGAGAAAGTGTAGTTGCTTGACCTGCTTGCAACTGGGTGTGTAGCCGCGTGAGCAGATCCTCACGTCCAATGAAGAAGGAGTTGCGTGGATAGGGAATGTTCCAGACTTTCGGTAGTACAGCTCGTGAAGCACTCGCAGTAAGCAAGGGAAGATCCTCGATAACGCGACGAATGCCAGAGATAACATTGTGCCAGGCAGTGTCACGATCGGGCCATTGTGTGACTGGTTTGCCATCCTGAGGAAGGCTTTGCTGCCGAGCAAAGGGGGCATAAGTCCAATCACAGGGACGAACAATGATGGGGATGACGCGTGCTTGGTCTGCTTCATGCCGCTTAATAGCTCGCTGCATTTCGCTTTCGTAACAGTAATCTGAGGCCAGGTAGTCAGGGCTGACCAACAAGAGGATCAACGATGCTCGATCCAGCCGTGCGTCAATGGCCTGTGCCTTCTCAGTCCCTGCAACGAGTTTTTGTTTATGCGAGGTCGAGATGAGATTTTGTCGCCGGAGTCCACTCAGATGCACTTCTAGTTGCTCAAGCAAAGACGTATCTTTGTCAGCATAGGAACAGAAGATTTCAATGGGCGTAATGATATCAGACATCTGGCAGCACCTCTATACTCGGAATGATCGGCAATTAGTTCACATGATATTGTTTAAGTTCATTGCCAGTATAACTGAGTATGAGGCAAAAGGCAAGAAGGGAAGCAGTCAGTAATTGTCTACAAACGCCCAGTAGTGACCAGCTTTCCCACTTTCCCATCAGCTTGTATACTTAGATCCCTCACGCAACATCCTCCGCGCCGCCACCGCCACACGATCAACCCCCAACAACCCCAAACAATCCCGCGTAGCACACCCCTCCGGCGTACCCAACATATGCTCACGATAAAAGCAAGGCATACACGGCAAATCGAGATGAACCACAGTTGCGCGTCGGCTCGCATCCTTGCCGGTATAGGGTCCCCATGCTTTATAGTTGGAGAGGCCAAAGATCGCTACCGTGGGGGCACCAGCCGCCACCGCTAAGTGCATCAGGCCCGCATCATTGCCGACGAAGAGATCCACCAGTTCCAGCAGAGCTGCTGCAACCTTGATGTTTCCCTTGCCCGCAAGACTACGTACGGGAACGTTGGATTGGAGGGTAGCAATAATCCGTTGATGTAGCTCAGCCTCTTCAGGACCACCGAGCAGTAATAATTGTCCACCAACATCGTGATAGAGTGTATCGGCCAGCTGGGCGAAACGCTCCGGTGCCCAGCGGCGTGCCGTACTGTAGCCACCACTGCCGGGATGCATGGCAATGATTGGCCGCTGGATTGTTGTCTCGGTCTCAGCACCGTAGACTAGTTGGCGGGCGGCAGCACGTTCCTCGTCACGCAATGGCAGATAGAGTTTGGTGTCGCGTACAGTTGCCCCAACAGCCTCCGCAACAGCCATGCAATATTCTGCTTCGTGCATGGCTCCGAAACCTTCGTCCTTGACACGTACATTGAGGAATGCACCATGCCCATTATCCAAACCAACACGCCATTTTGCGCCTGTTGCACGCATTAGTGCCTCGTGTTTTAGACGGCCAAAAAGCAGTGTCAGGTGATGCAAGAGTAGTACAGCATCATAATGGCCTGCACGTAATGTATTCCACAGTTCCGTCAGGCGTAGCATTGTGCTTGGTTGCGTGATGAGTTGTTGTGGATAGTCGAAGAGATATTTATCGAGGACAATAATGTGGTCGATGACATCCCAACCGTTGAGCAAGCCTGCTGAATCGGGGGTGACGAGCAGATCGATGCGCGCCTGCGGGTAGCTTTCGCGTAAGGCCCGTAGCGATGGCGTGGCAAGCAGGAGATCGCCAATGCCTGCCAGCTTCACGACGAGTATACGTGTATCTGGTGGCAAGGTGATAGAGTGTGTATGTGGGTTGGTCATCCATCTTCCTCATGATATCTAGGAGCCTGTACGGGTGCGATCAGCTAATTTTTCATGAATCGCAGCAAGGACTTGATCAGGCGCAATATCCTTCATGCATTGCGTTGTATAGAAACGGCAATCGGCGGGTCCCTTTGCATTGTAGCACGGGCTACACCAGATATCACTACGCAGTATAGTTGCCTGCGGACTTATTGGACCACTGAGACCCGGATCGGTTGGACCATGAATAGCGATGAGCGGTGTACCAACGGCGGCACCTATATGCATAGGGCCACTATCGCCAGTCACTAACAGATCGGCATGGGCTAATAAGGCTGCTAACTGTGGAAGACTTGTTTTACCTGCCAGGTTTAGCGGGTCTTCGTGCAAACGGCGGGTGACAGCCTCAATTTGTGGCAGGTCATTGGGAGCACCAGTTAATACCACGTTGGCACCATCCTCACGTATGAGCCGCTCAATTAGTCTGGCCCAATAGGGAATGGGCCAGCGTTTGGATTGTCCGTTATGCGAGCTAATATGGCAGGCGATAAGTGGTTTTTCGGGCTGCAAACCTGCTTTGTGCAACAGCGCTGCAACTTCCTGCTTGGCCTCCGGCTGAACGAAGAGGTGCGGGATGCGATCATCTGCGGTAATGGTTGCGCCAGCTGCATGTGCCAGTCTCAGGCAATAATCGACCTCGTGCAAGTTATCACCAGGCGTCCAGTGTTGTCCTGGGATGCTATCAGTCATAAAGCCTGGATAGCCTTCTTTGCCAAAACCGATACGCCGTTTTGCTCCACTCACAACGGCCAGCATAGCCGCCCACGGACCAAAGATACTTACAGCCAGATCATACTGACGTGCACGAAGACGCCGACGCAAGGCCAGCGCGGCCCGCCAATGCTTTGGGTGCAGCAACGCTTTCGGTCGTCGCCATATATTGGGATCGTAGGTGATGACTTCGCTAAGCGCGGGGTCACTGAGCACTATTTGAGCACTGGACGGCATGGCTAGCAAATCAATGGCAGCAGCGGGATACGTACGTTTGAGAGCACGTATCACTGTCAATGACATGACGAGATCGCCAATCAGGTCAAGGCGCAGAACAAGGATACGCCGAGGATGAAATTGTTGTGGCGTTAGAGGTGGTTTACGCTCGCCCAGCTTGCTAAGTCGTAGCCAGATGCCAAGCAGGCTCAGCAAAATATAAATAATAGAGAGTAAGATGCGTTTGTTGGTGTAGACCACTGCATTACGGAGTTTGCGCTGTGAGTTCGGGTGTGTTGGATAACCATAATCGTCGTTCACATGAGAGAATGATGTTTGTGACATAGTTTTCTCATTCCACATAAGTTTTGGGTTTTCAGTCACCTTTATTTTATATCAATTCTTTTACGAAGGCAACCGTTTCTACTTCAGGAGGATGCACGCTATTTTTGCATAGATGAGGTTAGGAGTATGTCCCGTAGTTGCGCAATTTATTGTGCCAGGGACACAAGCAATAAAACAGGCACAAGACATTGTACAGGCTCTTTTGAGGGGAGCACGGCGCAATAAATTGTGCAACTACGATTTTATGTGCATATCTTGCCTATAGAAAACTGAGAAGATACTTATTCGAGTTGCACCTGGAGCAACACCTCTTCCAGATCTTGCCAGACAAGCTGGTGGGCCTGTTGTACTGCGAGCTGCTGTCCCACCCTGTTCGCCTCCACCATCTTCCGCAAAACACGTTCATTGTAGCCGGATAAATAGGGCAGTTGACATGCATAGGAGGGCATGATCCCCAACTCTATCTCATTGAAGTCAAAAAACTCCTCCGGCTCAAAAATACAGGCCAGTAGACGAGTGTAATCTTCGATAACTGTAAGACGAGCTGATGTGAAAAAAGATTCACTGGCACTGGTGACAATAAGACTCCCTAGAATGCGGGTGCAGAATAAGATGGGGCAAGCCGCTACACTCCGTTCATGGTTCATCCACTCTATGACCCAGAGGTTTGTCTTATCCCGACAGGTAATCACAGAGGAATGTACATGTGAGATGGCATACCCAGCCAGTGACTCATAACCAAAGAACATACTTCTTCGAACCAGATTGCGCGGCCAGGCAGGAGTCGCCAAGCCGCCAACTTCATGCAGACTACGCACTTTACGCCCAGGCCGTGGGGGCACACAAGTTGCCAGCGTAATCGAGAGACCTCCCTGACAAGGATCAAGATGCTCAAGCGCCTGCTGCAAAATGCGGTCTCGCATAGACCGATAGCCAGTGATAGATATGGGAGAGAGCGCACGGTCGTTCAGAACACGTTCATAAACCTCGGCAGGAATCCTTCCCAGGGGAAAGCGCTCCTCAGATCCATCATCCCGCCGTAGCTCAGGAAAACCTACACGCCTTTCCCTCATAGCCCGGCTACCAGCATTTCAATAGAGGAGAGTAACTCGTCCTGCTCCAAGGGACTCATGAGATAGAAGACCTTCCGCTTTCCATGTAGCCGATTCTCGTGCAAGATGGGCGTGTTGATGATGAGAACTGCTGTCCCTCTGAACTCATTTACCGCTTGCAGATGCTGATAGAGTATGACGCCATTTGTTTCCTGCAAGCCATAGTCCAGTAGCAGCAGATCGGGCTTAATATCTTTCGTCACTTCCAAGGCTTGTTGACTGTTCTCAACGAGTAGCGCAAAGTAGGAGGAGGCTCCTCGCTGTATGATCTGCACGAGATGATCTCCAAGCTCCTTATCACTCACCACGAGCAGAAGGACCTTGATTCGAGTTTTGTAACTGTTTTGCATGAGTAGTTCTTTCCTTTCCATCGGTCTTGCTTCATCCCCCCTTCCCTATAGCTATAGCAGATGAGCCATAGATCTTCTCTGCTCGTAGGCGCATTGCGTCATGCTTCCTTCCCCCTTGTAGAATAACACTCCCTATGATGAGAAGTATAAGGTAAGGTAGAGGCTAGAAGAAAGTACTAAAATGATTCTAAAATGATTCTAAAATGATTCAGAAGTGACCAAACTTATTTGAACCTCTCGACAAGCAATAGTCCGATAAGATACAATAGGGCACAACTCCGGGGCAATGGAGGATAGCAGAGAACAGCAAGCCACAACCATCAGAGGGGAGTATATGAACGATGACCAGCGAAACCCACACCCATTTATCAAGCAATCTCGATCTATTTCGTGAGAAGGTGACTGCTGCTCGCCGCCAAAGCGGGCGCTTGCAAAAGGAACTAGCCGACGCTGTGGGCATCAATGCACAGGTGTTGAGTCGCAAACTTCATGGCATCAAGCAGACTTTTCCAACCCATGCTGAAGTGAAGCAGATCGTCAAAACGCTGGCTACCTGGGACGCAATCACAACACGAGTCGAGGCGATCGAACTTCTCTCATTGATGGAACTGAGAGCAGAAAGCTTCTCTGACGAGGAGTGGAACACGGCCCCATTGAACCGGCTGCAATCAGCACGTCCTTCTAGTATACGCGCTGTAGCATGTGCGCCCCCTAGATCATTAGATGGCAACCTTCCATATGTACCTGCATCCCTTACCTCCCTGCTTGGACGTGAGCACCACGTGCAGATGCTGCTAAATCGTTTACGACGCTCAGCAGTACGTCTACTGACGCTGTTCGGGACAGGCGGCGTAGGTAAGACGCGTCTAGCGCTGGAAGTGGCCCGTGCAGCCCAGCACGACTTTGCTGATGGGGTCTTTTTCGTGTCGCTGGCAACCATTCATGATGCTGCTCTTGCCCCCTCAGCGATTGTGCAGGCACTTCATCTCTCAGAGCCAATTACTAGCCCTGCTGTTGGCAGGCAAGCTATCACTTCTCAGGAAGACGTACTCAAAAATTTTCTACGCCATAAAGAACTTCTGCTCGTGTTGGACAATTTGGAACAGATTCCAGCCATCGCATCTCTTATTAGTGATCTGTTGAGTATTGCTCCGTCGCTTAAGATTATGGTGACAAGCCGGACGGTGTTGCACTTGTATGGGGAGCATGAATGCGATGTTCCTCCGCTTGACTTTTGCGCGCCGGATCAGGTAGCGGATCTGAGCACACTCTCTCAGTTTTCAGCTATCCGCCTCTTCGTCGAACGCGCTCAGGCCATCAATCCTGCCTTTCAGATCACTAAAGACAACGCCGCCACGATCGCCCACATTTGCACGCGCCTGGATGGACTGCCCCTGGCGATTGAACTAGCTGCCGCACGTACCAAAGTGCTCCCCTTACCTGCGATCCTGCAACGGCTGACAGACGGGACGGGACAGAGCCTTTCCTTCTTGCGCTCTAGAGCACACAACGTACCACCTCGTCACCAGACCTTACTGGAGACGCTGGATTGGAGCTATGAACTGCTTGAGCCAGCATATCAGCACCTTTTTCGCCGCCTCAGTGTGTTTCTTGGCGGCTGGACAACGCAAGCAGCGTTGGCTATCTGCATGGCAACAGAGCCGACAGCGACGTTCGATGATGCGCTTGAGCAGATGGAAGCTCTGCTAGACCGCAGTTTAGTGAAGCGGATGTTGCTGACAGGAGCTGCCTTAGAGCAGCACTCTGAACCTCGCTTTTATTTATTAGAGACGATCCGTGAATATGGACTGGCACGCCTGCAAGCATGTGGAGAGCGTCAAGACCTGCAACGACGGCACGCAATCTATTATTTAACGCTGCTAGAAGCGATTGAGCCAAACCTGTCTGGCAACAAGCAAGCCGAAACGGTTGCAGCGCTGGCTCCTGAACAGGATAATCTGCGCGCAGCCTTAACGTGGGCAATAGCAAATGATGAGACTGCCATAGCTCAGCGGATGTGTGGTCTTCTGGGCAAATTCTGGGAGGCACGCACCCAATTCCAAGAGGCTCATCGCTGGATCGATACAGCACTCGCTATGCCACAAGAAACGTCACCAGCTATCCGTGCACAACTCCTGATGGCGGCATCACGTCTCGCACTGTGGGAAGTGACATATGAACGTTCGCGCGTGCTGGCCCAGGAAGCTCTGGTACTCTATGAAGCCCTTGGAGATGCTGCGGGCAAAGCTGTGGCAATTTTCCAAATCGGCGATACCTGGCATATGCAAGGCGAGTATGCACTGGCAACGCAATACCTTGCAGAAAGCTTGCCCCTGCTGCATGAGCAAAAAAACTGGGATGGTTACGCCTTTGCGCTGAGCAGGTTAGGAGCGGTGGCATTCCTGCAAGGCGATTTCCCCCAGGCATGGACACGACTCAATGAAGCTCTGCCGCTTCAGCGTGAGTATAGCGAACCTGACTTGCTCAATGCCACACTGATCTACCTGGGAACACTGGCCCTTATTCAGTTTGATATGACACAGAGTCTCACCTTTGTGCGAGAAGGGTTGCTTCTTGCACGACAAACAGGCAATCACTATATGCTTGCCTCCGCTTTGATTACGTTCGGTTGCTTGTTAGGAACCCTGCAAGGACCATCGTATGCCGCTCGCATATGCAGTGCTGCGGAAGCGCTCTTTGCGAGCCTCAATACGGCACTGCCAGCCGCCTATCGCCCACTTTATGATGCCTATCTAAGCAGCTTGAAGTCACAGGTTGGTGAGGCCACATGGCAAACATGGTGGGAAAATGGCAAAACTCTCTCTCAAGAAGAGGTGAGCACGCTGGCGCTTCAGGCGGGCGAAGCAAATAATGGTGGGTGAACCGCGCAGGGCAATCCCTTGTCGTTGCCCATAAGCATCCGCGTTAAGGGGGTGGCATTTGGCGAAGCCACCCTGGCGGGGTGTGGGGTGTCCCCGCCACCTCTTTTTTCCTCTGCCGCCGAAGGCGGCAAAACAGGTAAGACGGGTAAGCTGGAAAGCCCTGAGAGAAAGGGAGTCTTATTTGAACAGTATCGGCATATGTGGTAGTATGCTTATAAACAAACATACTCATCCATGAACAAAGGACTTATGAGCACACGTAGCCCTTGCTAACTTCTTGACGATAAATATTTCCCCTGGCTCCCTGATCTGTATGAGCCTCGTTCCCTACAACGAGCACATGCTGGTAGGTGTCACCATGCCCGTGCACCCCCGTCATTCTCCGAAAAATGCATGTTACTAATCGTAGCGCATCTTTTTGCACATTTTTCGAGAGGACTATTATACTATGTTACGTCACGCCATCTTTTCGCGTTTTCAGAAAATATCCTTTTTCCGTCTAGCTCTTCTGAGCCTAACGTTACTAGACGAATTAATGGTAGGCTTCGCATTAGAAGCTGGCCTTCCACTACTACGGGATCAAGTCGGCTTGAGCTACGAGCAAGTAGGTTTTCTCTTCAGCATTGGTGCAGTTTCCGCATTATTGCTTGAACCGATCATCAACCTCTTGAGTGATCGCACCTCTAAACGCTGGTGGGTCCTTGGTGGATTACTCAGTCTAGCACTGGGGTACGGTCTGGCTGGTAGCACGCACAATTACATCGTGCTACTAATTGCCTTTGCGCTGATTTATCCAGCCAGTGGAGCAGCCGTTGGCCTCTCCGAGGCAGCACTGATCGATGATGCTCCCCACGCTGCAACACGCACAATGACCCGTTGGACACTGATAGCCAGCATTGGTGATCTCCTTTCGCCACTGGTCGTTGCTGCTTTTGTCGCACTTAGCCTCGGTTGGTCTGAGCTATGCTGGTTTGCCGTCATAGCGTGGACCGTTGCTGCACTGATGGTTGGGTTGCAGCGCTTTCCTCGCCCGGCTTGCGCACCAGACAATGACACTTCTGATGCGAGTATCCTAGCAAATCTACGCAAAGCTATACGTGACCCTCTCCTACTGCGCTGGGCGGTCTTAGCTATCTTGCCTTTTATGCTGGACGAAGTGTTCACCGGTTTCTCAGTGCTCTACCTACGCGATGTCTTGCATGCTGATCAAGTAGTAATCAGCATGAGTATCGTAGCCCAGATGATTGGAGCCTTGCTAGGACTGCTCATCGTTGATCGCCTAGTAGGCCATATCGCCCCGCAACAACTGTTAGTATGGCTGAGCTTGCTTTCACTTACGGGAATTATTATATTATTAAGTATACACATAACAATAGTGGCAATAGGAGCACTCTTTACGATCAGTCTAGGAGCTGCCGGTTTGTATCCTATCGCTCAAGCAGAGGCGTATGCAAGGCAACCGGGACGCTCTGGTATGGTACGTGCAATTATTGGCCTTGGCACACCTTTCGAGATCGCCCTCCCAGGGCTTGTTGGACTGGTGGCTGGCCATTTTGGAGTGTTAACTGGTGTGGCATTATTGGGGACAGCGCCGCTCCTGATCCTGCTTTTAGCCCCAAAGCATACTTAAGGAGCATCTCGTCTCCACTAAGCTAAGCGTAATGGAGTTGCCAATCTAAGCGTTATATTTATAATTTTAACGACATGAGGAAAGGCAACTCATTATTATCTCATCAATATACACAATGATTAACGTTCCTTTCAGATATTAAAAGGTTATTAATTTTTTTCGCAATAAATCAGTAGTATAGGAACTACTAGTCTTGTATTGCTATTGACGATCTGGTATACTTTGCCTCATAGTTTGGTTGTGGGGATAACCCTTCAAGGTATGGATGCCAAACTTGATCTAAGGGGATCAGCACATATTGAGAGCCAGGGGTGCTCCTGGTGTTTCAAGTGCAAAAAAACATGGAGGAAAATATGAGTTCATCGCTGAACAAAGCACGAGTTCTGGTCATTGGAGCCGGTGTGAGTGGTCTGACGACAGCCCTTTGCTTGCGTCAGAAAGGCGTGCAGGTAACTATCGTAGCCGAAAAGTTTGCCCCTCGAATTGTTTCTGTTGTTGCTGGTGCCTTGTGGGAGTGGCCGCCCGCGGTCTGCGGTTTCCATCAAGATCAACGTTCATTGGAGCGCTCCAAGGAATGGTGCATGATTTCATATGAGAAGTTTTTCCAGCTAGCTAACGATGAGCGAACAGGTGTCTTCGTTCGTCCTGTCACGTTCTATTTCCGCTATGAAGTCCAAGCCAATCCGCGAGCACGACACAAGATGGAAGAAATAGAGCATCATGTCAAAGGGTTCCGTCATGATCCTGCTCTGATTAACGAACATCAAGTCAACCAGAACATAGGCTTAAAGGATGCATATACGCATCTCGCTCCAATGATCGACACTGATGCCTACATAAGTTGGTTACTTGAGCAAGTCCAGCAGGCAGGATGTGTGGTTCTGAATCAGCGCATTAACGGCGATGTGCGGGAACAAGAACAGCAGCTCAAGCAACGGTTTGGTGTTGATGCCATCGTTAACTGTTCTGGTCTGGGTGCCCGCGAATTGGCGAAGGACGACATGTATCCGTTGCGTGGAGCCTTAATACGCGTCAAGAACGATGGCAGTTCTATGCCGCGTATCACCGAGGCCCACACGGTTCCTCATGAAACAGGCTACCAGCAAGACTTGGTCTTCATTGTTCCACGCGGCAAAGACATGCTGTTGCTCGGAGGACTGACTGAACCTAATGAGTGGAGTCTTAATATTAACTTAGAGAATTATGCTCCTGTGCGAGACATGTTAGAACGCTGTGTCGAGTTCCTTCCTATTCTAAAGCAGGCCCGCATTGATCCCAACGAAGCGGTCCGTGTCGGTCTGCGTCCATTGCGTCAAAATAATGTGCGGCTGGAATTGGAAGCGGGCACACAGATCATCCATAACTACGGTCATGGGGGATCAGGTGTCACCTTTTCGTGGGGATGCGCTCTTGAAGTGGCTGCACAAATAGATACACTGTTAAACTAAGCTTGACTTATCACTACGTTGAGCGGTTTGTATTAGGAATTATTCTTTTTATGTACTTAGAGTGGCGACTGATGATGATGGCTCATCGGAACGATGAGAGACCTCCACAGGACGCAAAATCCTGTGGAGGTCTGTATAGAGAAAATGGAAGTGCTACAATATCAGCACTGCTCAAGACAGCTTGGCTCAAATTGCCACAGATACGGCAACGGTTAAATAGAGCACTCCCTTAAAACCTCCCTCACAACCTCATTAGCGAGAAACTAATATTGATAAGCAAATTAATCAATGCTAGCGTCCCTCCAACGATTGAGAGAGCAACCGCCCACATTGCTAGCCTGCGCAGTCCAGGCACGCGCCGCCCCAGAAGCCCAAGGATCAGCCCCGCCAGGGCAATTGGCAGACCGCAGAGAGGGAAAATGGCGGCAACGATGCTGAAGAGACCTAATACAAAACTTGTACTTACAAGATCTCTCTGCTGTTGAGAGACACGCCCTCTACTGCGAAAAATGCTACGCACTGGAGCTGCATAGACATGTTTTCGCCATGAAACGCTCTTTTTCTGTGACTCAGGTGCCGTTTGAGCAGCCATCATCCCATTCTCCTTTCCCTACTGCTTCTAAGAGTAGTATACGTACCACAACTATAGATACATCTACATCAAGAAATACATTATATTCCGGCCTATTAGAGCATGAAATACGAAACAGGGAGCTGCGCTATGCTTTCTGGTGTGGTACGCGGCGCATCGGCTCAAAGCGGCTCCGGGCCTCATGCAAGATCTCCTCATAAAGAGCAAGATTGCGATCTTGCAGATGGTCGAAAATTTGTGGCGAGCATGTTCCATGACTGATGTAGCGTAAGGGTTCCGGGTCCAGTTCTGCTGAGACAATCTCCTCCGTACCACGTGCCTGAGCCAGCTTCCAGGCCGTTGGATCGATAATCATACTATTGCCGAAGTAATAATTATTGCCAGCATCAGCCCCAACCGCGTTTACACCGACCAAGTAGACATGGTTATCATATGCGCGTGCGCAATTAGTGATATACCAGATATCATAGGAGCGTAACAACGCCGATGGCCGCACAAGTACCTCAGCTCCTTTGATCGCTAATAAACGAGCCAATTCAGGGAAGTCACCATCATAGCAGATGATGATACCAATCGTGCCCAGGGCTGTCTGATAGACCTCCGCTGTCGTGCCGGGCGTCGTCCATCCACCACCTGCAAGGCGCTCTGTGGGGAATGGATGCGTCTTACGATAGATACCAATTACCGCGCCGTCTGGCCCGATCAGTGCCGCACTATTATAAACTATCTGCGCCTGTGGACCTCGCTCGTACGTCGGCCAGACCACATGCACATGATGTTTGCGTGCTAACTCGCTGATCTGCGCCGTTGTCGCTCCGGGGATGTGATCGACTAGCTCGTAGAGTTGTGCTAGCGGCATATTTGGCGTAAAACCGGTGGTGATTGTTTCAGGAAATACAATCAGATTCGCATGATGCTCATGCACTGCCCGCTCTAGCCACAGAGCAGCTTTCGCAATGTTCTTCTGCACATCATTGGGATATACTGCTATCTGCACACCAGCCGCTATAAAGCGTTGCATAAACTTTCCATCCTTTCATACATTGAAGCACTTCTATTTAATGACCTAGTGCATTGTCACTTGATCTATGCGAATTTGATGTGTATACTTCCCCTATGGGGGGGCAGAGGGAGCCAATGTTCTTTCTCGAAAGGGCTTGAAAGAAGCAGGTCATTGGCGGGTGCACAATGCCTGCCCCAACCTGACCAATGCCAGGTAGGCGATGGGCAATGCCAGTATTGATAATCGGCAACAGATGCTGGCGCACAACCAGTCGTATATCAATACCAAGCGGCGTACCGCGAAAATTCAACGCTGGCAGCTGGTATTGGCTCTCCTCCGCAACTGTAATCTCATACATCTCCTGGGTATAGCGTACAGCTTCGTCAGCTGTCCCGCCGATAAATTGTACGATGGCAGGAGCTGCGGCCATGGCAAATGCGCCAATGCCCACCGTCTCAGTGATGGCACTATCACCGATATCGGGATTGGCATCCTCTTCAGAGAAACCGTTCAGATATAAGCCTTTGACCTTTTGTGCCGGAGCCACATACCAGCGCTCACCTAAACCGCTGACCCGAATGCCAAAGTCGGTACCATTGCGTGCCATCGTCGTCACAATAGTACTAAAAGGTATATCGTGTGCTGCCAGCGCAATGGCTTTACAGGCGGCCATCGAAATATTCAGGTAAAAGTGATCGTTACTGTGGATAAAGCGTAGAATGCTGGCCGTTTCCTGTGAGGAAGAAGCTGTCTCTACTAAGTATGGTGCAATCTGACGCAGTAAGAGCGAGGTAGCCGCTTTATTACGATTATGGCACTCGTCGCCCATTTGTAGCGCTTGTGCAGTCAGCGGTTTGATCTCCAGCCCGCCCATCGCGTGCAGTGTCCGCGCCAATGCCGGAGCCAGTACCTGCTCCATCCAGCGTAACCTGGCGATGACATCGGGGCCATTTGCACCATAGCGCAATACTTTGCCCAGTCCTTCGTTGAGTGTGCTAAATGTACGTTGTCCGTACACTGGCTCTTCAACGACCTGCACAGGCATAGAGGCTGAAATGACACCGGCCATTGGTCCAACTGCATTATAGTGGTGGCAAGGTGCAAAGGCAATTTCACCACTGGCGGCTAGCTGTTCTGCGCTGGTGACATCTGCGGCTAATCCTTCGTAGAGTAGTGCTCCAATGATTGCACCGCGTAGAGGCCCGCACATGCGCTCCCAGCTAATCGGGGGTCCGGCGTGCAGCAACAGGTGCGGATGCATACCAGTGATCACTTCGCGTGCTGGTCGTATATCTACCAAGCGCGGGCGGGCGGTCATCATACGCCTCACAGCCTCCTGGTTAGCCTGCTCGATACGTGGATCGGCAAGCAATACACTCAACGCTGCATCACACTCGCCTGCCGCAGGCTGCCAGTCCACGCGCGTAACTGGTACTCCTTGCGCAGCTAACGCATCTGCAAAGAAATCAGATCCTACATTGATTACCTGTAATGAAGTACCAAAAATATGAGAAGGATTGATCATCAGACATCTTCCTCTTTCACCAGCTCAGCAGTGGCCAGAGCGGCGACCATATTGCTTTCATACACCAATGCGCCAACACTCTCCAGCAGGGCGCGTTGAGTCGAAAGACATTGCGGATCACCTTCTGTACCGCAGAGCGAGACAATCACTGGCAAGTAGCGCCCTGCCTCTTGTGCCCGTATCCTGGCCAAATATATCGCTTCAGCGTAAGTGGCCGCTGGATTACTTTGAGTGCAGTAGCCAAGCACAATATCGAGTAGTAGAACCGCAGTTTCCGGGTCAGCGGCAGCGCGAGCGAGATAATCCAGACGTACAGTAGGATCGATCATCGGATGTGGTCGGCCACGTGTAAACTCGTCTGCGCCTAGATCTAATGCGGTATGGCCTCGGTAGAGTTCGTCTGCTGCCAATGCCCATGCTGGCTGTAGCGCAATATTAGAGGCAATGGGACCTATGTGCTCACTCAACACTAACATGGTCTCGTCACAGAGCGTTCCCCCGCAGTAGAGTGCGCGCATAAAGCGTTGTGATGGTGCAAGCAGTGCTCGTTGCTGTGCCAGACGAGCTTGATCTGTTCGTAAGAGATGTGTACCGGGCACGCCTAGCGGATCGCCACCAGCTAATGCGACAGCCTGTTCTGCACCTTCGGTTAACGTGCGTGCCATATATGCGTGCTCGGATGCGCTGGTGAAACGTGCGGTAGTGCTTCCCAAAAAGACCACAACGACGGGTTTATCGATCTGTACCGCAGCCAGAAGTTCTTGCGCGACACGTTCAGATGGCGGCTTAGAGACCAGCACAATCACCTTTGTCTGTTCGTCAGCGGCTAGCAATGCCAGTCCTTGCTTCATCATCATGCCGCCAATCTCTTCAGAGAGGTCGCGCCCGCCTGTGCCGATCGCCTGCGAAATACCTGACCCAGCAGCCGCGATCAGGCACATCAACTGCTGCATCCCAGTTCCCGAAGCCCCTACGATACCAATGGAGCCGCGCGCTACGGCATTACAGAAGCCTAACCCTACACCATTGATAAGGGCAGTACCGCAATCTGGCCCCATGAGTAGTAATCCCTTTTCGCTAGCCAGGATTTTGAGCCGCCGCTCTTGCTCAATGGGTACGTTATCGCTGAAGAGAAAAACGTGCAACCCATGGCGCAACGCCTGTTCGGCCTCTAACCAAGCGTGCTCACCAGCAACCGAGATAACCGCCAGATTTGCGCCAGGTTGCTCGTTGAGTGCTCGCTCTAACGAGCGTATCGGCAGATTAGTTATGCTGCGCTGAGCCTTGTGATGGCTAGAGGTTGTTAATCGTTCTTCGGCATGGGCTAAGGCTGTTGCGGCGTGCTGCTCATCAATCGCGCGCACCACCAGCAGGATATCTTCTGCACATGGCGGCACCTCTTGTTCGGCCAGCCATGCGTCAGGAAATAAATGAGCGTGACGCAACATCTCGCAATTCGCCACAGTAGCCATGACGATGCCAATGTCTTCAACACCAGGTAGCTTTTTTACCGCCTGAGCTACAGACATGAGGGTAATCGAATCGTAATAGATATTGCGACTGAGCAGTGCGCGTATAGTCATGCTTGGCCTCCTACTGTATATCTAGTATACATCTCTGCTGTTATCATATCTATGCCCTACAAAGAGAATCTTCTACGCCATGCAAATGATGTAAGCCGAGTAATATGCCCAATAACATATCACTCCCGATATAGCGCCAAAAATCAGTAAATGTATCACGCTTTGCAACAGTTGTACTGATCTACTGCATGGTAGTGCCACTAGCAAAATAGGCATGTCTTCATTACTATATAACATTTATTTTGCAGAGACCCAAACATGAGGGTATACTGAAGTGGATGGAAGGACTATACCATAGGAGACAGAACGAGGGAGGTTCGGGTGGGTTTGGGAATGGAGTTGGGTAGTTCCTCACTCTCAACTCACTTCTCAGACGTATGACATTATGATACTATAATAAGTAAGTAGAGGAATAATGCCGCAGAAAATTAGACAACTGAAGGCGTCCTTCAAAGAAGGCTGGTTTCTACTGGCGACCAGGCAAAGGAAGCCATACTGTATGGAAGCATTCACAACTGCTTGGAGTAGAAGTCACACTAGCAGGACAAGATGGCGATGATGCCAAGCCCTATCAGATCAAAGATGTAAGGAATGCTTTAAGGCGCTTGGAGAGAGGATAACATGATACCTAATCCCAAACACTATTCTATGATCATTGAATGGAGCGACGAGGACCAAGCGTATATCGTCACTGTACCGGAACTTCATGGATGCAGAACACATGGTGATACATACGAAGAGGCTGTCAAGCAGGGACAGGATGCTATTGAGAGCTGGATTATGGCTGCTCAGGCGGACAATGATCCTATACCACCGCCGAGAGGATATATGGCTGCATGACTTGCCAGCAACATCCATTAGCAAAGGCTCTAGCTCATAGGGGTTAGAGCTTTTCCTATGATACAATGACACCATGAAAGGAGCCACACCAATGGCACTACAATACGAGCACTGGATCAGCCCAGAGGAATATCTACGGATAGATAGAGCCAGCCTCGACGTAAAGTACGAGTATGTGGACGGGCGCATGTATGCCATGGCCGGTGGGACAGTAGAGCATGCACAGATTGCCATGAATATGATCAGAGCATTAGCCGATCATCTACAAGGGAGTGAATGTCGCGTCTTTTCCTCGGATGTCAGAGTTCAAGTTGCCAGTAACAAATATTATTTTCCTGATGCCACCATAAGTTGTGATCCCCAAGATATGCAAAGGGGTGTTGATATTATTCGCTCCCCACGTCTTGTGGTAGAAGTTCTCTCCAAGAGTACCGAAACCAAGGACCGAGGGGAAAAGTTTCGACATTATAAAGCCTGTCCAAGCATTCAGGAGTACGTTCTGATCAGTACCCAGTGCCAGGAAGTAGAGAGCTTCCGCCGTCAGGGACAAATCTGGATATATCAACAGTTTGGGTCAGGTCAGGAAGTACGGCTGTCAACTGTTGACCTCACTATACTTATGGCCGATGTCTATAGGCTTACGGATATCCCAGAGCAAGCGCTGGAAGATTGAGATGCGTTTGTCAAGCCAGCAAGGGTCTCATTGCAGCCCGACGACTGCAATGAGACCCATGCTGGCTCGACTTGTTCGGTCTCAAGCTGCTATTCCAGTCTCTGCAATTCTTTAATTTTGATTTCTACCTCTTGCAGTCGTTTCTGCAAGTGCGCTTCGGTCTCTTCCCAACGGAGCATACGATAACCCACTTCTCCATGAGTGGCGAGGTCCAGCCCCATAATTTCATCGCGTTGGTCAACCCGCAATCCCATAAATGCAAGAGCTTTGAGGATGAGCCATGTGATGAGAAATGAGTACACAGCAGTCACCAGCACCGCAACGAGCTGAATCAAAAACTGTTTTGGGTTGCCAAAAAGCAGGCCGTTGTTTCCTCCAAGGGTATTAATAGCTTTCTCGGCAAAGATACCAGTGAGAAGCGCACCGGTCAGCCCTCCCATACCATGAACGGCCCATACATCGAGGGTGTCATCGACATTCATAAATTTGTTGCGCAACACAAGCATCAGATAAGTGACTAAACCGCCTAGCAGACCAATCACTATGCTAGAGAGAGGGCTAACATAGCCACTGGCAGGCGTAATGACCACCAGCCCGCATACGGCCCCCGTCGCCGTTGGCAGAGCGCTCGGTCGCCCGCTTTGAATCCAACTCAAAGGTATGAAGAAACCCCATCGAGATGAAGTAAGGAGTGCCTACGTTGTCAATGAGTTTCATACTGGCTGTAGCAAGGACAACTGCAATCCCGAAGCATAATCGAGCGCTTGACCCACTTGCATAACGATTGATACGGCCTGCTCGATGGGCAGAGGGCGGCTAGGTTGACGTCGTAGTAGCTGACGTAGAGAGCCGTTGGCAGCATACTCTGCAATAAGATAGCCAAATGCCTCGGCAAATCCAATATCAAGAATGGGCAGGACGTGAGGATGGCGGAGCTTTTCCAGGAATTGGGCCTCTCGACAAAATTGCTCTTCTGTTGAATTGAGATGCGCATGGAGCACTTTGATGGCAACAACACGTTCCGAAAGAACTTTGTGTTCTGCGAATTGATGTTTAACCTAAATTTCGCTCCCATTGCGAAGCAGAAAACTTCCATTGCATTTCCCCCAAAACAAAATTTGCACCGTTATGGCATACTAGATATTAGTAGCAAAAACATCCCTTAAAGATGTTTAGAAGACAATCCATGAGATATAATGCCGTACAACCTGACTAGTATCCACGCTGGCCTGGTCAGGACAGGAAAGTAGTCCAGCACATGACATGGCAATGAATGAAGGAGACAAGCAGCATGGTACGGCCCGTAGACCTGCGCAACGTGCGTGTTCTCGACCTCTCCCAGGATTGGGATATCCATACTCCCGGCTTCGCAACATATGAAGGCCCCACAATCAAGTGGATTAAACGGGTGGCATTCGATAAAGTTGGTGGTCAACACATAGCCTCAACTCTGCACGTCGGCACACACCTTGATGCGCCAATGCACTTTATCACCAATGGACAGGATATCGGTAGCATCCCATTGAATAAGCTGTTTGGTCCCGCCGTGATTGTCGATCTTGAGAAGATGGGCATTGGCGATTATGGTATTTATACACCACAGCATTTTGAGGATTGGGAGCGCCGGACGGGTATCCAGATTGAGCGTGGCGATATTTTATTTGTGCATACTGGCTATCACAAATATTATCCTAGCAACTGGGCCGGTGAATGCCAACCCGACGAGACACGCTATTTTATCAAACATCCTGGCCCCACACGCGAGTTTGCGGACTGGGTACTCGATCGCGGTATCTCCTGGTTAGGCGTCGATGCCGGTTCGATGGATCACCCAATGAATACTGTCATTCGCACTGTACGTCCCGATCTGGCGGCGGAAGCAGAGAGCGTGCTAGGAAGGCCACTTACAGAGATATTTCCGACGAAAGATTACCAGATCATGCACTATCACCTCTTTCCACAGCTGGTCTTTCATGCGGAAAACGTAGGTGGTGAGATTGATCAGGTGCTCGATCAGCGGCTCTGGATTGGCTGCTATCCCTGGCGTTTTAAAGGCGGAGAAGCGGCTTTTTGTCGTATTGTAGCGTATGTCGAGGAATAAAGGATGAAACCACCACGCTTTGCGTACCATGATCCCACAACCCGTGATGAAGCGCTGGCTTTACTAGCAATTTACGCCGACGATGCTAAGCTCCTGGCTGGTGGGCAGAGCTTGGTTCCTCTACTCAATATGCGCCTGACACAGCCCGCACACCTGATAGACCTTAATCGTGTGGCTGATCTCACGTATATTCGCGCAGTAGATGGTGGGTTAGCTATTGGCGCATTAACCAGGCATCGCGTTGCTGAACACTCTGCCCTCGTACGTCCGTGCTGTCCACTGCTGGCCGCCGCGCTTCCGTTTATAGGGCATCCTCCCATCCGTTCACGCGGTACGATTGGCGGCTCATTAGCACATGCAGATCCTGCTGCCGAGCTACCTGCTGTTCTGCTGGCATTAGGTGGCCATGTGCGGGTTACGTCACAACACGGCAGTCGTATATTGCCAGCGCATGAACTTTTTCTGGACCAGCTACAAACAGCACTCACCAGCGATGAACTACTGACCGAAGTCTGGTTTCCCAACGCGCCACCGCGTTCAGGTGTAGCCTTTGTCGAGGTCAGTCGCCGACACGGTGACTATGCCCTGGTGGGAGTTGCAGCGCAACTGACACTGCAACATGATAATGCTATTGCAGCAGCGCGACTGGCCCTGCTTGGTGTAGATGCCACACCTGTGCGGCCATCAGAGGCAGAAGCCTTGTTGCTTGGTGAGCAACCAACAGAAGCCCTCTTCAAGATGGTAGCAGAGCAAGTCTCGGCGGGTCTCAATCCTATGACCGATCTGCATGCTTCCTCAGATTATCGCCGTCAGGTCGCTGCTGTACTCGTCAAACGCGCACTACAAGCAGCAGTCCAGCACGCATTGCAAGGGGAAAGAGATGACTGAGACCAGACTACCAGAACAAGAGAAACGTCAGATCAGCCTCAGTGTGAATGGTGTTATCCGTACCGCTGAGGTTGAGACGCGCTGGCTCTTAAGCGACTTTCTGCGCCATACGCTTCAGCTCACGGGAACGCACGTTGGTTGTGAGCACGGCGTGTGTGGGGCTTGCACGATTATATTTAATGATGCTCCTATTCGTGCCTGTCTGATGTTAGCTGTACAGGCTGATGGTAGCGAGATCCTTACTGTAGAAGGACTGGCAAGTCCTGATGGCAAGCTGCATCCCGTCCAGCAGGCGTTACACGATCATCACGGCCTGCAATGCGGTTTCTGCACACCAGGTTTTCTCATGACCATCTATGCTTTGCTGCAAGATCATCCTGCTTCCGAGATGAGCGAGGAGGAACTGCGTGCGGCGCTGGCTGGCAATCTCTGCCGCTGCACAGGTTATCAGGGGATCGTAGCGGCTGTACGTCAGCTACTCGACCAAGCACGTTCTACTCATGCGCAGCCGTCTCCTGTAGTAGAGGAGGGACAGATATGACAAGCCGGATATTTGGCGCGCCCATTAGCCGCCAGGAAGATCAACGCTTTCTGACTGGTAGCGCTACCTATGTTGATGACATCCAGCTACCCGATATGCTTCATGCTGCCATCTTGCGCAGTCCCCATGCCCATGCACTTATTCGTGCCATTGATACCAGCGAGGCCGTGCAATTAGCGGGCGTTGTCGCGGTATGGACCCACGCCGATCTGGGTGTTGCTGCCAACCCACTCCCTTTACTGATACCACACCCGGCGCTAACTCATCCCCATACGCAATATGCGCTGGCTAAAGATGTCGTGCGCTACGCTGGCGAGGCGGTGGCCTTTGTCGTTGCCAGGGATCGCTACGTGGCAGAGGATGCTCTAGCGCTGATCGATGTGGATTACGAGCCACTCCCTGTTGTTAGTCCTCTTCTTCTGTGGGAGGCAATGGCCCGTGATGCACCATTGCTCTATCAGGACGCGCCAAGCAATGTTGCAGCCCGTCTTGTGCAGCGCGTTGGCGATATCGATGCAGCATTTATGCAAGCAGCCCATACATTTTCTCGTCGTATGCAACTTGAGCGCAGTGCCAGTCAACCGCTAGAGACGCGGGGCGTTGTCGCTCGCTTTGACGCCTTCGAGCAGGCGTTGACGGTGTGGGATAGCACACAGGGGCCAATCTCGATCCGCAATGGACT
>VBJK01000355.1 GCA_005879655.1 Chloroflexota bacterium | reverse complement strand
CTTTGAGGACCATCACCTCACCTACGCCATACTCAACCAACGGGCGAATCAACTGGGTCATTACCTGCAAGCCCTGGGGGTGAGTCCTGAAGTACGGGTCGGCATCAGGCTTAGGCGCTCGCTCTGGTTGCCTGTTGTGGTCTTAGCGATTCTGAAGGCCGGGGGGGCATATGTGCCTTTGGACCCGGCATGGCCACTGACGCGTCTCGTTGCTCTGGTCCAGGATGCGCGTCTCACCATACTGATGACTAGCAAGCAAGAGGATGAGCTTGCAGGGGCAGGAGTGCAAGATCTCCTGCTTATTGAGCAAGTGTGGCAAACGCACGAACTGCAAGAGGCAAGCAATGTCAACGTGAAGTCACTAGTGATGGAGCACAATCTCGCCTATATCGTCTCGACCTCCGGTTCCACGGGACGGCCAAAAGGGGTACTCAGCACACACGCAGGAGTCGTCAACTATCTCCATTACGTGACACATACCTCTCAGCTTACTGCCGATACCGTGGTTCTGCAACTGCCACCCCTCTCCTTTGATGCCTCTCTACGCGATATCTTTGCCACGCTCCTTGTTGGGGGACGGCTGGTACTGGTGAGCGAGGAAGAGTACAGGGACATGCAGACCCTTGTGGACCGCTTGCAGCAGCAAAAGGTCACGGCTCTCTTGAGTATTGTGCCCTCCTTCTTATCTGCCCTGCTAGATGTAGCCGATACACTGCAACAGAGATGTCCCTCGGTGGAACTGGTTCTGGTCAGCGGAGAGAGTCTTGCGCTAGAAGTGGTCAATCATGCACAGCGCGTCTTTAGCCCAGATCTCCAGGTCATCAACCAGTATGGCCCAACGGAAACGACCATGACCTCGATGTTTACGCCCGTCTCTCCCTCGTTGCAGGACAGAGGTCTTGCCCCTCTGGGCAGACCAATCCCCAATATGCAGGCGTATGTGCTCGACCATCAGCTTTCTGCTGTCCCCATAGGCGTTGTAGGGGAGATCTATCTCTCAGGTATTGGCCTGTCACGAGGTTATATGGATCAGACGGCGGCAACGGCTGAGAAGTTTGTTCCACTCCCCGTAGCTGCGCAATTTATTGCGCCAGGAGCACGCATGTATCGGACAGGAGATCTTGGGCGCTACCTGCCCAATGGACAAATTGAGTTCTTGGGGCGCAAAGATACGCAGGTCAAGCTACGAGGACTCCGCATCGAGTTGGCAGAGATCGAGGCCGTACTAAGAGAGCACGGGGCGTTTGAGGCATGTGTGGTGCTGCTGCGAGAAGACGAGCCGGGAGAGCAACGTCTGGTAGCCTATCTCATCGTGCAACCGGGACAGGCTTTGCAGATCAGCGCTCTACGTTCTTACTTGCAAGACCGTCTGCCCACATATATGATCCCCTCGGCGTTTGTGTCCATGCCTGTTTTTCCTCTCTTACCCAACGGCAAGCTCAACCGTCGAGCGTTACCAGTACCAGACGTTGCAGCCTCTGAAAGCCATGTGCAAGAGGAAGCCAGAACCCCACTTGAAGACCTGCTGGCAGGATTGTGGTGTCAAATGTTAGGTCGAGAGTCTATAGGCAGACACGACAACTTCTTCGCCCTGGGAGGGCACTCCTTGCTGGCAACGAAACTGATCGGGCGCGTGAGGGCCATGCTCACCGTCGAGGTACCTCTACGCACGTTGTTTGAAACTCCAACAGTAGCAGAGTTTGCAGCAGCAATAGAAGAGATCATGCGCAAAGATCAAGGGGTAGAGATACCGCCGTTGCTGAAAGTAACTCGTCCAGAGCAGATCCCACTCTCCTTTGCACAGCAACGGCTCTGGTTCCTCGATCAGCTAGAGCCAGGAAGCACAGCCTATGCTTGCGGGAAGTAATCCGTCGCCATGAGATCTTACGAACCACCTTTGAGCAACGGGCAGGCCAAGCGGTGCAAGTCATTCACCCGCAGGCCGCTTCCCCCTTGCCAGTCATTGACCTGCAATGGCTTCAGCCCATGCACCGCGAACAAGTGGCACGTCAGCTCGCAGGACACGAAGCGAACCATCCCTGTGATCTGACAAAGGGACCATTGCTAAGGATCTCACTCTTACGCTTGCAACAGCAAAAGCACATCATATTACTCACACTCCACCACATCATCACCGACGGCTGGTCCAGCACAGTCTTCGTGCACGAACTAGTCACTCTATACCGGACCAATGTCGCAAGACAACAGACCACACTGCCCCCCTTACCGATCCAGTACGCCGACTATACCCTGTGGCAACGCCAGCTTCTACAGGGTCCATTGTTAGATGCACAACTGGCCTACTGGCGCAAACAACTGGCAGAGGTGTCACCGATGCTTCTTCCCACTGATCACCCCCGTCCAGCTATCCAATCGTATCGGGGAGCCAGACAAGAGCAACAGTTGCCACAAGTGCTCTCCGAAGGGTTGATAGCGTTAAGTAGGTCCTGTCATGTCACCCTATTCATGACACTACTCTCAGCCTTTCAAGTGCTCTTATTGCGCTATACAGGCCAGAGTGATATCGTCGTGGGAACGCCTATAGCCAATCGCAGACAAGCAGAACTAGAGGGACTGATCGGCTTTTTTGTGAACACGCTGGTGATGCGTGCCGATCTCGGAGGCGATCCGACCTTTCTACAAGTGCTCGCACAGACACGCGAAACCGCACTGCAAGCCTATACGCATCAGGATATCCCATTCGAGAAAATTGTTGAGGCGCTACAACCTGAACGCGATCTGAGCCGTTCACCTCTCTTCCAGGTAATGTTTGTGCTACAACATGCAGAACTTGCGCCAGCGGAACTGCTAGAAGCGGGTGTCAGGCCATTGGCCGTCGAGAGCACGATGAGCAAGTTTGATCTCACGCTTGCAATAGCCGAAACAGAGCAAGGGCTACGCTGCTCCCTGGAGTACTGCACGGATCTGTTCGAGTCCGAGAGTATCGCACATCTGCTGGCGCATTGGCAGACCTTACTTGAAGGGATCGTGCAAAATCCACAGCAGCATATCTCTGCATTGCCCTTGCTCACGCCCGCCGATCGAGACCTGATGCTGCTGAGATGGAATGCCACCCAATGCGAGCTGCCACAGGACCTCTGCCTGCACCAACTCTTTGAACAGCAAGTGCAAGAGACTCCTGATGCTGTGGCCTTAGTCTTTGAGAACGAGACGCTCGAGGTGTTGGTTGCTGTGTGCATGCAGCGCTGCCCTGCCATCATTGTGGCCTTGCTTGCCGTGCTCAAGGCAGGAGGAGCCTATGCCCCGCTCGACCCTAAAGCACCCCAAGCTCAGTTGACTGGACTTTTACAGCAGATGCGCGTCAAGCTTGTACTTGTCGATGAGGTCATGCGTGGACAATTGCAGCATGAAGGTGTCATGCTGCTTTCTTTGCAGGATCATCAGCCCGTCTTCTGGCAGCATCACGCGACCAATCTGCCTTGTGCAACAATCCCATGGCATTTGGCATATGCCATCTTTACCTCTGGATCAACGGGCAGAGCAAAAGGCGTACTGATCAGCCACGCCAATGTCGTGCATGCCACGCTGGCTCGTTTCTCCTTTTATCAGGAGAAAGTCGAGCGTTATCTCTTGCTTTCCCCTCTCTCTTTTGATAGTTCGGTAGCAGGCTTGTACTGGACTCTGTGTCAGGGGGGCACGTTAGTCTTGCCTCACGAAGCGCTCTATGAGGGACTCGATCAGCTTCCCACCTTCATAGCCCAACAGAACATCGGGCACATGCTTAGTATTGCCTCCCTGTATGCGGCTGTTCTCGCGCAGGGACAAGCGCAAGAGCTGAGCAGTCTACGCACAGTGATCGTGGCAGGAGAAAGCTGCCCGCTGAGCTTGCTAGAGCAGCATCGAGCCATGCTACCCCAAACACTGTTTTCTAATGAATACGGCCCCACTGAAGCAACCGTGTGGAGTAGTGCATATCAGGACCAAGGACAAGCATGCGTCGGTCGTGTTCCAATCGGCAGGCCCATAGCCAATATGCAGATCTACTTGTTGCAGGAAGCCATGTATCCAGTCCCTATCGGGATGGTAGCCGAACTGTGTCTAGGCGGACTGGGAATAGCTCGTGGCTACCTGGATCAAGCAGATCTGACAGCCGAGAAGTTCGTGCCGTGTCCCATAGGCAGCAACGCGGGGGAACGCATCTACCGCACCGGCGACCTGGCCCGTTACCAGCCCGATGGAACCATCGAGTACGTTGGTCGCTTAGACCAACAAGTGAAAGTGAGGGGTTATCGCATCGAATTAGGGGAGATTGAGGAGGCGCTCCTGCACTATCCAGGCACGAAGGAAGTGGCCGTCTCGCTATGGCAAGATCCTTCGCACAATAAGAAGCTCGTTGCCTACATTGTTGTAGATGATGCTAAGCAGATCAGTACAGATGAACTACGACACTATCTACAAGAAAACCTGCCTGCATACATGGTACCTGCCATCTTTGTACCACTCCCGCAACTGCCACGCCTGCTCAATGGCAAGCTGGATCAGGCAGCATTACCAGCCCCAAGCCTACAAGAGCCGAAAGACATTCCTGCCCCTCGCACTGCGCTTGAGCAAGCGTTAGTAGCTCTATGGACTGAGGTGTTACAGACCCCACAGATCGGCCTACGTGATAACTTCTTTGAACTGGGAGGAGATTCGATCTTGAGTTTGCAAATGGTTGCACGTGGCAAGCAGAGAGGCTTACACTTTACGTCAAAACAGCTTTTCCAGCACCAAACCATTGAGCAATTGAGTCGTACGGTTGAAGTTGGGACGCACGTGCTAGCTGAACAAGGTCCCGTAGTAGGTACTGTGCCTCTGACACCGATCCAACACTGGTTTTTCGAG
The DNA here is from genome assembly GCA_005879655.1 of Chloroflexota bacterium. The sequence goes on along the minus strand of VBJK01000355.1, from coordinate 908 downwards.
CTGCATCTCTCTGCCCCTCATCATTGGAATCAAGCGCTGTTCCTGCAAGTAGGTGAGCAGATCGGGGGCGGCTTCTTACAAGAAGTTGTTGCTGTCTGGCTGAGGCAACACGATGTATTACGGCTACGCTTCGTCCCTGAACAAGTGCTTGCTGATCCCAACACTCATACCCTACCGCTAGTCATTATCGACCTGCAACACTTGAGCCATTCTGAGCAGGATCTCACGGCCACGCGACTTGCGCAAGAGACACAAGCCAGTCTCAATCTCAGAGAAGGACCCCTCTTGCGCGTAATACTCTTTGATAGAGGCAGAGGACGCACCAGGCTCTTGCTGATAGTGATTCATCATTTAGCAGTCGATGGCGTCTCCTGGCGTATTTTGCTAGAAGATTTGCAGATTGCATCCACGCAGAGAGTGCTTGGTGAGCCGATCAAGCTGCCAGCCAAAACAAGTTCCTTCAAGACATGGGCTGAGCATCTCGTACAGTATGCCAGGTCAGATGCCATACGAGAAGAACAGAGCTATTGGCTCGCCAGAACGCTTGAGCAGACATCGCCCTTGCCCCTGGATGATCCGTCTCATGGACGGCAAAGCACCGTCGCTGCAACTGCTGTCGTCTCGCGTACCCTGACAGAAGAGGAGACCCTTGCTCTGCTCTCACGTGTACCTGCAATCTATCATACCCAGATGAACGAGGTACTGCTGACCGCCTTAGCCTGGACGTTGGTACAGTGGACGGACGAACCTGCTGTACTGATAGACCTGGAGGGGCATGGACGACAGGACCTCTTTGTGGGGGTAGATGTCTCGCGCACGGTTGGCTGGTTTACTTCCGTCTTCCCACTTCGCCTGGATCTGAAGGGGATCAAGAACGTGAAAGATGCCTTAACAGTGGTCAAAGAGCA
>VBJK01000354.1 GCA_005879655.1 Chloroflexota bacterium | reverse complement strand
GTCCTCAGTACGGATTGCAGTCTGCAACTCGACTGCATGAAGCTGGAATCGCTAGTAATCCCAGATCAGCACGCTGGGGTGAATACGTTCCCGGGCCTTGTACACACCGCCCGTCACATCACGAAAGTTGGTTGTACCGGAAGCCGGTGCTCTAACCCTTCGGGGAGGTAGCCGTCCATGGTATGCCCAGCGATTGGGGTGAAGTCGTAACAAGGTAGCTGTAGGAGAACCTGTGGCTGGATCACCTCCTTTCTAGGAGCGAGCGAAGCCTGAAGCCCTTACGGGTGAACGGAACCTCGCCACCAAGGTCGATCCGCTGACACTCAACTCATCCTCTATCTGGTTTCCAGGGAATCGGCGCGGTTCCCCGTCTGGGCCTATAGCTCAGTTGGTTAGAGCGCACGCCTGATAAGCGTGAGGTCGGTAGTTCAAATCTACCTAGGCCCACCATCCCGCGCGCTCTGGTCGCCAACAGGGGGCTGTAGCTCAGTTGGGAGAGCGCCGCCCTTGCAAGGCGGAGGTCGTCGGTTCGAACCCGATCAGCTCCACCAGAGGTTCTTTTTCAGATCTGAAGCGTCGCTGAGATGCAAGTGCTCAAGTTTGGTCAAGCTACTAAGGGTACACGGTGGATGCCTTGGCGCAGAGAGGCGAAGAAGGACGCGGTAAGCTGCGAAAAGCCTCGGGGAGCCGCAAACAGGCTTTGATCCGGGGATTTCCGAATGGGGCAACCCGGCTGGGCAATACCCAGTCATCGCCGGGTGAATGCATAGCTCGGTGGAAGCGAACGGGGGGAAGTGAACCATCTCAGTACCCCCAGGAAGAGAAAACAAGAGTGATTCCGTCAGTAGCGGCGAGCGAACGCGGAAGAGCCCAAACCGGTAGGGTGTCAAGCCCGCAAGCGTTGCCTTACCGGGGTTGTGGGACGTTGCAGGGATCGGTTGCGGCCGGTCCGGGAAGTAAGAAATCATCAGCTTAGCAGAAGGTCTCTGGAACGAGCCGCCATAGAGGGTGAAAGCCCCGTAAGTGAAAAGTTGATGACTTCCTGGCAGTGTTCCCGAGTACCACGGGGCACGTGGAACCCCGTGGGAAGCTGGGTCGACCATGATCCAAGGCTAAATACTCCTCTGCGACCGATAGTGAACCAGTACCGTGAGGGAAAGGTGAAAAGCACCCCTGTTAGGGGAGTGAAATAGTACCTGAAACCGTGTATCTACAAGCAGTGGAAGCGCTATGGCCGTAAGGTCACGCGCGACCGCGTGCCTTTTGCATAATGAGCCGGCTAGTTACTGTCACTGGCAAGGCGAAGCGTCGTGCCGAGCCGAAGCGAAAGCGAGTCTGAATAGGGCGACTAAGTCAGTGGTAGTAGACGCGAAGCGAGATGATCTACCCATGGCCAGGGTGAAGCTGCGGTAACACGCAGTGGAGGCCCGAACCAGTGTTGGTTGAAAACAGCTTGGATGAGCTGTGGGTAGGGGTGAAAGGCTAATCAAATCTCGTGATAGCTCGTTCTCCTCGAAATAGCTTTAGGGCTAGCCTCGTGGGTTGCATCGCGGAGGTAGAGCACTGAATGGACTAGGGGGCCTACCAGCTTACCGAATCCAATCAAACTCCGAATGCCGTGCATGTGTACCACGGGAGTCAGACTACGGGGGATAAGCTCCGTGGTCGAGAGGGAAAGAACCCAGACCGCCAGCTAAGGTCCCTAAGTATCCGCTAAGTGGAAAAGGATGTGGAGACGCCCAGACAGCCAGGAGGTTGGCTTAGAAGCAGCCACCCTTTAAAGAAAGCGTAATAGCTCACTGGTCAAGCGGCTCTGTGCCGATAATTCAACGGGGCTCAAGCGGATCACCGAAGCTGCGGATTTCAGGGTCCTTCGGGATTCTGGAGTGGTAGAGGAGCTTTCCGTAGGCGTTGAAGTCAGACCGGAAGGACTGGTGGAGCGTACGGAAGTGACCCTGCCGGCACAAGTAGCGATAAAGCGTGTGAGAACCACGCTCGCCGAAAGTCTAAGGTTTCCTGAGGAAGGTCAATCCGCTCAGGGTTAGTCGGTCCCTAAGGCGAGGCCGAAAGGCGTAGTCGATGGACAACAGGTTAATATTCCTGTACCGGCACGGAATCGTTAATACGATGGGGTGACGCAGAAGGATAGCCCGGCCTGCCATTGGATGTGCAGGTTCAAGCGTGTAGGCGGGAAGGGTAGGCAAATCCGCTCTTCCATAACGCTGAGGCGTGATGTCGAGGCCTTCGGGCCGCAAAGCGGGTGACTCCATGCTGCCAAGAAAAACCTCTAAGGAGAGTCCGGGCCGACCGTACCGTAAACCGACACAGGTAGACGGGGAGAGAATCCCAAGGCGCTTGAGTGATCCCCTGTAAAGGAACTCGGCAAACTCACACCGTAACTTCGGGAGAAGGTGTGCCGTTGGACGTGTAGGGACTTGCTCCTGAAGCGTCTGGCGGTCGCAGTGAAAAGTCCCAGGCGACTGTTTACTAAAAACACAGGACTCTGCAAAGTCAAAAACGACGTATAGGGTCTGACGCCTGCCCGGTGCCGGAAGGTTAAGAGGAGGGGTCAGCATTGTCTTCGGACAGTGCGAAGCTCTGAATCGAAGCCCCGGTAAACGGCGGCCGTAACTATAACGGTCCTAAGGTAGCGAAATTCCTTGTCGGGTAAGTTCCGACCTGCACGAATGGCGTAACGATCTGGGAGCTGTCTCTACAGGGGGCTCAGCGAATCTGTAGCACCGGTGAAGATGCCGGTTACCCGCACGTAGACGGAAAGACCCTGTGCACCTTTACTGCACCCTGGCAGTGAGCCCCGGTGCGCTATGTGTAGGATAGGTGGGAGGCTGTGAAGCCGGTGCGCTAGCATCGGTGGAGCCAACGGTGAAATACCACCCTTAGCGTACTGGAGCTCTAACAGAGGTCCGTGATCCGGATCCTGGACATTGTCAGGCGGGTAGTTTGACTGGGGCGGTCGCCTCCCAAATCGTAACGGAGGCGCGCGAAGGTTCCCTCAGGCTGATTGGAAACCAGCCGTAGAGCGTAAAGGCAGAAGGGAGCTTGACTGCGAGACCTACAAGTCGAGCAGGTACGAAAGTAGGCCTTAGTGATCCGGTGGTCCCGTATGGAAGGGCCATCGCTCAACGGATAAAAGGTACGCCGGGGATAACAGGCTGATCTCCGCCAAGAGTTCACATCGACGCGGA
>VBJK01000353.1 GCA_005879655.1 Chloroflexota bacterium | reverse complement strand
ATATGTTTATTGATATTTATATTCGGTTTCAATTCAAGAACAAGTAATTTAACATAATGCAAGCATCAATTGTAATAGACATGAAATAGTCTCCAAGCAAGCATTAATTGTAATAGACATGGAATAGTCTCCAAATAGTCTTCGGCGATTTTAATTCGGTCCAATAGTACATTCGCGTGTCTGAAGGATTTAAAGCTCCACGGAGGAGCTGAGCAAGATCTAGGAACGACAGGATTATGATGGTAATGAGTGTGATATTCCTTAGAGCTAGAAGATCGTATAGAAGACTATTTATAGTAGTAGGGTTGTGACCTATATAATTTCCAACATGCTTTTTCCCTTTTTTTTTTGAGCTTTGAAATATCCATGTTTCATGATGAAAATGCTGTTGCATTTGAAAAGGTGACCGAGGGTCAATGAGTGTTTGATGTTGGAGGAAAAGGAACGAGATTGAGCATTTTGATTGCTTCAGCGTGTTTTGTAGCTCCGAGAGGTTTAGTTAGAACGTCGGCAATTTGGGACGCAGAAGGAACATGTTGAAGAGTAACATGACCGTCAGAGCAGGCGCTGCGAATAAAATGATGACGAATGTCGATGTGTTTTGTACGAGCGTGCTTGACGTTATTTTTGACGTGATCGAGAGCGGACTCGGAGTCAGTTTTGATGAGAACAGGTTGATTGGCATCGAATTTAAGAGAGCGAAGTAATTTGAGTAAGAAGATGGCTTCTTTTGCGGCTTCGGAGAGAGCCATATATTCGGATTCCATTGTAGACATTGCGATGACGGATTGTTTTGAGCTTTGGAAGGATATAATGCCGTTTGCAATGAAAAAGAGTATACCGGAGGTAGATTTGCGATCATCGGGATTGTTAGCATAGTTTGCGTCCGAATAACCGATGAGTGAATTGTTGGAATTTCCGTTGAAAACAATGGAGAGGTCCTTTGTAGCTTGAATATAGCGTAAGAGATGTTTGACTGCTCGGAAATGGTGAATTGACGGGTCTTTATTGAATTGTGAGAGCGCTGAGACTGCATATGAGATATCGGGTCGAGCATATTGCGCAAGAAACATGAGAGAGCCGATCATTTGACGGTAGAGTTCGCCGTTTGCGGATTCTTCGTCAGGAGTGCGTTTGTGAAGTTGAACGGAGGATTCGCATGGAGTTTTTACTGGATTGCATTTCGCCATGTAGAATTTGTGAAGCATTTTGCGTGCGTAAGTAGATTGAGACAGATAGACTGGACCAGTAGGAGTGGGTCGATAGATGTCGAGACCGAGGAACTTCTTGACAGGGCCAAGATTGCGTAGTTTGAATTTTTGAGAGAGAGATTTGTAGACAAATTGGATTTCGTCGTGGGTTTTCGCTAGAGCGAGGATGTCGTCGACGTAGACAGCAATAATGATGTAAAATCCGTTCTTGTCATAGACGAATATTGATTCATCTGCGATGGACTGTTCGAAGCCGATTTCGATAAGAGCGTCCTTGAGATCGTTGGACCATAAAAGCGGTGACTGTTTGAGACCATAGAGGGCTTTGTTGAGGAGGTAGACCCAATCGCGACGATTGCGAACTTCGAGATAAGGAGGTTGTTCGACATAGACTTCGTGGTCAATTTTTGTATTGAGAAACGCGGTTTCGAAGTCGAATTGAAAAATGAGAAGTTGAAGTATGAAGGCGATCGCGAAGAGAATGCGAATGGACGCAGCTTTGACGACGGGAGCGAAGGTGTCGGTATAATCGAGACCAGGGATTTGCGTGTAACCTTGAGCGACAATTCGAGCTTTGAAGCGTGGGGTAGGTGTTTCAGCGTCTTTGAGACGGAAGACGACTTTTGTGCCGATAACTTTGCGATCGACAGGTCGAGGGACGAGGGTCCATGTGCCATTGGCTTCAAGAGAGTTGTTTTCGATATGATATGCTTCTAGCCATTGTGTCGCGTGAGGAGAGCGGAGTGCTTCTTCAATTGAAGAAGGTTCTTCGGGCGGAGCGAAGGAAGGAATGTGCTGAAGTGAAGGCGTTGTTGTTGTTAGCTTGGCTTGAGCTTGATTTTCACGGGCTTTGTGTGAGGGTTGTCGTGAACGATTAGAGTGTCTTAGTTGTATAATTTTAGTTTGAATTGGCGTAAAAGGTAATTCTTCGTGATCAGATTCGGAATCCGAGAATTCGTAGGTTGTAGGACGAGGAATAATAGGTGCTGTGAAAGCAGTAGATGTAGATGGTTGAGCTTGAGAGGCTCGATTAGCCGCAGGAGGCGTTGGGCGATAGGCAGGTCGCGGAGGATGAGGTGAAACAATGTAGTTGGTAGGTTCTGTGTCATTCATAGGATCAAACGGGGTTTGAAATTTATGTTGAGAATGTTGAATATTGCCGAAAACGGAAGGATTAAGAAATTGATTTTCATGAAAGATAACGTCTCGAGAGATGACAATTCGCTTGTGAACAGGATCCCATAGGCGATAAAGTTTGGTACCTATGACGCCGAGATAGCAGCATTGAATGGAGCGTGGGGCTACCTTGTTGCTTCTGCCGATGTTCTTGATGGGAATTTGAGCATACGCGATACAGCCGAATTGACGAAAGTGCCTAATAGAGGGTCTGTGACGTTCGTTGAACCAAACTTCGTGAGGAGTTCTGCCATTGAGAGCTTTCGTTGGTAGACGATTTCGGATTTTGACGGCGGTGT
>VBJK01000244.1:20913-47538 GCA_005879655.1 Chloroflexota bacterium | reverse complement strand
CCGGAGAGCCTCTCTTGACTGATCTAGGTCTCTTCCAACTGCTAGGTGATCCAGTTGGCATTGCCTCTCCACTCTATATGTCACCTGAGCAAGCCAATGGTCAGGCTCCCACCAACCTCAGTGACATTTATGTACTGGGCGTGATTTTATATGAGATGTGCACAGGCATACAACCTTTCCGCGATAGCAGCTCGATTGTTGTGATGATGCAACATATCGATATACTCCCAACGCCACCCAAGCTGATCAACCCTAACATTCCCAATGCGCTATCAGCGGTCATCCTACGCGCGATGGCAAAAGACCCCGCAGCACGCTTTTCAACGGCTTCGCTCTTGTCATCAGCTATTGCCAATGCCTGTTCCAGACAGTCCAATAGTCGTACTATTGCTTCCTCAGGCATAAGCAAGCCACTATTCGTTGAAATCACACGCACTACCTCAAAGCCCCTGACGGAAAATCATCCATCTATGCCGTTGCCTGCTAGCCAAAGTCCGCTCGCTACCACTCCGCCGACGCTCGGCTCACCGCTGGTGACGCGGCCTCCTAAAATACGACGGTCAAGCCAACGTTTCACTGACACACCCATTTATATTCTCATTGTTGCTCTGCTGCTGCTACTCTTAATCATAGGTAGTGCGCTAGGAGCCATAACATTGCTCCACAAAGAGAAGCCACCTCTACCCGGTAAGCAGGGTTCGTCCTTGTCAAGCGTTTGTCGAGTAGTAATATTGAGTGAGGCTTCAGTTAAAAAAGGTATGAGTACGGACAATCATTGCTTCATTGTCATCGTATAGCAACAATTGATAAGCATTGTTATTAGGCAGGGGATTTTCTTTCTTAAAGAGAAGCATGTATAATTACCATGGCATTGTGTTTTCTTCAGTCTTATGACATTATCTTCTTTGCACATACGCTGGCAGACTAGAGGTCGTAGTGACCACCTTTATTAGAAGCACTAGCAGCGTGCATATCTTGTACTGAAAAAGTCCTGCATGCACAAAAGAGGAAGTCTTTATGAATATCAATCAGGGACATCCCAGTCGGTACGAATTGCAACAACGCTTGGCCAATGATGCCATTAGCGAGGTATGGAAAGCATTTGATACACAACAGCGTCGCTATGTTGTGGTGAAATTAATGCATGTCAATACGCAGTCTATGCCTCATGCAATCGAACGCTTCACCCAAAAGATGCCAGGACTCATGTCCTTGCGCCACACGTATATTGTGCCCATCACCGATATCCAGATCGCACAAGAACCGGCAAATCCTGTTACTCATGTCTCTATTGTAATGGAGTATATCGAAGGGCAGATCTTGTCCAACTATATCCACGCAATACGACAAACAGGGAACATTCCCTCAGTGCACGAGATCGCTCGTCTTATGATCCCGCTTATCTCTGCCGTTGATTATGCCTATCAACAAGGCGTTATTCATGGCGCGATCAGGCCCAGCAGTATTATGCTGGACAAGCGTGGGAGCACTGATACTATTGGCGGGACTCCTAAGCTGATTGGGTTCGGTACCAGCATGCTCCAACCGTTGCTTACCTTGCCGCTCAACGATCTCTATTACATCGCACCCGAACAGGCTCAGGGCAAGGAGGAGAACGCACAAAGCGATATCTACGCCCTGGGAGCTATTCTTTACGAACTGTGCACGGGAACACCACCCTACCAGGGAGAAACCCCTACTGCTGTTATCATGCAGCATATTAATGCGGCTCCTACACCTCCTACGCGGCTTAATCCACGCCTTTTGCCTGAGTTAACCGCCGTTATTATGCGCAGTCTCTCCAAAGATCCAGCGGCTCGCTTTTCTAATGCAGCAGCTATGAATACTGCACTCGCTAGGGCGCTCAATATATCCTCCCAAGATCTTGCCAGCGATGTGGCCACTTCGTCTGGTGGTCTAGCTACAAACTCGGCGGGATTGGGACGAGGAGATGGTGCAGATGAAATGCTGAACCACTCGACCCATCTTAGCTCATCGCCACACTATCAAGCTCCAGCTGGACTTCAGGCTCCTACCGCCGAGATAGCTGGTCCGGCTGCTACCAGAACTCAGCAAACTCCGATGCCGAATTTCGCAATGCAGCAGCAGTGGTCACAATCTATGCCAATGGTAGCTCAAGTGCCGTCAGGAAGTTCACAGACCGGTCCGCAGATGACAATGATGTCCCCTAACAGCACTTCGCAACCCTTCCCCAGCGTACCAGCATCGCCAACGCTGTTCCCTCCGCCACTACAAACCAATAATTCTCTTAGAGGTAAAAAATGGTTTGTACCACTTATCGTCTTGCTTGCATTTTTAGTCGTCGGAGTATCGTTAATTCCATTCTTCTTTCTCAATACAGGTAAGAAGGAGAACGGTCCTTCCCCAAATGCGATAGCTGGCCATGCCTTTTTTGTCAGTACTGGACAGACCAACGAGATAAATGCTCAGGGCATTGCCGATAGTATACAGATTGATCTGGCGGATATTCCTCCACCGCAACCGGGCAAGACCTATTATATCTGGCTACTCGGTGATAGTGATAGCCAGACCGACCTATCCCCTGTTTTATTAGGACAATCTTCTAATGGTGGAAGGATAGATCTCACCTATCCCGGTAACGCTTCACATACAGATATGCTTGCTACTTATAGTCGCTTCCGCATTACTGAAGAAGATGCAGGGATAACGCCAGCCAATCCGTCACTCGATACACGTACCTGGCGCTATACAGCTTCATTCTCGCAAGCCAAGTCGCCTGGTGCAAGCTATAGCTTGCTTGACCACTTACGCCATTTGTTGGCGCAAGATCCCAAACTTAAGCAAGTTGGATTGGTTGGTGGCCTGGATATCTGGCTTTTCCACAACACACTGAAGCTCTTCGAGTATGCTGGTAGCATTCGCGACGCTCAGAATAGCGGTGATACAGGACTTATGCGCCGACAGATCACGCGCATGCTGGATTACCTGGTCGGTTCACAATACATCAGTACGGAACCCCTACCGCCCGATATAGCAGCTGCTCCCCTGCTGATTGATGCGACCAAAGCACGTGTCGCGCTCTTACAGATTGACCCACAAAACCAGAGTCCTCCTGGCTATCTGGTTCATATCGGAAATCATCTGCGTGAGATCATCTCGACGCCTGGTACAACCGCCGATCAAAGAGCGCTCGCTATTCGCATCAACAATGCAATTAACAATGTGCAGCAATGGTTGACTGCTGTACATGGAGATGCCAGAAAGCTGATCCAGATGTCAGCGACGCAACTTGCGGATGAATCAACCAGGTCTATTGTTGATGACATGTTTGTAAACACCAATAACGCGTTTGTCGGCCAAGTCGATCCAAATACGGGGCTAGCCAAAGAAGGTGTCTCACAAATTCACTATAGCATCCAGGGCTTAGCTACCTTCGTTATTGGACCATTCCAGGCTACCTAGTGCACAATCCCAAAATGGTTTGGGGAATGGGAAAATTCGGGACACCCCAAACCCCGCCAGGGTGGCTTCGCCAAATGCCACCCCCAAATCCCTATTGGCTCTTGTGTTTTTGCACTATGCTCAGAGCATCCTGGGTACTACCCGATACAGAAAGAAAAGGAAACGTTCGTCATGAGTACGACACCAATGCGCCTTGATAAATACGAACTGCGGGAGCAATTAGGGCATGGAGGAGTGGCGGAGGTATGGAAAGCCTTCGATACACAACTCCAGCGCTTTGTGGCCATCAAAGTGCTGCATCCGAATTTGCGCGAAGATCCAACTTTTTTCACGCGTTTCCAACTTGAAGCACAGCTGATTGCCTCGCTCCACCATCCCAATATTGTGCAGATTCACGATTTTCGCGTCTACCAACCAGTGGAAACGGAGGGGAGTAGTGCTCCTATTGCCTATATGGTAATGGACTATGTAGAAGGACAGACGTTAGCGGACTATATTCGCAATACTTCCTATAAGGGGCAGATTCCCACAGCGAGCGAGATCGTCAACCTTTTCACCTCTATTAGCCTGGCAATTGATTATGCACACCAGAAGGGCATGATCCATCGAGACATCAAGCCCGCCAACATTTTGTTAGACCGTGGCAACACGGCCCAGAATCCTATCGGCGAACCCATTCTGACCGACTTTGGCGTTGCCAAGCTCATGGGCATTTCGACAAACACTCAGAGTGGGACACAGCTGGGTACGCCTCTTTACACTTCGCCAGAGCAGGCCAGAGGCTATCCTGGCAATGAACAAAGTGACCTTTATTCGCTGGGTGTTATTCTCTATGAGATGGTGACGGGTGTTCCACCTTTCCGTGGTGAGACAGCGGTTGAGGTGCTTGCTCAGCATATCAATGCCACTCCTACAGCTCCGACGCTCATCAATCCGAACATTCCGCCTACACTCGCTCTGGTGATTATGCGAGGCATTGCCAAAGATCCAGCATCCCGCTTCTCTAGCGCGTCGGCGATGACTGCGGCTCTTGTGGCAGCGCTCAATCTCCCCGTGCCGGAACGGCTAGGACCCCCTGGCTACCCGCCGGACATGCAGGAGATGCCGACCCATATCACGCCACTGCCACCAAGGTTTTCCTCAATGCGGCTGGCAGGGACAGGTCCTAACGTGACGCCGATCCTGCCACGGGAGGGCCTCTGGTCAGGTGCACAGTGGACGCCAGCGCAGCCAAGTCAACCAGGGTTAGCAAACCCGATTAGTCAGCCCGGTTTCACGCCTGTGGTCATGCCACCTGGGATGACGCCAACAGCACCACCGCCGTTTCCCCCCATTGGTCCAACGGCCTCTCTACCACCGTCACCATCGCGTACGGTCAAGTGGCAGCAATGGCTCTACATCGCTTTGGCAGTATCAGCAATACTGACGCTTGTGCTTGGTGGCATCGCTGCATACCGTGCTCTATCAACACAGCCAAAAACTCTAACACAGATGGTAGGCCGTGCCTTCTATCTGAGCAGTGGACAGTTGAATCTACAAACGGCACAGGGCATTGCCGATCAATTGCAAATCGACTTGCACTCTATCCCACAGCCACAGGCAGGGAATAGTTACCATGCCTGGCTACTCGGTGATCTGTCACCAGAGCCTAATCCTGATATCATTGGCACGCCGCGTCCAGTTCAGCCCCCCATTTTGATCACCAATAATCTGCCTGTACAGAATGGGAATATTCATTACTTGTACAGTGAGCCGGACCATAATAATTTGATCTCGGCAACCAGTCGTTTACTCATTACAGAACAACCTGATAATGAGAATATGAACACACCGCCGAGCGATCGTAGCACATGGCGTTATTACGCAGAAATTCCGCAAGACCAGATTCCTGGTGATAATAAAGGCTTTAGCGCCCTGGTACATATCCGCCATCTGTTTTATAATGAGACCAATATTAAAGTTCTGGGCCTTCCGGGAGGACTTGATGTATGGGCATTTAGAAATACTGGAAAACTGCTGGAGTCTGCTGTTAGCGCGCGCGATGACTGGCACGGTGCGAGCACAAATCGTAGCGATATGGATTTAATAAAGGCGCTACTCCTGCGTATCCTGGATTACCTGGATGGTCAGCCCAATGTACAGATTGATGTGCCACCTGGCACGCTATATGCTGCTAATCCAGCTCTGAGTAGGGTCGCGCTCTTGACGGTTTCACCACAGCTTCAGTCACCGGCTCGACTCGAAGTGGACCCACCTGGCTATGTTGACCATATTCAACTACACGTCGATCAGGTATCAAAAGCCACCGATATCCCGCCGGAGACACGTCAGCTTACGGCGAGTATCCTCGACGATGTCAACAATGCAAAGATATGGCTCACTAAGACGCGTCTAGATGTCCTGAAACTCATACATATGGTGGATGATCCTGCACAGATACAACAGGCAGAGGCTGGCTCTTTGTTGGATGATATGGTCAATGAGGTGACTTATGCCTATATTGGTCAGCTTAATCCGACGACCAATCAGGTGAGGGGCGGGATATTGCAGGCACATTACGCTATTCAACTTTTAGCAACGTTGATGGTAACAAAAGACTTACCACTGTATCTATAAAAGGTTATCCATGAGCACAGAGCTTCGACACCTGGGAAAATACGAGCTACAGAAACGGCTGGCCCACGGAGGAATGGGCGAGGTCTGGAAAGCACGCGATACCCAACTGGGGCGCTATGTTGCGATTAAGCTGCTGCGTACAGACATGCGGCACAATCCCGATTTTGTGGCTCGTTTTGAGCGCGAGGCTCAGCTCATTGCTGCGCTCAGACACTCTCATATCGTGCAGATCCATGATTTTCAGGTAGCTTCCACGTCTGCGGATGGTGAGGATACTATGGCCTATATGGTGATGGATTATGTCGAAGGCCAGACGTTAGCGGACTATCTGCGCGCTACCTCGCGCAAAGGACAGTTTCCTCCTGCTACCGATATACTCTACTTATTCACGGGCATTAGCCTCGCCCTCGATTACGCCCACAAACAAGGCATGGTGCACCGCGACATCAAGCCCGCTAATATTCTGCTCGATCAACGGCTACCTAATGCCAAGCCGATGGGTGAGCCTGTTCTTACAGACTTCGGCATTGCGCGTTTACAGGGGGCCGCCAGCAGGACTGTGATTGGTTCTTTGCTTGGTACACCGCTCTATATCTCACCTGAACAGGCTCAAGGACATCATGGTGATCGACGCGGTGATCTCTATTCGCTGGGTGTTATTCTCTACGAGATGGTCACAGGTGTTACACCTTTTCGTGGCGCAAATACCCTGGCTATTCTCATGCAACATTTACATGAGATGCCGACACCACCAGCCTTGATTAACCCGAACATCTCGGCGGAACTTTCCGCGGTCATTCTCAAAAGCCTGGCAAAAAAACCGGAGGATCGTTTCTCTAGCGCGAGCGAACTGACGCTGGCGATGGCGGAGGCCATGCATTTGCCGCCACCCGCGCGCCTCTTACCCCTTCCAGCTTCAGACTTACCACTTGGTAAGAACGCCAATGGAGTGCACTTGTCTTCTTTGACACCAACAGGTGGCTTGCATATCGGTGTGCAGCAGCCAGCAGCAGGTCCATATCGTCAAGCTGGCAATGCTCTGCCGCCACAGCGAGCTGTAACGACCCCTCTTCCAGCGGCCACACCATCTCAGGCAGCTGCGCCAGCAGTACCGCATCAACCAGCACCTGCTGATGTGCCTGCACCGCCACGGCGCAACAAAGGACGCAAGATCAGGCTGATTGCATTCCTCATTCTTGTGCTTATCCTTGGCTCAGCAGGACTCGTGCTCCTGAAGGGACATATGACGAGGTACAAATTACGATCGACAACGTTGCCAATCCGCCCGCTGGTCGCGTTTACTATGCCTGGATTGAAACACCTGCCACTGAGACTACTGTTCCCCACTGGGTTCTTAGCATGAATGGGAATGCCATTCACACTGACAAACTCACCTATCAACACATGAACTTACTACGACCACAGGGTACGCTCTTAATTACCGCTGAAGAGTCTGATATGGCCCCGTACGTTCCCACAGGCCCACGCGTTTACTATGCCAAAATCCAGCCGGGAACTACCTTCACGTTTGAGATTATGCATTGTTCAGCTGTTGCAAACTCTTGTATCGCTTGATTTGGCTATTGAGATGACAACTTCGTTAAGTAATAGCTGTTATTGTCATTTTTACGTGCGCGAAAGTTGTGTGGGAGGATCAGACGCTTCTTGCTGCTTATGAAACAATATGACGCTTTCCTTCAGCAAGGGAGCAAAGACTTGCTCTGGTTGCTCAAGAGGCCAGGGCAATGGTTGTCCCCCTTTGGCAATCAGCAACTGATTACCAGGCAAAGAGGTTGTAGGTTCAGCAGAGCGTACATACAATGGTCGTTTCTGCTTCAATGCCTCGTTTGCACCATCCCATGTCCCACCTTTCTTATCCGACTCAGCAACAATCACTAGGTGAGCTAGCGCCGTGACGACATGGTTACGTTCCATGGCACGGCTCATCTGCCACGGAGCAACAGGATGAAACTGACTGAGTACTAAAACCTTGCCAGACTCAAGCCCAGGTTGCAGCTCTCGCAACTGGACCTTACTCAACTTACGTATGCCATGTGGTAGTACAGCCGTGGTATAACCTTCCCCACCGCTTGCGCCTTCAAAAGCGGCGTAGTCTACACCACGCGCATAACCACTAATGACATTACCACCGTGGGCGGCAATATAGCGCGCAGCCATAGTAGTAAAGGCCAGACTCTCCTTGCTAGCCTTGCGAGCACCAATGATCGCAATAGTTTGTCTGTGCAAGACGTTCAGATCGCCAGCAACAAAGAGCAACGGGGGAAGTTGGCTTAAGCCAAGAGAGCGCTTGAGCAAGACAGGATAGGCAGCATCAAGGACAGTAATGACCTGAATACGATCATATTGTAACTGTTCAGCAAGAAATGCCTGTGCAACTTGCTTTTCGCGTGCCTGCTCTAGCTTCTGCACAATATCATCGCTAATATTGCAGACGGCACGCCATTCCTGAACATCGGCAGCAAAGAAGTCCTGTAACGTACGCCCTTGCTGCTTCCCCCAAAGCGCAAGAATACTATTCACAATACGAACGGATAACCCACGTTCAAACACCAACAATAACCAACATGCCTGTTCCCTCAAATCCCTTGTGCGTATTCCCTTTCTTACTGATCGTCAGAGTGCCTCGTACGTGCAATGGTGAACGGATAAACTGTGCGAGCGCCTGCCCACATTAATGCCTGTCCCACTGCCCGCAACGTATGTCCTGAGTCATAAATATCATCGATGAGTAAGAGTGTTCGTCCACGAACAAGTTCAGCAGCATAGACGCGAAAGGCACCACTAACATTCTCCTGCTTTTGCCGCCAATTTGTACAATCTCTCTGCTCACGAGTAACACGAACTTTATTCAGCACTGAAAGATATATTATGCCGAGCTGAGCCGCAACCCGTTGTGCGAAATCCTCGACTAAGACCCCACTTTTTGTAGGAGGTACAGACACTATACCACCAATCCCCTGAATTGGATAGCGTTCACGTATAACCTCTGCTGTAAGTGTCACCAGTTCTTCCACGAATGTGCCTGTCCCGGCATATTTAGCTTCTTTCACCAGCTTGCCGAGACGACCTGTGCCATAGTATGACAGGGATAAACCATTCTCGTGCAGAATAAGCTTCTTAAAACCGCGCCGTTCGGTTCGCATCTCAATCAGCGGCAAAGAATCCCGCTCCAGGAACTGAGCCACTACGCCACGTACGCTTTCGGATGGCTGTACCGGGGAAAATGCGCTCGCCTGACAATGCGCACACGCGCCACAGGATGTGCCAGGTTGATCGCCTAGATACGTTGCCAGATATTCCATGTAGCAGGCATCGTGTAGAGCATATTTGCGAATATCACTTAACTCATCGAGCTTGTGTGCACGTACGCTATCGTAGGTGGAGAAATCGACCGCCTCTGTGCGTCCAGTAGCGACATAAGCACCTTTGGACTGTCGCTCGATCAGGGCCTGGTCCTCCAGATCCATAAAGATCTTGCGTAGCGTCGATTGCGTTAAGCCCGTCCTACGCATGAGATCGCTCTCTCGTAGCCCCTGGGGAGTACTGCGCAGTAGCTCTAACACCCTGGTATATTGCTTGCCCTCAGGCTTGGCAATGCGTACAAAATGCTCCTGAATGGCCATATCAGCGGGATCATACAGCAGAAGACAGTGAGCAGGATTGCCATCGCGCCCGGCGCGTCCCATTTCTTGATAGTAATGAATGGGCGAAGCAGGAACGTGATAGTGCACAATGAAGCGGATATCTCGTTTGTCAATGCCCATACCAAGCGCATTAGTCGAGCAAACGACTTTATACTGATTGGCCATCAAATTTTGTTCAATGATTTGCCGCATAGCATCTTCACGGCCAGCATGATAATATTCGGCCACCATGCCCTGACTGGTAAGAAATGTAGCGACAAATTCGGCGTCACGTTGCGTTGCCGTATAAATAAGGCCCGTGCCATCCCAGTTCGGTAATGCCTCCCCTAGATAGCTGAGCTTCTCATCATCGCCGTCTACATGCACAACTTGTAAATGCAGATTGGGACGCAGCATGGTCCCGCGTATGACCTGTACTCCCTCGCCCATTTGTGCCAGAATATCACTTTCCACTCTTTGATTCGCCGTTGCCGTCAATGCCAACACAGGAGTTTTCGCTGGTATAGCGTTTAATAGCTTCACAATACGCTGATAATCTGGACGGAAATCGTGTCCCCAGGTAGAAATACAGTGTGCTTCATCGATAACAATCATACTGATACGCATTTGCAATACATAGCGTTGCCATAGTTCGTTGCGTAAACGTTCGGGTGCAATGAATAGTAACTTTAAATTGCCTGAGATAGCGTTCTTCAGCGTCTTTTCGTTCTCTTCTTCTTCAAAGTCAGAGCTAACTATCGCAGATGGAATCTCATACACATCTTCACATCGCTGGCATTGGTCTCTCATCAGAGCCTTAAGAGGTGAGAAAACAATAGTAAGGTAGGGATAGCGCAAGCAGGCAACTTGATAGCAAAGGGACTTACCCCATCCAGTACGTTGGATAGCTAAAACGCGTCGTCCCCGCACTAAATGTTCAATAATGTCAAGCTGTCCCTCATGAAACCCGGTGGTAATGCGAAAACGTTCGACCAAGAAGCGGTCGAACCTGGACTTTGGTTTGTCCAACATAGAAGTTGTCAACCCTTCCCGAAGATCTCGAAAACAATCAAAAGGAACTACTTCTAATAATGCCAAATCTTAAATGCAAATCATGGTAGTGTCAATAGAAGACTTGCTATTTTTCAATTGCATGGAGTGCTTGCTTAGTAAGACTATGTTACGTACCCGTAACAGTTGTTCCTTGAATTGTATCATAAATACAAGCATTATTCAAATGACGAAGTATTTTAAGTGAAATATATGGTTAGGTGAAGTATTACCGTTGGTGGTAATATAGTGAGGGGAAGGGATGTTGAAGGGTGTGAAGTGGAGAAGATTGATATAGAAGGAGTGACGTTATATGATGATCATCATATAACGTCAGCTTATGATTGGAGTGGTTTGCTACTGAATAGTTGGTTAACGCGGCAGGAGAAGCCTGGAAGTTGAGGAGATTCTAAGGTGTCAGCTTGATCAAGCGTGCAATGCAGAGTCAAAACTGCTGCTACTCGCCGATAGATTTCAATGCGTCGCTCTTGCCAATTCACAATCCAATATTCTTCTGCGCCACGGCGTGAATAGAGCTTGCGTTTGACTTCGCGGTCTCTGCGCTGGTTTGTACTCCCCGGTGAGAGTATTTCAACTACTAACTCAGGCGTGGTGTGCAACTTCCCATCAGCTTGCAGTGCGGTAGTTAAGCGCTGATAGCTAATCCAAACAACATCTGGGACAACATCTTCGTCATCTGCAAAGATCAATCCTGGTGCCAGATTAGGCATACCCAGCTGTGTCTGAGTACTCCAGGCTTGCAGAAGGGCAAAAATCTGCCCGCTCACAAACTGATGTTCCCAGTGAGGCTGTTTAGACACGTATAGCTCCCCATCAATAATTTCATACCGTTTGCCATCATTTGGCAGCAGTTCCAGATCCTGCGATGTCCAGTGAAGTGTTTCCATTATGCCGTTTCCTAACGCGAGTCAATGCCTTATATCTTATCAAGAATTGTATCATACAGTGAGATCAGGTACAATGGGAGTGTTGCTTGATAACCTCCCAAGCTCTTGCATTTGACCCTTGCAATTTAGGCTGCTGTGTCAGCGTAGTTTCTGGGCTGTGGCAGTAGCTCATTATTAGCGAGAGCTGCCATGAGCCAACTTTCGATGGCGTCCTTGCCTTGCTGAACGGCTTCTTCGTAAGTGCTGCCCTGACTGACACAGCCCGGTAGTTCGGGGACGCGTATGACGAAGATGTTGTCTCTGTTATCCCATTGGATGATCATGGAGTAGTGTAGGTTGGTCATGGCTGTTGTCCTTTCAGTTGGTCTAGTGCGATTTGTACTTCTTCAACAAGGTGGCGCTAACCTATTTTCTTCGCTGCAACACGCTTGCTACAGCCTGCCTTATTTCTTTCACCTGTGACGTTTGTCCCTGACTCAACGCTTCCCATGCTTTATTATCCTTTGGCCTAGCACGGCCTAATGCATATGCACATGCATCGTAGATATTCCTCTCGGTCGCCCTACTGACAACCTGCCAGACAAATTGCACTTCACTCTCTGTACGCATAGGTAAATAGCGTATCACATCCAATGCCGACTCACGTATTTCAGCATCAATACTTCCTATCGTAAGACACCTCAGTGCAGCATTGGCAAGCATGTGTACCTCAGCTTCAACCACTGGTCCCGTTTCATCATTCTCTTGCAGTTGCAACAAGCGCCCCATCAGTATAGTGAGTAGATCAATGTCTGGTGCACATCCTTGAGAAGAGAGGGCTATGCAGGCTGGTTCTGTCACATCTTTTGTTAATAGCAAGTATCTCAAGTATCTCAAGTCTCTCCAGTCTCTCCAGTCTCTCAAGCCTATCAAGTATCTCAAGTCTCTCCAGTCGAAACTTAGCAATGAAAGAAAACGTTGACTGTAACGTTCGTTAGGGGTTTGGGAGCTATGATAATCAGTGAGAACATGATCCGCCAGCGGTTGCAGATCCCGTTCTTCAAGGAAGAGCATTGTCCAGAGTAGAGCAGCTTGCTGATAGCTTACATAGCCTCCTGTATCTAGCTGCTTCTTCATATAGTTTTGCCATATCTCTTGCCATGGTTTAGGGGCACCAGTTGCTTGCTCACTTGCTTGCTGTAGCATCGTGCATATGTGTAGGGCCATTGGGTATTTTGCCTCTTCTGCACAATCAAGCAAAGTTTGGTGGATGTCGATACACAGCTTGATGTTCTGTGGTGTGATCTGTGTACGCTTGTAGCTACCTCGTAGCTGTATCCATCTGCTGATAGCAGCCTCATACTGTTGATAATTCTCCTCGGCCACAGGGACAAATGTGGGTGTAATCAGTGTGCCACATTCCAGTGAATAGCGGGCGAGGTCCCCTAGTTGTTGCGGGTACTGCTTGAAGTACTGTCGCAGTTCTTGTAGAAGTAAGCCCGCAGGTCCACGCTGGCCCATAAAAGAGAGCACTATGAGAGCCAGATCGGCAACATCCAGATCCTGGCTTACAGACAATTGAGTAGCAGGCTGATATTCCCCAATAGCATCCAGTCCGCAGAGGGCAAGTAATGAAGAGATGAGTAGCGGGCAGATATTATAGGGTGCTGAACGTAATTGCCCGCTGATCGCGGCTAGTAACGTTAAAACAGCTCTCTGTCGTTTTGGCTGCTGTGTATTACAGATCGCATCATGAAGCGTGTATGGTAGCTGTGGATATTTTTCTTCTGCTTGTAATGCTAGCAACCAATTTATAATAACCTGTTCTATCGCAGCACAATCAGCGAAACGTCGCTCCTTTTGTGCTGACTCATAGAAGGCCAGCAAGCGCTCAGCAATGTCACATTGCATGGTGGTATCGAGACGCTTAAAACGTGCTCCAGAGCGGGAGGGAGAGGTAAGAGCCTGTTTTATCATCGCTTCGATTTTGTTGGAGCGAGCCGGGGTATAGGATATGGTATAGAATACAAGAAGAAAGATGATCAGAAGTATGAAAAGCACCATGTAGATGTTCGGGTTAGTTGTCAGCATCACACTAATAAGCCATACTGTCAGCCCGAAAAGAACTACCATGGCAGACCACCATTGAAGGCTTAGTTTGCTCCTCTTAGCAGGCGCTATTGCAGGTGACAACGCCTTCTCCAACTCAGCAGCAAAGGTCACAATATCTTGATGGCGCTCACTTGGTTGCTTCGCCAACGCCTTGAAGACCACTTTCTGCACTTTGGATGAAAGATCAGGCACACGCTTACATAGCGAAGATGGAGTTTTATTCATGTGCTGGTGCATGCCAAGCGCGTACTGGTCACTGGCTGGACTAGGTTTTCCGAAACGTTCTTCGTCAATTTGCTCAGGAGCTGTGTAGGCCCATGTCCATCCCTGTGGCGTAGACGAATGCTGTTGGGTGCTCTGGAGAACGCGAGCATAGCCGAAATCGCCAACCATCAGGGTTCCATCTTGACCAACAAAGACGTTTTGAGGCTTGAGATCACTGTGCACAATCTTATGATGCTGATGAGCATAGTGAAGAGCATTGGCAATCTGCCTGGCGTAAGCACAGATCTTCTTGGGCGTGAGTGATTGTTGAGGTATTTGTCCAAGATCACCACCTTGAGCACGTTCCATGATAATATATGGTTCCGTGTCTTGAACGCCATAGGCAATGATACGAATAATATTGGGATGCTGCAACTGAGTAAGAATTTTCACTTCATGTAAAAATATTCTTTCGATTGCGGGATCATCAATGCCCATTTTAAGAATTTTGATGGCAACTTTGTGACAAGGATCATGCACATGCTGTCCTAAATAGACCTTGGCTGTTCCCCCATTTGCGATAGAATCGATCAGGCAATAGTCGCCAAATTGTTGTCCAATTCGTGCCATGTCTTCCTCATAAGAAACCACTTTTGAACAGAAAATATACTTCCGCCTTTACTTCTTGCGCTCTGAATACGGTGAAGCAAGAAGTTGCACAGCATTCACTTTAAGGGCTGCGGTCTGATCCTGAATCTCCTGGAAGTGGTGATCAAGGTCATCAAGCATCTTTAGTTCAGCCTCTTTAATACTCTCAACTGATGTAGTTGCATCGATCTTAACGAGTTCGGACTCTGCCAAACGTTTAACGTTGCGACACTTCGTAGCAATAATATTCAATCGCTCTGCTTTGCGCTCTAGCTGGAGAGCGGCTTCTAGAGCGGCTAAAACCGCGATGAGTACACTGGCACACAAATGGATTACTGCATTAGCAGATCCAAAAATCACCATTGTTGAATCATGAAAGGCCACAAACGCCCCAAGCACTACCACACAAACTTTGAAGATGACAGCAATTCTCCCATAGCTCCGAGATTTTTTCGCTAGCGCCTGATAAGCGATGCTCAGCTCATCAACACGCCTTGTAACCATTGTTCGTACCTGACCCCGTTCCTCAGCCATAATAAAGCCCCCTATTCATAGATCATTGATATGCTTCTTTAATTATAGAACATCATTCCTTGGAAAACATATTCATGTGTTTCGTGGGTGTCAGTAATATAACACAGTTAATACTGATAAGGTAGCATCTATTATCCACGGTACTGTCCAAAAGACTATAGCGCTTTCCATGCTTTGACGAAATTATTAACGCTTGTGGGTATTGGGAATGGGCAATGGTGACGAGAAAAGTTTATAATATATCTGGAATATGTTGTTGTAGTGTACTATTCTTATCTCTGGGGAAGAAAAGATATCCGGCGGGCAGTAAAAACAAGCTTCTCCCGTCCTCTATGCCTATGGAGGCTGTAATGAGCGAAAGCAATGAAGATTTCTTTGAGGGAAAACGTGAGTGGTCAAAGATTAAGGATGAGGTTTTAGCAAACTATATGAAGCCTTACCTGGCGAAAGTAAACAAGCGGGGTCAATCTATTTTACTGATAGACGGATATGCAGGCCCCGGAGTGTTTGAAGATGGCTCACATGGATCACCCCTTATCATGTGCGAGAAGGCTGAAGAATGGGCAAAGGGCAACTATCACGCAATCTTCATTAATAACGAGCGCAAATACTATGACAAGCTCTCTAGAGAAATCCAAAGAAAAGGTTGGTCAAAGGTAGCAGAAGCACGATTAGGAGACACTCAACGGGTTCTGCCAGAAATTTTTAAAACGCTCAAAGATCAAACGGTTTTTCTCTACCTCGATCCGTTTGGTCCCACTGGTTGCAACTTTGATTTGCTGGCCCCCTTTCTCAATCGCAACCCTAGCTATAGTACAGAAATATTACTGACCATGAATATGCCTGGTGTGCATCGTCTTGCAGCTCGCCACGTTGATGAAGCCGGTCGGGTGGATGAAGAGAAAATTAGGAACTATCGTCTCATGTTGACTAGAACATTTGGAGGCGATTATTGGCAAGATATCTTGCGACAAGATGCGGAGACAGCAGAAAGGGACATACAGCTCATAGAAGCTTATCCTAAAGCATCCCTGTGGCGCGAGGCAAACACAATAAAGTACTTCATTGTGTTTGCCTCGCGCCACAGGGATGCTTTAGTTCTGTTGAACGATATAATGGTCAACGCTTACTTCGCTGGAATGCATCAGGCAGATTTGGCTGGGGGATTGTGGGAAGAGATGGATTGGCGAGAAATGCGGTCTATTAGCGGGCTAGACCACATAATATTAGACACAATCACAAAACATCCCAGACAAACCAGAAACTTCATTTGGTTGCGCATCGTTGAACAACATTTTATGCGATACTTGAAGTCAGAGTATATCGCTACCGTGAAGCAACTTGTGCAAAACAGGAAACTTGCTTATACATCCAAAACGAAGTGGCTTAATGATGATAGCATACTCTATCTGTATCACTCATAATATAACAAAATGGCTAGCCACCTTTGGGTTATTTCTTTAATGCCATTTCAGGTATTTGAGGAAATTCATCCCAAGTCCTACCATCGAGTAAGCGTCCTCCCGCCTTGGGTATACGTCCACCCCATTGTTTATGGAAGAAAGCAACTCCTGCACCCTGACAAAGATCACGCAGATTGCGTACCCATTGGGGATCACAGGAACGATGGCCAGGACCACTCTCCCCACCGCTGATCAGCCAATGAATGTCTTTAAGGCACAACCCATCCAGAGGTCCTAGCAACGGTTCAGCGCTTATGAAGCGAATAAAGGCGGGTACTTTGCGCAGAGCATCGACACGCCAGAAATAGGAAGCAGTCTCGACCGATACCCCTAGCCAAATGTGAGCAGGCCAGGAGGAACTTCCGGTTATACTCAGTACCTTATCAGTTATTTTTTCTGTTAGTTGCGTATTAACGAGTCGAGATGGCCGTTTCGTTAGCACCTGATAGATATGCTGGTTAGCACGAATCATTGTAGCAAATACGTCAAGGATAAAGTCATCTGGTACATCTTTATGAAACAAATCACTCATCGAGTTTACAAAGATACGTCTTGGCTTTTTCCAACTAAAAGGGAGTGCTAGCCGATCAGGCCAGAGTTTCAGGTCGAAGCCTTGCTCATAAGGATGGTTAGGCACCCCACGAAAGCGCTCAGCAAATGTTAGCGCGTAGCAGTGATCACAGCCAGGGCTAACGCGTATACACCCAGTAACAGGGTTCCAGGTTGCATTTGTCCACTCAATAGTTGATCTATCACCCATCAAACATACTCCGAACATGTGTTCTTACCTTTATTATTATACCGTCCTATGGTTTTTGAGTCAAGAATTATGGATATCGCTAGGAGAGACGGATACAGCCCTCTCCGCCAGCTACGCAGTTGCCATATTCATCTTAACCCAAGTAAAGCTTAGAGCTTAACCAACTCGCTCCGCACGCGTTCAGTTGGCTCAAACGACTATATGCTACTACTGTTACTTATCCACGACCCACAACATTTCAATATGCTAAAACATAGCAATTTATCATACATATTGATTTATGACCAATATGCCTATATCATTTAATTTATGCAAGTATACATGTCTGCCCGTCAGATCATATGAAAATACCTCTTGTTTGCATACGCAGGCAGGTTTGGTGGGCATCGTAGCCTTGCAGCAACCCCCTTGAGAGTTCTCTTATCAATATTCTAGCTAGTTTTCTATCTTCTTGTAGAAGATAGAGATGAAAGATCAATTTAGTAATGCAGCAAAAAAATAAAGTTGTAATTCGTGTCTTGCTCATTGCCTTGCCAGTTTGCTTGGCCCTGGCAACGATTGCCGGACTGCAAATTCACGCTATGCAAGACGCAAAGGCGACGACAGAAAATGCTAAGAATGTGAATCAAGCATTTGATCAGGCTTCTCAGCAGTTTGGTGTGCCGGTCGCTCTTTTGAAGGCTATTTGTTATATGGAGGGCCGTTTAAGCAATCATGGTAGCGCTCCTAGCATCGACGGTGGCTATGGGTGCATGCACCTCGTCACAAACTCCTTTGAGACTTCTCTGCCCAGAGGGATAGATGGTGGTCTAAGTGCTTACCTGACGAAGAATAATCGCGCCAATATCCTGGAGAAAGCGGCTCAGACTCTTGGTGTCACACCTGATCAGTTGAAAAAGGATATGGCGACCAATATCCGAGGAGGGGCCGCCATCCTTTTGGGTTACGCGCTTCTGCAATCGCCTAACCATACTGCCCCAAGCTCTCTGGCCGATTGGTACGGGGCCGTAGCGGCCTATAGCAATGCGAGCACGCAAAGTGCAGCACGTATGTACGCTGATCATGTCTATAAGCTGATCGCCAGTGGCTTTAGTGCGACAACTGATACTGGCGAAACTGTCACATTAGCCCCCCAGCCAGTGCAGCCACATGTTGTATCGACGGGCAACACTGGAGGGGACAAGCCGTTGCCTCAAGGGTGTGTAGATGACGGCAAGACCGAGTTTCCTGGGGCGATTAACTGCATTGTAGACCCTAAGTTTGATTGTAAACCTCTGCCTGATGATGCCCCCTGTACTTACTTGGGCGCAGATCGTCCAAAAGAGTTCGCCCTTAACCTCATCGGCATTCATGATATAGAAGGAACGGCACAGAATGCTCTTAACGTCTTTCAAGATATCCAGAGTGGGGTGAGCATTCACTATATTGTCGATAGCGACGGTACTGTCTATCAAATGCTCCACGAAAAAGATATTGCTTTTCACATCGGCAACCGCTGGTATAACGAGCATTCAATCGGTATCGAGCATGCTGGTTTTGCGGCCACTGGCTTCCTCTGGTATAACGCGACCGAGTATCTAGCATCTGCTAAGCTCTCCGCCTATCTTGCCAAGAAATATCACATTCCAGCGGATCACGATCATATTGTCAGTCATGGCACGGTGCCTTCACCGTCTCTTGCGACTCCTCCCAATCATGTTGATCCCGGTTCCTACTGGTTGTGGGAGTTTTATCTCAAACAGATCTACGCACAAGATCCGGCACCTACAAAGGCCAAACACCAACGGGATACTCATGTCTTTAGCCTGCATCCCGATACCGGGAGGCGGCCTCTTGGTCAGGCAGGGACAGAGACGGCAGCAAATTTCAACTTCTTCTACCTGTACAATGGCCCTAATACGCGCTCAGGACTGATCTCGAGACTAGCAGGCGATGATATAACAGACGAGACTACGAATGTCGAAGCCAATATCAGCTATTACTCGCTGGCGAAAGTACCCGATCAGGCTGGTACGGGGAACACTATGTACCAAATCTGGTATAGTGTGACGCCTCGTCCCACTCCAACCAGCACACCAACTCCCATTGCTTCTCCAACAGGCACAGTGGTTCCCACCGTTTCTCCAACAAGCACACCAACTCCTGTTGCCACTCCAACAGGCACAGTGGTTCCCACCGTTTCTCCAACAAACACACTAACTCCTGTTGCCACTCCAACAGGCACAGTGGTTCCCACCGTTTCTCCAACAAGCACACCAACTCCAACACAACCACCTGAGCACGCGATATTAGCGTGGCTGGCTGTGCCACCTGGTAGTGTGGAGTCAGGAAGTGCCGGAACCGCTATCGCGTTGCAAACCGATGGCAGTGCTGTCGCTAAGGTCTTCGGCAGACCTACTGCTAGTGACACCAACGTCATCGGCGATGCCCCTAAGAACGCTGTGTTTGTTTCTGCCTTTACCGTCATCGAGGATGGAACGCATAACCTCTGGTACGAGATCAACTACAACCATCGGCAGGCCTGGGTTCCCGCCACAGAGGTTAGCAAAGCGCCGGTACTACCATAACGTTAGGGAACTTTTTCAGGTCTTCTCGTCCGGCTTGTTCGGCGCGGCAGGCGCTGCATAAGTGTTTGATGTGGTTGGTGAACTAACCACATCAAACACCCTCCGCCAGTTGCGCTGCTGCCATATCCCCCTTCACCCACCGCGCTCCAAGAATCCCGATCAGACCAGCGATTACCAGAGCAGCAGGACAGGTATAAACCAGGGCCAGACTCAAGTCATAGCCCGCCAGCTTCGCTAGAAAATGCTGCCCGTGCGTAGGATCAATCACGCGCGCCAGCAAACCCACTAGCGATGGCGATGCAGCATCACCCAGAAAATGGGCAAGAAATATGGAGATAGCCATAGCCGAAGCGCGTACACTTGAAGGCACAATATCCTGTGTGGCAGCAGTAGATGGGCCTGCGTGCATGTTCAGCAAGAGTGTGGTAATGAAAAAGAAGCAGCTATAGAGGAAGATATTATGAGTGGTTAAGGCAATAACAAATGTTATCATATAGCAAGGTGCACTAATCAAGAAGCCAATACCACATATCAGTACACGAGCGCCAGGATGACGGTTGCTTAGTACATCTGCCAGATAACCACCAATGAGTATACCTGTAATACCTGCAACTACAATACCAATACCGGTATACAACCCGGCAGCCGCTGAACTCAGGCCAAAAGTGTCTTTCTGCTGAAGCAAAGTTGGCAGGTAAACCGCGCTAGCCGCCAGTACGAAGAAGGCGAACGTTTGCATGGCAGTTAAGACTAAGAGACTTTTGATACGTAGCAGTGTACGGATCTGTGCTAAGACTTTTCCTGAGAACACGAGCCTGTCTGCAATGCCTTCTACGCTATAGGCTGTGGGGTCTTGTAGGGCTGCTTGCTCGTCAGCCTCGTTGCGCCGTGGCTCACGTATACGCCATGCCAGCAGTGCGATGAGCAGGCCGGGTATACCAGAGAAGATGAAGGCCCAGCGCCATGCGCCAACGCCAAGACCTGCGACAATTCCACCAGCGATCAGACCGACCATTAAACCCCCTAATGTCGCAGTGGACCACCAGCTCAATACCTGTGCCCGCTTAGTTCGACTAAAATAATCGGCCAGGATAGCACTACTGGCTGGTGCATAGCCTCCTTCGCCAATGCCCAGCAGCATACGCGCGATCAGCAATTGGAGAAAGTTCCCAGCCAGGGCTGTAAACATGGTTGCCAGACTCCAGAACGCTACACAGATGGCAATGACATTTTTGCGTTTGCTGCGATCAGCCCAGGCCCCTAGCGGAACAACACTGAGTGTAAAGAGGACGATAAATGCAGAGGCAAGGTAGCCTATACCATCTATGCCAAAGCCTAGCTCGCCTGCCATCCCGTTTGCGGCCCCTATCAGCACATAACGATCTAGATAGTTCAAGAAGTTGATGAGAAAGAGCACGATGAAGACGAAGGTTGCACTACTGCTCTCTTTGCATTGCGAGGTCTCTGCTTCAGCATTGGCGGTTGGCGGCTTCTCGTTCATGGGTCCCTCCATTGAAGAAGATAGGTGAGTTTCGCATCATTAGTTTGAGATAATGAGCAATAGAAGTATTATAGCATTGTCTGCTTATTAATTGTGCACAATATTATGATAAGGTATTGGATGAGGTATGGCTGGCAAGCGGGCAGAAGTTGATAAAATGGTACCTCACATGGTTGGCTCAACAATCATATGAGGTACCATGCTGGACCCAGAAGGAGTGAGAGGGGCAAGTAGTCCTTTCAAGCCTCTCGCCGCCTGCGGCGGCGAAGAAAAGAGGTTTTTGGGGACACCCCAAACCCCACCAGGGGGGCGAAGCCCCCTGGACCCCCATCGGGCAGGGCCATGCGCTACCGTTAACGCCCATGGGGATGGCCCTGCCGCCGCAGGCGGCGCTGTGCGGGCTTATGATAGCCGCTCGATGAGCGTGGCTACACCTTGACCACCACCAACACAGAGGGTGGCAATACCCAGCGTTTTATCTTTGGTTTGCAGATCGTTGAGCAGCGTGACGATCAGGCGTGCACCGCTACAGCCGAGCGGATGACCAAGCGCAATGGCACCCCCATTCGGATTCAGCTTCTCTTCGTCAATGCCCATCTCCTGCGCGACGGCCAGACTCTGAGCTGCGAAAGCTTCATTTAGCTCGATAATATCGAGGTCGCTGAGCTGTAAACCAGCGCGTTGTAAAAGTTTGCGCATGGCAGGCACGGGACCAATCCCCATGATATCGGGCCGCACGCCCGCCACGGACATAGCACGTATCCTTGCCAACGGCGTGATACCGAGGTCGCGCGCTCGCTCCGCCGACATCACTACGACGGCGGATGCACCATCGTTGAGAGGACTAGCGTTACCTGCCGTCACTGTGCCACCCTTGATAAAGGCTGATTCTAGCTTAGCAAGTCTCGCCAGTGAGGTGTCGCGGCGGGGGCCTTCGTCGATCTCCATCAAACGACCGTCAGGCAAAGGTACAGGAACAATTTCTCGTTTGAAAATGCCGTTATCGATGGCGGCAAGTGCGCGCTGGTGGCTACGTAGTGCAAAGGCATCCTGGGCCTCTCTACTAATGTTATATTTGCGCGCTACGTTCTCTGCGGTTACGCCCATCGGCATGTAGCTGGCGTAGCCGTACTCCAATTCACAGGGAGGATAAGCTGACAGGGTGGCCTGCCCCTCGACGAGACGAGGATTGTAGCTGGGGTTGAAGCCGCCCATCGGGACACGTGACATACACTCAACGCCGCCCGCAACAACGACTTCACCCAGGTTGAGCAGAATGTTCTGTGCGGCCATATTCACTGCTTGTAGGCTGGAGGCACAGAAGCGGTTGACGGTGACACCTGCTGCGGTCTCTGGCAGACCAGCCAGTATGCCAACCAAACGGGCTACGTTTGAGCCTTGTTCCCCTTCGGGGAAGGCACAACCGAGAATGACATCTTCTATCAATGAGCGATCAAGATTCGGCACGCGCTCAACAGCGCACCTTTGTTCGCTCTCCCGATAGGTGTGCGTACTGCACTGACAATGACGACTTCTGCCATGGCTATGGACTCCTTATTTCTTACGTTACACCATGCAGGGTGAGCGTCAATTCGTAGCTGCGCAATTCATTGCGCCAGGGCCACAAACAAAGGAGCGCCAAGCGCAATGAATTGCGCAGCTACGAATTGACGCTCACCTCACCATGCATGTATATTACAGGTTGTTGTTTAAGCAGTATAATATCTGGTCGTTAATTGGCGCAATCGGTCGCACGTCTACAATGGGTAGCCTTGCTTTTCGACGACTAGCGCGGACAGGTCACGCTGTAGCGCTACGCCATTGAGCAGGTAGTCGCCAATGTATGAGCGTACACGAGCCAGTTCTTTCTCTACGCGGGCTTCCTCTGTATAGGCCATGATGATCTGATCCAGATTGGTGCGCATGCGAGCGAAGGAGAGCCAGGCTGCGAGTTGTGCCAGTTTAACCTGGGTTGCACTTGTAGCATCACCCCGACGTACCGCTTGAATAGCACGAGCAAGAGCACTATCTATGGCATAGAGTTCAACTAGCAGGTTCCCTAGATAGTCAATAAATTCCTGTTCCTGCTCAATCCCCTTCTGATATTTTGCCGCGACCTTCATGGCAGCATAAACAGTGGCATCTTTTGTGCGCTCTAGCACGTTGATGGGGGCGCGCAGTTCCTCTGGTACGTTGTCACCTGCGCGGTCGGGTGCTTGGCCTGCTTTGAGACGAGCTTCGATCTCGGCATAGACGGTCATCAGATTGATTTTGCCGGAGAGGACGCGGCGGAAGAGTGTACCGGAGGCTACCATACGGTTGATCTCGTTTGTGCCCTCGAAGATACGCTGAATACGCGCGTCTCGGTACGCCTTTTCGATGGGATACTCTTGCATAAAGCCGTAGCCACCGAAGATCTGTACGCCCTCGTCTACCACGTAGGCCAGGGTCTCGCTACCGTGTATCTTGGCAATAGATGCTTCGATAGCATACTCTTCAATTGCTTTAAACATAACTTCTGCATCTTCGCCACCGCTATGTTGCGCTTGAGCAATGTTGGCGGCGGTGCGGAAAATTTCGCTCTCGGCGGCATACGTCTCGGCGGCCATGCGTGCCAATTTCTTTTTGATCATGCCGAACTCGTGCAAGAACTTGCCGAAAGCTTTGCGCTCGGTGGTATAGGTCGCGGCCCGTTTCAGAGAGGTGCGTGAGGAACCAATAGTACCTGCACCCAGCTTGAGCCGTCCCAGGTTGAGGATATTGAAGGCAATCTTGTAGCCCTTGTGAATTTCCCCTAACAGATTCTCGACAGGAACCTTAGCATCCTCGAAGATAACCTGACGCGTGGAGGAACCTTTGATGCCCATCTTGTGCTCTTCAGGTCCGGTCGAGATGCCAGGCCAGGAGCTTTCGACAATGAAGGCTGTGGGTTTCTCGTTACCGATACGCGCAAAGGCGACCATTACATCGGCGAAGCCAGCATTGGTGATCCATTGCTTGGTACCGTTGAGAATATAGTATTTGCCATCCTCGGAGAGTTCCGCGCGCGTGCTCAAGTTCATCGCGTCAGAGCCGACACCTGGTTCGGTCAATGCATACGCCGAGATCCACTCGCCGGAAGCCAACTTGGGCAGATAGTACTCTTTCTGCTTTTCGGTACCGTAGTAGACAATGGGGAGCGTTCCGATGGTCGTATGCGCGCTGAAGGCTACCGCGAACGAGCCTTCGATCTGCTGCGATGTCACCAGGACACTGGTGAGCAAACCCAATTCAGTACCACCGTACGCTTCAGGCACTTCGATGCCGAGCAGTCCCTGTTCACCGGCTAGCTTGAGCAAGCCCGGTACAACACCCGCTTCCTGGTGTTCAATGGCATCAACCTTGGGCAATACCTCGCGTTGTACGAAGGTTGCGCAGGATTCTTCGATCCAGCGTTGTTCTTCATCGCGTTGCTCCGGCGTAAAGACGGTGTCCGCACTTTTGCTCACAGGCGTGGTCAGGAATGCGGTTCCCTGTTCGGTTGGTGTGACAGTCATCGACATAGCTTGTCTGCATCTCCTTCATGAGTAATGAACTATTTCACATCTGTACTTGAAAAAATATAGTTCAGCCCCACCGCCGGGCAACCACAAGGTGTTGCCCTTACAATGGTACGAACGCTCATCAAAAGCCGACCCGTACCATTGTAGAAGCAATCCCTTGTGGTTGCCAATACGCATCAACCTAAGCCGGGGGTCCAGGAGGCTTGGCCCCTCTGGCGGGGTTTGGGGTGTCCCCAAGCTCTCCCTTTCACTCCTCTCGCCGTCTGCGGCGGCGAAGAAAAGAGGTATTTGGGGACACCCCAAACCCCGTCAAAGGGCTTGCAGCCCTTTGCAATCCTGCTGTCAAGCGTTAGGTTGATGCATATTGGGCAATCCCTTGTGGTTGCCCGGCGGTGGGGGGCTGAGCAGTAACTTGCTGCGTGATACCTTCTAGTCGTTGCGCAATAGCCGCCTCTTTCTTTCAATATTATAGGTTGCACTTGGTGGGATAGCCACGTTGCCAGCTAACAAGTCTGGCGATTATAATGAAGCATAGCTAACGCGAGTCCGTAAATTTGCTGTTTTGATCAGAAGGTGATAGATGAGATGGGACCAAACGAAGTATCTGATTTCGCACGCTTAATTACGCGCTATCGCCGACAACGTGGTATGTCGCACGGACAACTGGCGCAAGCAACACGTCTATCGCGCACCTATGTCTACCATCTGGAGACCGGGCAGCGGCTCAATCCTTCCCCGCACGTTGTGCAAAATATTGCGCGTGCGCTGGAAATGCCATGCAATGCTCGTGACCAGCTCTACAAAGCATATACAGCCTTAACGGGTCATCTGGTCGATGATACTTATGAAAGCATGCCCCTGGATTTTGGCGAACTGGCTAGCTTGCTGGTACAGAATACTGGCTATCCAGCTCATTCACTCGACCGGCTATGGTATTTGCATTCGTGGAATGCGGCAGTGGTTACGCTGTTTGAGATACAAGAGCTGATGGCGCAGGAAGAGAAGGTGCATCTGCTGGGCATTCTCTTCGATCCTATATTGCGCTGTCATTTTCATGGCTGGGAAAATCTGGCGCGCCGCCTTGTGCGAGATTTTCAATACAATACGCGCAGAATTACGCACTTGCCAGAGTACAAAGTCCTTTTGAAGCAGCTCCGTGATCTGCCTGAGTTCCGTCGTATTGCCGCCGCAACCTCAGCAAGTGGCAAGCCAGAGCCTTCTTTTATTTTTCATGTCCAGCATAGCACACTTGGTTGTCTTGCGTTACAAACGGCAATAACGGTCTCGACGGGTATTGTCAGTCACTCGATGGTTAGTTATGTGCCTGGCGATCAGCAAACTCTGGCAATCTATCGCAGGCAAGGTTGGCAGCCGCATTCATGAGCGCTCAGAGGCATCCACGTCAAGCAGAGAGAGGCCCTCTGCACTCCCTTTTTCCTGCCGCCTGCGGCGGCAAAAGAGAACAAAAGACGTTTTTGGGGATACCCCAAACCCCACTAGAGGGCTACGCCCCCTGAACCCCCTCTTAACGCGCATACCTCACGGCATTGCGTAGCATCCCAATGCCGTCCACTTCAGACTCTACAACATCGCCGGGGATGAGAAATTCGGGTGGCATACGCGAAAAGCCAACACCGCCAGGCGTGCCAGTAG
>VBJK01000244.1:7209-20902 GCA_005879655.1 Chloroflexota bacterium | reverse complement strand
CAATGGCTGTATTGATCGAGAAGATCATGAGGCTGGTATTGGATGCCTGTTTGGTTATGCCATTGACGCGCAAACGTAAGCCCAGATTGTGAGGATCTGGTAGCTCGTCCGCTGTGACAATGCATGGTCCCATGGGACATAAGCCGTCCAAGCTCTTGCCCTTGAAGAATTGCCGGTGGCGTGTTTGTATATCACGCGCGCTTAGATCATTGAGCACAGTGTAGCCAAAGACGTACGAGGGCGCATCCTCTTGCCGAATGTTTTTGCCAGTCTTGCCAATGATCACCGCCAGCTCAACCTCCCAATCGATCTCTGTAGAGATTGCGGGATCGATGACGATGGTTCCGTACGGGCTGTTGACGGTAGTGGGTGCTTTAGTGAAGAAGACAGGATATTCTGGCATAATGCCGCTATGGTCACGTAGGTTGGCGGTCTCTTGCAGGTGCTCTTGATAGTTGGTGGCAAGACAGAAAATGTTTTTGCGTGGACGAGGAATTGGTGCAGCTAACACTACTTCACTGAGCAGATGGGCGGCTCCAATATCTGAGAATGTACGTACCTGAGTAAAGCGACGCTGGCCAGCTTTCTGCAAGATGGCCTGGAGGGCGGGCAGGTAGCGTTCATAATTGTCGATGAGATCAAGCATCTGATCAGGGGCGGTGAGCCGTAACGCTTGCCCAGCCAAGTCAACATCGACAACCTCGTCATCGCGTACAATGCCTAAATGCGGTTTGGGAAGGTCTCTGGTTGCAAAGCTTACCAATCTCACGGTGTTACTCCTTATGATAATCTATGGTTCCGGTGGTTTCATGTTCTTAGCGAACTGTCCCCATTGACTTTGTTCCTTAAGGAAAGTACTTTCAATCTCCTGCACATAATTGTCCAGTTGGTTTGCAAAGTCTGTCTGACTCAAGCCTCGCTGCACATCAGGCATAAGGACACGGGCTTGCTGTAAGTTGCGGATAGTATCCTGGTACAACTTTGCCTGTTGTTCAAAGCCATACAGAGCACTGTAAGCCGTAAATGCTGTGGAGAGCACTGGACAAATAGCAGCGGCCAACAAGCACGTCCATTTTAACCAGGGGGGGACATCAAAGGACGCTATTGTTCCTGCCACAACAACGATGGCTAGTAACCCCATAATTATGTAGAACGCTTGTGCCTGAGCCTTGCTAAATTCCCCTCGACGATTCAGGTAGTAGACGAGCTGATCCTCGTAGCGAAATTTGCGATACAGTTCCAGGAACTGCTGATCATCGCGCTGATTCATACAATTTCACCCTTTGCTTTAAGATCCACCACCTGTCGAATCAGGTAATGAACGCGATCTTGCTCGTTAGCATACTGCCCATAATGCCCAAGAAATAAGAAATATTCACTGCGTAGCCGTTCGGCGGCCAAGCGAGCGTTTAAGTAGCGCTCATGGTCCTTAAACCTTTGCAGCATAGCAGTAGCAACCGCTAAAAAGGCGGCGACAATTGCTCCGGTAATGCCAATCCCTGACACATTGGTAAATGCTAGTTGAGTTATCCCAAGAATAGTAGCCATCGCTCCACCAAAGATCAAGATGATATAGAGCCATCGATACCTGTTCTGCTTACTTATGGCTTCGTTATCTAGTTCACGAAATGCTGGTAGTAACTCTTTTTCTAGTATCTCAAAATCGTCCTGAAAAGCGGGGTATGCGCTCCATTCTCCAGCTGGAACAAGTTCCTGTGCCTTGCGTGGTAGGGGCTGCAACCTCGGCAGTCGCCTAAATAGTTCCATTAGAATCTCCAACTTGTAACCGGAAGCCACTCTCGTTTCAAACCACGGAATGTGAGAGCTAACACTTGTTCTGTGCTTTTGAAGTATAGTACCACTTACAGGCGAATTTGAAAAGCTCCCTTCGGTATAAGGTATATGGTCCGTTTGACAATTGGCAAGAACATGATACAATGATTCTTAATACAGTTAAAGTGTCTTTAAACTAGAAAAAAGAAATTTCTAGAGTCAGGATAGCGTCGAGTAAAAAACTATATATTAGCCACATTCACGGTAATAATATACGTTACAACGTAACTGTTCAGGACGCCTCGCCACCTGCGGTAGCTCGCCTGTTTGATGTGGTTGGTGGTTGGGCTGCGCCCAACTACCAACCACATCAAACGACTTGCGAAGCGCCGCAGGCGCTGAGAAAGCTAGTGCAGAAACACGAGAGGGATAGGGATTGGGGGTGGCATTTGGCGAAGCCACCCTGGTGGGGTTTGGGGTGTCCCCAAATGCTCCCATTCCCCAAAGGGTTTTGGGGTTCTGCACTAGGAGAGGGTACCTGCATAGTTACACTACCGGGCTTTAGGAGAAGACATATGATCATTGCGTTAGCAGGCCGTCGCATTGATGCGTCCGATGCCGAGATTACTCGCTTTCCCTTACATGATGCGGCCCTTGTGCGAGAGCGCGTCTATCAGTTTCTCATACACCGCAAGGCGACAGCTCTTGTCTGCTCGGCGGCTTGCGGAGCCGACCTGCTGGCATTAGATGTTGCCGGGGAGTTGGGTATTGAGCGCTACATCATCTTACCATTCGCGCAAGATCGCTTTCGTACGGCCTCAGTCACAGATCGTCCTGGGGAATGGGGGACATTGTTTGACCGGATAACAAAGGAAGTGCAAGCAGCAAAGCATCTTATGGTGCTTAGCGAACCAGATGAGGATAACAATATATTTATAACTACAAACAAAGTAATACTCGATAAAGCGCTTACTATTGCTCAACAAGCTATTCATAATAAAAGAGAACAAGCGGCAAATTCCGTTCTTGCAGTGCTTGTATGGGATGGTCAGTCTCGTGGTCAAGATGATCTGACTGCCAACTTCGCTGATGAAGCTCGTATGCGGGGCATTCCAGTCTTTGAAATAACAACGGTCAAATAAACTGAGGATCTGATGGCATGCCTCTTCTAAAATTACTAACCTACCGGATAGTATGTTTACTAGTGCAGAAACAAGAGAGGTAGTAGGGCTTGGGGGTCCACGGGGCGAAGCCTCCTTGGCGGGGTTTGGGGTGTCCCCAAATTCTCTCATTCCCCAAAAGGTTTTGGGACTAATGCACTAGGAACAAAGTCCGACGCTTACCCGCTGTAATACATGAAGAAGTCTTGCTTTACGTAGAGGTACGGTGTATACTTGCAACCGTATTATTGCAAGAAGAGGTAGGCGGGTCTCAGCGTGCCTCTATGAGGAGTTTTGTCACACCATGAAAATAATTTTACTACAAGACATTGAAAGTCTGGGAAAGGCTGGCGACCTGAAAGAGGTTGCCGATGGCTATGCCCGTAACTATCTCTTGCCGCGTCGCCTAGCAGCTGGAGCAACCCCCGGCCTGTTGGCATCTCGCAAGCAACGCATAGCCGCGGAACAGCACAAGTTGGAGAAGCAGGCGGAGTTAAATCGGCAGCAGGCTGAGCGGCTGAGTGAGGTTTCGCTCACCTTTAAAGCGAGAGTTGGTAGCCAGGGTCGCCTCTATGGATCGATCACCAGCCAAGATATCGCTGCCGCCCTGCGTAAGAGTGAGAATATTGTGATTGATCGTCGCATGATTGATCTGTCTGAGCCAATTCGTGCCGTAGGAACCTTCACGATCCCGGTGAAAGTCGCTACGAAATTGTACGAGCATGAGCCGGTCGGCTCATGCTCGTACAGCATATGTATCTTATTCTGCCTTTCTTTGGCACTGTACAATTGCCTGTGGAATGTGTGGTAGCAGATCAGACGCATGCAGACCAGCATAGCCCATCTGCTCGCTTACCCGATTGGCCGCCAGAGTATGCAGATAGACGCTTGCGCTGGCAGCGTCAAAGGGGATCACCCCTTGTGCTAGAAAGCCGCTAATCATACCCGCCAGCACATCGCCCGTGCCAGCACTAGCTAGTGCTGGATTGGCTAACCAGTTAATGCGCGTACGCCCATCTGGTTCAGCGATAATAGTACAGGCTCCTTTGAGTACCAGCGTCACCTGCCACTCCTTAGCCTTTTGCCGTGCTAGCTCCAAGCGCTCAAAATCTCCGCCCGATACCTTCAGACCATTACAGAGGCGGCTCATTTCGCCAGGATGAGGTGTGATAACCGTCCCTTTGGGCAAGAGTGTCCACCAGTGTTCTAGTGCCGAGAGATTATTCAGACCATCGGCATCGATTACTAGCCTTGCACGCTTATTTTCCGGCTGTGCACGCAGATATTCCAGCAACTGGAGAATAACCTCGCGTGTATTCGCTGACTGACCGAGTCCCGGTCCGATCAACAGGGAGCGATAGCCGTGTAGATGCTCAATAAGGGCTTGAGACCGCTCAAAGCTTTTCCCATCTTCGGCTGGATAGAACACGAATGTTGCTTCATGGAACGTACTGGCATATATCGGAAGCATTTGTGCTGTAACAGCCAGCGTTACCAGTCCTGCCCCCACACGTCCGGCAGCGCTCCCAGCCAGGTAAGCAGAACCGGGGTAAGGTGGTGAACCACAGAATAACAGCACCTTGCCAAAGGTTCCCTTATTGCTATTCAATGGACGATCTGGTACCAGGGTGCGTACTAGCTCACTCGTCAGCATTTCCGTGTGCAAGTGGTTCTCTAATTCAGCAGGAATACCAATATCACCCACGTAGAGCTTGCCGATGAAGTCACGTCCAGGGAAGAAGAAAAAGCCTTGTTTGGGGCAAGCTAGCGTGATCGTCATATCAGCACGAATGGTTCCTGGGTCTACTGCTCCGGTATCGGCATTCAGGCCGGTTGGAAGATCAATAGCGACAACGCGTAACGCCGGACGTAACTCTCGTTGCATATGTACCTGTTGCAGTATATCTTTCATACTATCAGGTAGGGGACGCGATGTGCCGGTACCAAGCAATGCATCGATGATATAATCCGCATCCATAATAGCGCCATCGAGTTCCATATCAACTTTTTCGGGAGCGATAGCCTCTCCGTACATGACCATTTTATGCTCTTTCCAATAGTAGAGGGTGATTAAAGCGCCAGCCTCTTGGAGATGTTGTGCCATCACTAACCCATCACCGCCATTATTGCCGGGACCAATCAAGAAGAGGACTTCAAGACCTACAATTGATTGGTGAGGAGGTAAATGCTCCTTAAAGATCTCTGCTGCAACCCTACCGGCAATACTCATCAAGATATGCGAGGTTAGACCATAATGACGGTCTGCCTCCGCTTCCAGTTCTCTCATTTCTGCAACAGTGACAATATGCATACCAGGCCACCGCGCCTTTCTATTTCTGCAACGCTTTTTGTGTCTATACTGCTCGGAAGCCCGTTTGGAAAGGTCAGCTCACTCAGCCTGAAAAGCCAGATGGCATTTCTCCAAGTGAATGCTGTTCAAACAGGCTCTAATCTAGATATTGTATTATGACAGGCGACGTGTGGGAAGGGGCTAGCAAGGTTATACAAAAATAGTCACTGTGTTACGCTTCTGGCAAGGTGAACCTGCGATCTTGTAAGCGCTTGATAAAGGCGGGACGGCGCAGATGAGGGCGCACCCAAGCATGGAAATGCGTTTGAAACTGCTGGCTCTCTTTAAATTGCTCGGCAACGTCACGTAGCTCGACCAATAAGCGAACCGCTTCGTCATAGCCTGCACCCGAACCGCGCATCACCGCTAGATCGATCTGACGCCAATGATCGTCCTGATGATCGCGAATATCTTGTAGACGGCGTTGACGAGCCAGTTCCTCCTGTTCGCGCTTCTCATGTGCCAGTCTCGTCTTAATAGTCTTGCTTTCAGTGAGTAGTATAGCGTAAGGGACGTGCTCACCCTTTGCGAGTGTAATGCCAGCCTTGCCCAGACCCAGTTCACGCAGCTCCTTTACCAGCAGGCGGCTCAGACTAGGCTCATTACGTGCTAAGCGTACCAAGTAATCCTTGCAGCGATCTTGCGGCAACAGCTCGACCCATGCCACAAAATTGTCTTCGGTCGCTTGTGGTACCTGCAACAATTCTGCTAGTGCCTGTTGTGCTGCCGTCAGTCTGCCAAAATCTGGTGGAACCGCTGGTACACCGATTGTTCTATCATCCTCATCTTCGTCAAGATCATCTTCGTCATCACCGAGCATCATACGCTGAGTTGCCAACCAAGCGATATACAGTGCTCGCAGATCACCTTCCATCAACTCATCGCGAATGGAGATGAGCGATCCCAACTCATACTCAGTCCATTCATGCGGCGCTGGCATCTCGCCAAAGTGGATATCGAGGATATCATAATCTGGATGTCGAGTGAAGGTGACAAAATCAGCTAAATCATAGCCATTGATGAGACCCACTGGCAAAGTCCC
This sequence comes from Chloroflexota bacterium, assembly GCA_005879655.1. The sequence continues at coordinate 14,577 of VBJK01000244.1, read as the reverse complement.
ATGTGGGAAGCGCAAGGCTAACTCCGGCGAGCCCCAGTTGGCCCAATAAAGGAAACCATCGAAATATTGGTGGAGTACTTTGACGGGATCATGCTTGAAATCCCCCCAGTGATACTCGATCAGAGCGTGCGTAGAAGACGCCTCGATGTGACTGGAAAGTCTGTTGACCGCATCGAGTTGCTCTCGTGTAAGGGGCCGCTCAATGGTCATAAATTCGTAACGTTGATATTCACTCATATTATCCTTCATGTGGCATCATCACAAATAGCATATCACATAGCCTCCCACGACAACCACAAGGGACAATACCGCTCCGAACGATGAAGTGACCGGAGCAAAGGGGAGATGCTGAGATGCTCAGGGCTATACTTGCCAGATCAAGACCGTCCTCTGATCAGCCGACGCAATCACGCCCTTCTCACGCGACGGCGACCATGCAACCGCAACCACCGGAGTGGTGGAACCGGCCTTGGCATGTTTAGTAAAGGTATAGGCATTGCCCCCATCATTGAAGTGCCACACCTGAACAGTCCCATCATCAGCAGCGGAAGCAAGTTGTTGTCCATTGAGCGACCATGCTACTGCACGCACTGCACCTTTATGACCATTATAAGTAAAGATGACTGTTTTACTTCTGACATCCCAGACACGCACCGTCGCATCAACATTGGCTGAGGCAAGATAGCGCCAATCAGGAGACCAAGCGATATTATTGATAGGACTGCTATAGCCTGACAAGGTTGTGGTTGGTCCGTCGTTGAGGTTACTGCTGCTCACGTTCCAGATACTAATATTAGTATCATTATCACTGACAGTAGCTAAGCTAGTATTATCTGTAGCCCAAGCCAACAAGCGCACAGAGCCAGTATCAAGGGAAAATTTATGAATACGAGACCCATCTTGAAGCTGCCAAATATGCACATTCTTACCACTTGCGGATGCTATATATTGTCCATCTGGAGACCATGTGACTGCATTAATGGAATCCTGATGTTTCTTATAAGTTCTTAATGGCTCATCTGTATTCTTCCGCCCCCAGATACGAACATAATCACTGTCATAATAGCCTACAGCAAGATTTGCTCCATTTGGCGACCAAGCTAGTGAACTCGGTTGGTCATTATCATTACTGTTGTATATTGTATCCGCCCCCATCGTACTATTCCAGACATGTACAGTAGCATTTGTATAGATTGACGCCATAGAGACATCACTGCCAGACCACGCCAGTGCACTCTGTTGCCCGCCATTAAACGGATGAGTCAGCAAAATTTTTCCCTGCGCAGAATTGGTTGGCGTTGCAGCTGGAGTAGTGCTGGCAACGTTGCCTGATGACTGCATGCCAAAGTAAAAGATCGTTCCAATTGCCGCAAGCCCCACCGTGCTCACCGCGCCAGCTAATAAAAAGGCACGTCGCGATTCTCTCCCTCCTAGCAGACCACCACCCCGTACTCGGCGGGGTCCACTCGTGGCATATCCACCATCTTGCCCAACTGGGGGAACCCAGACGGTAGCCTCGTGGTATTGGCCACTAATTGCTAGCCCTGCCGCATCTGGCGACAAGGCCGTTGAACCACGTAGCAAGAGGGCCGCCTGTGGACAGGCCTGTTCAAATGCGTGCGCAAATGCCATGACTGAAGGGTAGCGTTGGACTGGATCTTTCGCCATGCCCTTGAAGACTACTTCTTCAAGCGCAGGTGGGATGTTGGGGTTACGTGCACAGAGCGAAGGTGGAACTTCGCGCAGGTGCTGGGTCGCTATATCACTAGTTGCACCCTCAAAGGGACATTCCCCACATAGCCATTCGTAGACCACCACCGCCAGAGAATACTGATCGCTGGCTGGCAGTGCCTTCCCTTTGAAGTGCTCTGGTGACATATAAGTAATCGTCCCCAGAACCTCGTGCGCCTTCTCGATACGCGAGCTTTGAGAGACAACAGCGATCCCAAAATCGCTCAAGAGGAGTTCATCGTGCAAGCCGAGCAGCATATTCTCCGGCTTGACATCGCGGTGGACTAGATGCCGATCATGGGCGTATTGCAAGGCATCGGCTACCTGCTTGAGATAGGGCATAATGACCTGCGGCTCTAAGATTGTCCCTTTGGGGTAACGGTGACGCAATGTGCCATTGGGAGCATAATCCATCACCAAGAAAGGCATACCCCTGCGCACATCATAATCATGAATGCTAACAATATGAGGATGGCGTAAGCGAGCAACAATACGTGCCTCATCACGAAAAGCCCTGAGATCCTTCTCCATCAAGCGGGCTTGTAGCACCTTGATGGCTGCATTGGTGCCCAGATGTACATGCTCACCAAGATAGACGGCAGCAAAACCACCCTGTGCAAGCAGTGTTACAAGTTGATAATTCCCCAATTGCTGCCCTAGCAACGATGCTTGCTGTGATTGCTGAGTCATCGTATCTTTCATCTGCAATTGGAGGCTAGAACGCCCTATATTGTTGTCTGGTTGCTTATCGTCCATGTCGTCGCTCCAAGCCCTACGAGGTGGCGAAAATGAGTGAACAGCGATTGTCCAATCTACTCTACTTGCCGCTGCTACAACGGTCATATAATACTCTACGATTCAGAACACTGTTTTGTTGGTATCAGTTTTCGCCAAACATCCCCAGGTCAATACATATTATACAGTATGCCGGGCAATAGTTGATTAGTTGAGATGGTTTCCACCTCAACCGATTAGCTATGCCCTGCGTACTGTATAATAGAGTTAGATCTATTTTGAGCGTGAAGAGCAAAGAAAGGATTTCACCCAATGGTGCGTACAGCTTCAACAATGGTCGCGCTAGGCACACAGGCACCAGATTTTCACTTGCCAGATGTGGTATCCGGTCAGATGGTCTCGTTAGCAAACTTTGCCACGAAATCTGGTTTATTAGTTATGTTTATTTGCCGACACTGCCCCTATGTCAAACATATACAGGATGAACTTGCTCGCATTGGTAAAGATTATCAAGCACATGACGTTGGTATTGTCGCTATTACAGCCAATGATATCGACGAACAGCCCGATGATGCTCCTGAGTCTGTCAAGAACATGGCACTGGAACTCGGGTTTACCTTTCCGGTCTGTTACGATGAGAGTCAGGCTGTGGCCAAAGCATATGGCGCGAGCTGTACACCTGACTTTTTCCTTTTCGATAGTAATCGCCAGCTTGTCTACCGAGGACAACTCGATGATAGCCGACCCCATAATGCTCAGCCTGTGACGGGTCGTGACCTACGAGCCGCTCTTGATGCTCTGCTTACGGGACAGCCTATTCCTCAAGAGCAGAAGGCAAGTCTGGGCTGCAATATTAAGTGGAAACCTGGCAATGCGCCTGCTTACTAGATATTCCCAAGTCTTCGCCAAAGAGCATAAGCAACTGTTTCTTATGCTCTTCGGCTCTACTAAGCATAAGTTATATACACGGCTTGCGTGCACGCACAAAAGCACTTACAAACTTCCCATCCACTGCACGATACTCATCAGCAGAAAGGGCCGTGAGCGATGCACTTGCGCTACCGCCCCTGATATCGTCGAGGGCATAGCGCCGTGTCACCTCGATCTCAATATCCGTAAAGCCGACTTCCGCTAATAATTGCCGATAGGTCTCCTCCTCTAATGCTCCGGCCACGCATCCGGCCCATGCTTCGAGATCAGCACGCAACCCCTGTGGGAACTGTCCCTGAAAGACGATATCTGAGATGGCCAGACGCCCACCAGGAGTCAATACACGATACGCTTCACGCAATACCTGCCTCTTGTCTGCCGCCAGGTTGATGACACAATTCGAGATGACGACATCCACACTGTTCGCCGGAAGGGGGATAGCTTCGATCAGACCTTTAAGAAATTGTACGTTCTCACTACCAGCGGCCTGCCGGTTGCGCTCGGCCAGCGCGAGCATCTCATCGGTCATATCCAGCCCGTAGGCAAAGCCGGTAGCACCCACACGCTTGGCTGACAACAGGACGTCAATGCCACCACCGCTGCCCAGGTCAAGTACGCGCTCGCCAGGCTTTAGTTCTGCCAGCACCGTTGGATTGCCGCAACCCAGAGATGCCAGCGCCGCTGCAAGTGGAATTGCACCTAACTCTGCTTCACTGTAGAGGTCTGAGGTGATCAGACTATCATTAGCGGTATGAGTGGAGCAACAACTTGATCCACAACACGCTGAAGTCTCCGCTGTACTCTTTTGCGCCGTTGTGTCCATCGATGGAATCGCCGTACAACAGTCAGGCTCACAGCAACGCTCTGCGCTCGTTTGTTCTGGACCTTGCACCTGCAAGGCTGTTTTGCCATAGCGAGCACGAATCTCTGCCCGCAATTGTTCGTCATTGGTTGGTACTATACTCATCTGTTTCCTTTCCTTGATCCCATTGGAGATCCTCAGTGGCTCGTATTTGCTGTTCTGCCCCTGTAGACGAAAGGGATGGAAAAAGGACGCACGGTGAGATTAGTCCGTGGGCGTGGTGCAGCAGTTTCCTGACGAACAGCACTGGCAGCGCCGTTGGTAGTCAATGATATGCCTTCTGCGATCCAGATCAAAATGGCAACAAGCCAGCAGTTGCTGCTTGAGTTTCTCGCGTGCACGTTGCACGCGTGACTTGGCACCGGAAAAGGAGAGTCCCAGACGCTCTCCGAACTCTTTCTGCGTTAGACCTTGATATTCTGTCAAGACTAACGCTTGCCTATCCTGCGGTGGCAGGTTATTGACCATTGCTCGCACACAGGGAAAGAGTTCGCTCACGAGATCATCGTCGGGCAGTTCTGCTGGAAGTTGGAGCACTTCTGGCTCCTGCAAAGAGATCATTGCTCTCTTACTGCGATAGTAATCGATAATCGTATGGCGCGTGATCTGATAGATCCAACTTTCTAGCTTTTTTATCTCTTTGAGATTTTCAGCTTGCTGGTGAATCTTCACAAATACGTCTTGTAGCAGATCTTCAGCTGTCTCTTCGTTCGCAACCCGCATGCGAATAAATTGCAAGAGTGGTGCATGAAATGCCTCCCAAACGTGCTCTGTTAGCAATACCATGGGCTATATCCCTCCTCTTTATCTAGAAGGACGAGACAACAGCTAAAAGGATGCACATTGATTTGCCACTTCACTGATAACGCAATGCCTCAGCTGGCGCAACGCGACCAGCCTGCCATGCAGGCAATAACGCCCCAAAGAACGAGGCAAGTAACGCCACACCAATAATGATCGCTAATTGTTGCCAGGGAATACTAAAGTAGAGACCTGTCTGATATTGCTCGAAAAAGTTAGCGGCAAAGATGTTGCGGGCCAGCATTACCCCTAACACTACCCCCAGGAGACTACCCAGCAGGCCAACGAGAAACGATTCTAACAGGAATGCGCCCTGGATGAGGTGACGTGGACAGCCCAATGCACGTAACATTCCTATCTGCTGCCGACGCTCAATGACTGCACGTGTGCCCGTAATTGCCAGCGCAGCAACACCTAGTAATAATGTCATCCCTACAATACCCAGGAGTACATTACTGAGAAAAATACGCGGCCCGCGCACTTGCCAGATCGCATCCTCCAGCACAGTCGTCTCTAAACCATAATCAAGAAATGCAGAACCAAGGGCCAACGCTACTTGCCGCTTATCCTGACCCGGCGCAATCTTGAAATAATAGCTTTGTGTCATCGGCATTTCGTTTGTCACTACTGTACCAATACTGCTACTACTGTAGGTCGCACGTGGCATATAAAGACCGTAGTGTGCACTATCGCTATTATCAACCACTCCGATAATCGTCAACTTCACCGCTTCACTGCCTCGCAAACCAACTACCCACACAGGCGTTGCAGCAAAAGTAGTGTCTCCTTGGTGGACACCACTCATTGCAAAGACATCCCGCGCGTCCAATCCGGGAGGGATGGCTGGTACCCCGGCATCCTGCCCTTGCGGTACCGATGGATCATAGACCGCACCATTGAGGACAGCATGAGGACGGTAGGGTAAGGCGTTGCTATCGATCAAGGCATAGTTGGGGTGCGCCTGGAGCGCCTGCCAGACCGCACTATCGTTGGCAAAGCCAGTAGCACGCGCAGTTAAATGTAAACCATACCCGTGTAAGAAGCCGCCATCAATCACCTGTGCAGGATAGACATACCAGCGCGGTGCAGCAGCACTCAGCTGGATAATCCCCACAGCCGTCGTATCGCGTACTCCAATGGCCGAGAATGCTTTAGACGGAACTCCATGTTGCTCTAGCGAGCTACGCAGATCGGGCAGCGGTTTAAAATAGGCCGTGGCCTGGATATCGTAGCCGCCTGTCTGCGTGTTGATATCGACATAGGACTGCTGCATTGCGTTCGTGATGATGGCCATCACAGTCATAGCGAAGACGACGAGGCTAAACATCATGACACTCATCCCCATACGAAAACGACGCTGTAAGGGATAAGCCAGGGCGAGTTTCATCAGTGTATATATACCAGGGAAGCGCGACCACAGGGCAAGCAACGGACGCATGAAAAGTCCTATATTCGCAACCAGCGCCCATACCGCACCTAAGATCATCATAAAGCCAGCAATGAAAAAGACCTCGATACCTCCCAGGAAGCGGGGCAAGCTGAGTTGCTCCAGTATATCAAAAGGCAATGCCCAGTATGCCAGTAGCGTCATGCCAACGAGCGCCGCTAATATACTGCTCGTGACCTTCTGCATAGCTCGTACATGCTGTTCCAGACCGCCACGGCGCACAAACCAGATTATGCGTTCTACTACAGCTTTAAGCAATAATGCAATACCTAGTACAATGAGGGAAAAACCGCATGAAAATGGGATGATCATCGCCTGTACCAAGCCTACCTGCATCAGCCATAACCCGACCAGCAGCGGCACAATGCCCAAGCTCGTGAGTAGCCAGACAAACCCTAGCACGATCTCTGGTATCTGCTCTAATACAGCACGTCGGATGCGTTCCCCTAATTTCATCCGTTCTGCATGGGGACTGCGCCATAGTGAGGCTATACTGGATAATAATTCGCCTAGTGACGGTGCAGTTCGCGTAGCTTCGGGCAGGTCACGCAAAGCCTCCACCACGGTCATACGACTAACTAGCCATGAGGAAAGCACTACTGAACAGAATGTGAAGATGACGCCCAAGCAATAAGCAATGATCATGCTACGCGGCTGAAACGTTGGCTTAAGCGGAAAATCGAAACGAGCAAGGATCGGACCTAATACATAAATGAGCAGTGCACCTATCCCTACGCCAGCGAGCAGTCCCACAAAAGAGGAGATCAGATCATAGATGGTTCCCTCAAAGAGATACATCATAATCAAGTGCCGCCTCTGCACTCCAATCGCCCGCGCCATCCCCATCTCAGTGCGACGTTCC
>VBJK01000244.1:3614-7181 GCA_005879655.1 Chloroflexota bacterium | reverse complement strand
CGCAAAAATATCCTGAGCCTTTTGCGCACTCTCTACGCCTTCTTCCTTCACTTTGATCACATGTACATTACGCGGTATGTGGCGCTTCACTGTGTTTGTGACGGCATCAGTCAACTCTACACCACCAATGCTATTCCCTACACTACCCCGATTGGCCACAAAAATCTGGTTGATCTGACCGGGCAAGCCCTCGATATTCTGGAATGTTTGTAGATGGCCTAATAAAACGGGATTATCGCCCGCGAGACCATCATTACCTACAATCGCAGCCACACGCAAGGCATAACGTTTGCCCGGCCAGCGCGCTGAGTACAGATAGAGTGTATCGCCTGCATGAGCATTGAGCAGTTGTGCGACCGTGAGATTCACATATACCTGATCTGGCGCAAGATCGCTAATGGCTACGCGTCGTTTCGTAGTCTGACTAATCATACCCCCAAATCCCTGCTCGCTCCCAGGCAAGACCCCCAGCGCCGTCACATTCGAGCGAACCTGGCGCGAGGTCTGATCAGCTATCAGCAAACCGCGCTCACGTAGCGCAGCTCCCAGTGCAACAATATTGGGATCATGTTGTGTATTCTTGCGCAGATTATAATACACCTTCTCCCGATATATACCTAAGTCCCCACGTCCACCCTCAATCACTTCGTCTACTGTACCCAAATTAAATACGGCGATCGTCTGTACTGTTGCCGTTAGTATATCTCCTATTCCCAGGACACTGGAGAGCAAGGTTGTGGAGAGCATTAAGGCAAAAATGATTAAGATCATCTGTACACGTCGCCGGGGAATATTGCGTACGCCAATCTTAAAAAAGATGGCATTGCTCAACGCCAGTATCGTCACGCACGCTATGATCACGCCTGTGATAAGCAAAAGAGACGATGCTAGTTGATCGATATCCAGGCCAAAAAATGTCACCATAAACTAACTGATCCCATTTTGGCGTAACACCTGGTAGAAAATCTGTGCTACCCGCAGATAGCCCGACCGATTAGGATGAAAACCATCGCTGCTTATATATTCAGGATGATTAGCCAGTTCGCGCCATGTCTGGTAAAGATCGACAAGTATTATATGATGGTTATTTGCAACAGATGCAATGGCGGTATTATAGCCAGCAATCAGGGCACGCAACTGTTGTATATTATACGTCTGAAAGCGAGGAACAAGAGTCAGGTCAGGAACGTTAGCAACAGCAATACGTGTGTGAGGGAAAGATGTTTGCAGACGCTGTATCAAGGTATCTAGATCCTGCGCATAACTGGCAACAGGGACTTGATCGGCTAAATCGTTGACGGCCAACCAAACGGTTACGAGATCAGGATGAGCATCAAGTGCAACAGGAAGCTCTACCCTAAGCGCATCATGTACATTGATCCCAGGAATACCAAGGTTGACCAGGTGCGCTCGGTCCCCAAGCAATCTTGTCAGGTCTGAGGGCCAGCTCTCTAACTCAGGGTTATCCGTGCCGGTTCCGAAGGTATCGGAAGCGCCAAGGGCAACGTATGTCATTCCTGTCTTTGCCGTCTGCTGCACCTTGACTGAGCTATTTTTTGGTGGTGAAGCACAGGCAACCAACGAGGACATGAACAATACTGCAAGACAAACAAAAGAGCACCATCGCTGTGCGCACAACTCCGATGGGCGTAGTTTTAGTAATGCCCACCACCATCGCCATGCGTTGTCAGAAGGGCACAACCCGTTTAGTAGCTCTTTTGGTTTTCTATTAACGAATAAATGCAGCACTGAGTACAGAAACGAGACAGAAGAGTACAATAAATATAATGGTTAGATTAAACACCAAACGCTCCACGCCACGTCTCGTCTTAAAGACTGAACCACCGCCCGCGCCACCGAATGCGCTACCAAGTCCAGCCCCGCGTGTCTGTAATAGGATGAAGACGATTACCGAGAAACTGAGAATGATCTGCACCACTCTGATTGCCGGAAGCCACTGCTGTAACAAGGGTCGTTCCTCTCTTTCGTATATGCTGTAAGTAAAAACAGATGACTCTGTATTGTTTTTTTTATGTCAATTCTTGCGAGATTATACCATACTTCTATGGCGGCGTCGAGATGCAACTAACCAGGGGCAAGGCTTGTGCGTTTACCCGAAATGACGGAAAAGCGGGTGGTGCAGGAGGGCGGCTAGCCCTCCTGACGGGGTGTGGGGTGTCCCCGCAACCTCTTTTTTCCTCTGCCGCCGAAGGCGGCAAAACAGACAAAACGGGTAAACGCATAAGCCCGCAATTTATTGTGCCAGGGACACAAGCAAATAAAACAGGCGCAATGAATTGCGCGGCTACAGTTATTATCGGCGGGTACAGCGCAATAAATTGCGCAACTACGATCGGGACATCTGGCCTATAGTCCTCTCTTTATGTTTAAAAATACTATCTTAATGCACCATTCTTGCGGCATCAGCCAGAATCACATCACTCGCCTTCTCACTGATCATATAGATCGCAGAGACAATGAAGAAGCCCGGAATGTGAGGAAAGACCGAAGCATCCACTATGCGTAGGTTTCGCGTCCCACGGACACGGAAGTTGCTATCTACAACTGCCATGGCATCGTTCTGCGTGCCCATCTTGCAGGTGCAGGAGGCATGATGGCCCCAGGCATTGTCCTTAATGAATTGCTTAATCTGGTCTCGCGTGCTGATTTTCTCACCTGGTATTATCTCTGCCTTTGTCACACTGGCCGCGTGCTTCATCATACGGCGCACAAACTCTACACCATCTGCAACCGACTCCAGATCCTCTTGCGCTGCATCATTGCCCTCTGAGAAGTAGTGGAAATTGATTACTGGCACATCACGCGGATCATTAGAGCCAAGCGTAACTCGTCCGGCGGTATTGCGTGTATGAGCCTTGAGAATGGCCCAGGTGAAGTGGTTTTTGCTGTGCTCCAGGGAATAGCCGGGGAAGTATCCCTGGAAGGATGTGGGGATACCAAAGATGTAGAGATCAGGACGGGGCCTGGCCTTACGCGACTTTTTGATCATGCCAAGCACGACGCCGTTTGTTGTATACAGTCCCTTGCGTGACTGCCACGCCACAAAGCCAGGATCGGGTTTCTGACCCTCTTGTGGTGCCGCGAAGGTAAGGTCTTTCAGTACGGGAAAGTTGGCTTTCATTTCGGTGACAACGCCCACCTCATAGCGATCTTGCAGGTTCTCACCAACCCCAGGCAACTCAACAAGCACCTGAATGCCGAACCGTTCCAACTCTTCACGGGGTCCTATGCCAGAAAGTTTGAGCAGCTGCGGAGTATTGAAGGTGCCAGCAGACAGAATAACCTCCTTGTTGACAAACACTTGCTCTATGCCTGCTGCATTTGTTGCCTCGTTAGCGCTAGGATCGGCTCGATAGAGATGCGCCCCGTCCAGATATTCCACACCAAGAGCCGTATTTTGTTCATCAAAGAGCACCTTGGTGACTAAAGCATTGGTCTTGACGGTGAGGTTATTGGGAAACTTGTCCTGCACTGTGCGAATATACTCCCGTGTGCCATTGCGCTGGCCCGCATCGGTAGCCAGCGGTGTGAACCACAACCCCTGCA
>VBJK01000244.1:0-3528 GCA_005879655.1 Chloroflexota bacterium | reverse complement strand
CTACGCTTGGATCAGCAACGTTAGTGGAGAGCCAGCCATCAAAGCCGTGGCGACTGGTATTGCCAAAAACTGTGCCCAGGAAGGGGAACAACCGCGCAAGCTCGGCGAGGATTGGCTGATTCAGGGACAGCGGTCGCTTAATATAGCGGCAACGTTCGAGCCGCTCAAAGTACTTGCGCATGTGCTGACTGTGCCAGGATGGGTCTCCGGTCAACTGTGCTATCTGATCCCAGTCGCTATTATGGGGATAGACCGTGATCATAGCATTATGGGCAGTGCATCCGCCGAGCGTGCCAGAACGAGGATACAGCACGCCGTCACATTCTGAACTGAACTTGGTATCACGCTCTTGCTGTGCTTCATCTGCATAGTGTCTCACAAAATAATCCCAGCGCATATGCTCATCCTCGCTGGCCAGAGCATGAAAGGCGGGTACTTGGTAGTTATAACTGTCACCATAATCACCGCCAGCTTCCAGCAAAAGCACTTTCTGACCCGCCTTGGCCAAGTTTGCAGCCAGGGGACCACCACCTGCACCAGAACCCACAATCACATAGTCATAGCGAGGTTGATTGTCTCGTTCTGTGTCCATATAGCATCTCCTTCAGAAGACTATGCCCCACATCTCTGCCACTTCATCCAAATAATTTCATATATCTAAGTATAACAATCCATTGATAGCTAATGAGCAGACGCTAAGGGGTTATTTCTTACACGGTTGCGCCAGGATTGCCAGCACAGTGTTAATGCCTGAGATTGCCGTGAGCATGATAGATGTACGCGGGGGGAGCTGCCCCTGGATACCTGCAAGGGCGGCTGAGAGGGTATCGGAAGCGTGGATAGGAATGGCATTGCGCACAGCATTCGCGCGTACTTCCTCGTTTGGCACAAGTAGCTCGATACCGACAACAATAGTGCGCACGCCAAAGAGCCGTAGCACATACAGAGCGGCACGATTGCTGTTCGTGTCTCCCCCTAACCGATTAGCCAGCATCTGCGGGATAAAGAGGGCCGTGACGCCATTAAATAATCTGATCCCAGCGAGCAGGATACGAGCAGAGTCGCGCAACTTTTGAGCATCAATGGGCATCGCTATCTCCTTTTTGTACAGAACACATATACTCCATATAAGTATTCAATAGAAATGTAACTTTGTCAACACCATTTTCCACCGTAGCTGCGCAATTTATTGCGCCCTGCCTGCCAAATATCATCCCTAGCCTCGCAATTTATTACGTTATACCTCCCGAATATCATCCGTATCCACGCCATTTATTGCGCCTGTTTTCTTCGTTTGTGTCTTTGGCGCAATAAATTGCGCGGCTACGGGAATTTGGCAGGCAGGGCGCAATAAATTGCGCAGCTACAGTTTTATCGCATAGAAACAGGCTTATGCGCACGTTCATGGCATGCAGGGCACAACACCACAAAATGCTTTGGATGATAACGCTCCAGCAGATTGTTCGTGACCTGCAAGGTATGCAGTTGCAGCTTCTCCTCAGAACAGCCACATGCAGGACAGCTATACATGGCTTGCTCGCTCAGCGTCTGTTTGAGCATTCTCATCTGTGTATTGTGGATAAGATCCAGACCTACATGGAAGAGCAGGCCTGCTAGCACCAGCGCTAGTAAGCGCGAACGGAAACGTATCGCCAGAAACAAGAGCAGTCCCAGAAAAAGCGGCTGATGGAAGAGCTTCATGGCCGCCGTCTGTGGAGGATCGGCCTGCTGAAAAAAACGTACCGCCTCACGCAAGCGCAAGCTGCGATGCGTCACTGCATACCATAAATAGTGATCGATATCAATACCAATACTAGCAATAAAGGGAATCCATGTATCTTGTTTTAAAAAGGGCATTACCACTAAAGATGCAGCTGTCGATAATTTTAAATGTTCTTGTATACGCATAGAACTTGCTCTATTTCCTCTCTGCTCTATCGTTCATCTTTATATAAAAGCATGGGATTACTGGGGTCAATAGACAGGTCTACCTACCTGACGCGAGTATAAGCTCGCTGGTAGCGGGCTGTCAACCAACGCTTAATCATCGCTAATATCCTATGCAAAGAGTACTAGTGATAGACACTTTTCACACACTAAAAGCAACCTCTAGTGTACAATTAAGTGGAGAAAAACAAATGCCAAAAGATCCGAAGCCATTAGCGGTCTCAATATTCAGGCAGCTCCCCGTCATAGAAAGCACTCTCATAATGGCCGGGTCACTTGTCCGCAGGAAGCAGGGCGCTCTGTCCCTGATACTAGAAAGATAAAAGGAGATGCCTTTTATGGCAACGAAGGTAGCAATTGAAAGACAGTCGAAACAGCTAGACGATTCAGTAGTGGAAGAGCATAAAGGGGTTGGCTGTAGCATTGGCATTATGGCATACAATGAAGACGCTAACATCGCGCGCACTCTCTATGCTGTGCTGGCTCAAGAAGGACCCTCCATTCGTATCGAAGAGGTCATCGTCGTCGCCAGCGGCTGCACTGATCGCACCGTGCCGATTGTCACCGACATCTCAGAAAAAGAACCACGTGTGCATCTCTATGTGCAAGAGAAACGCGAGGGCAAAGCCTCCGCCATCAATCTTTTCCTGAAAAAGGCGACCAGCGAGGTCGCCGTCTTAATTGGTGCGGACGTCATCCCCGAAGAATCTGCCCTTGAAAATCTCTGCTCGCCTTTCCTAAATCCAGAGATTGGCATGACGGGAGGCCGTCCTATTCCTGTCAACGATATCAATACGTTTATGGGTCACGCTATACATATGCTCTGGCGTCTGCATGATCGTGTAGCACGTTCCCATGCCAAACTTGGCGAGATTATAGCCTTTCGCAATGTGATCTCCGGTATACCAACCAACAGCGCTGTTGATGAAATTTCTATACAAGCTCTTATTACTCAACTGGGTTATAAACTGCTCTATGCTCCTGATTGTGTCGTTTATAATAAAGGTCCTCTAACTATTCGAGATTTCTTAAAGCAGCGCCGTCGCATCTATGCAGGACATCTAAAAGTATTGCAGCAACAGAACTATGAAGCCTCTACTATGAAGATTCAGCCAATTGTAGAGCACCTGATCACTACACGAGATTTCACCATGGGTTCTCCCAGACAAGCAGTGTGGACAGTTGGTACCATCGCTCTAGAAGGTTATGCGCGCATGCAAGGCCATTACGATTATATGCGCAAGCGCGAACATCATATCTGGCAGATGGTCGCTTCAACGAAAGACCTGGAGGCCGGTCAACATAAGGTACGTCGTATCTGCAATGCACAAAGCGTGATCGTCTTCCGTCTCATCCTGGCAGGCGCTTCTGGGGACGATAGCAACCGCGAACGCGAGGATCGTGAAGCCACTGAGGTTGCTCGCAAGCTGTTACCTCAACTACGGGAACGTATGCGCAAGGAGGACAAACTCTCCGTTAATGGCCCTGGTATTATGACCGCTGTCGTCCGCGCTGACCAGACCGGTGCCGAAGTTGTTGCCCAGCGCATCAAAGGCATCGTGGAAAACTCTATCGTTCATG
>VBJK01000352.1 GCA_005879655.1 Chloroflexota bacterium | reverse complement strand
TAAAGGCTAAGGCTAAAATAGTGCGGCTACGGGTTGTTTATATAGATGTTGTCTAGGTCGTCGACAGCTGATATTTTTTGCGTGTCCGAACAGTAGAAGGCGAGGTAGACCATGTCTTCAGGGTAAATTCGTGATGTAATGCCGACAGAGGGCACATCTGTAACATCTGGGAATGAAGATGCATGGTTGTTCGAGGTATTCGAGGATGGATGGGTCTGAGGTATTCGAGGTTGGGGTTGGGTAGACGGGGTATTCGAGGTTGGTTGGTTGGTTTTGTGGTGGTTGACGTCGTGTTTGCGGCTTTGACGTACGATTTTACTGGGTTTAGGAGCCTGGGAAATAGTTGAGATTGAAATCGATTTTATTGAACACGGAATGAGCACATTGTTCCTGTTGAATATTATGGAGAGATAAAGTATTTCTTTCTTCATGAATTTGATGGTATGGAACA
>VBJK01000351.1 GCA_005879655.1 Chloroflexota bacterium | reverse complement strand
AGTTGGAATTGGCTAAGTCCTATATTGTTGATGCTTAAATAGGATTGTCCTATAATGATACATAATGTCTAATTTGATGAATAGGCATCGTCAATTTAAAGAGAAAAAAAATTGGTTCTACTTTTCATTTTATGGGCCAGTCCTAATATAGAGTTTCACTGGGATGCACAGCCTGTCGCAATATCAATAACCAATTATAATGATATATGAAAGGAACGCATAGCAGGACTCGAATCATTAGGACCAGTTATACATTGCCGAGGACTAAGGTGACTCCAAGTGAAGAATCTAGATACGTGTAGACTGGGCTAAATACAAATAACGGTCACAATTAGGGCGTAGCCCTTACAATATACTAGACATCCGCAAAGATAATAGCGGTTCGATTGTTCCCGCCTAAGCAGATGAGGATCAACACAGCCTCAAAGTCAAAAGTGAAAAAGATAATTAAGATTTCAATTATATTAATGATAAGAAGAATAATAAAATATTAATCAAAATCAAGCACATTGAAAAATATTTAAAATAAGATAAGACAAATAGCGACTATTGTGAACAGATTTTTTGAGGATAGTTTGAAAAGTACAATCCTATACTCAAAACCTAAAGATTTTTCGCTTCGGGGATTTGGTTTTTTCAACGATCAAAAATGCCTGACGACTAATCATTTTGTTAAAATACAGCGAAAATTCATGAGATCAATTGATCGTTTAATATTTTTCGCTTGATCAAGAACTGTTGCCATTCTATCATTTTCATCATTAAACATTGTTGAACAAATGAGAGCTTGAAAAGGCTTTTTCAAAGTTTGATGCTTATCACGCAGATGTCTCGCAATTCATGTGCTCAATTTAGTGAACAACGATTGAGAGATGCCTTTTCTAATACATTTGTTGCAATTGAGGATGCCGAAACTGAGGGCGGGATTCTTCATGAGCTCTGTCGACCGGGACGAGCCACTGATCAACGAAGATGCGGTGTCTGGTACGGATGCCTAGCAATGGATGGAATTGTTGGAATAGCGGTCCATAGCGTCACCACAGCCCCCTGACATAGCCTCACGGTGATCTATAAGAAGCAACACCATGTACAAATATAATTGATCTCTTGTCTCACTCCAACAGGTTATGAGCCCGGAGAGACGCTAAGTCCCTGCCTCACACCTGCACTTTGGCCGTCCCCAGTGTTTCCAAAAATGGACTGGACGGACTGAACGGACTGGTCCGTCCGCAGTCCCGTCCAGGACTGTTCAGTCCACCGACTCAAATGGACTGGTCGGTATAGTCCATGCAATGGACTGGACGGACGGCTGGACGGACGGCTGGACTGAAGTCTAATGGGGAGGCGTCCAATAGCACCGCAATTTATATATAGCGACGCGTTTTTTTAGCTTCCTTTGTCCTAAGACCTTTGTTAAGTAATCCAAAAAGAAAACACGTCGCCTTATATTATTCACTCGCGCGCCGACGTATTACTCCCTTGAACTTTCTGACATATCCAAATGCCACCGGTTAGGACTCGCACACCGTTCAGTGAGATTGGAAGTCAGGCAAGCGATGTCGACGAAGAATCTACATTATCCATGTCAGTGAGAAAGTCATTTATTTGGACTCACGGTTCTAAATATTGTGACACCAACAACAATGAACGATATACCAGAAATTGTAGCTCTATCGACAAGTGCTCAACCGACATATGATATCAATAAATGGCGATTTGGCGATAATATGACGAGAAAAGAGGATGAGTTGTCAGTTGACGAGATATTTGAAGGCTGCAGTGCTCCATTTGAGTGGGCAAGCTGAAGCAGAAACATTCGAACTATTAGAATGGTGGAAAGGGAATGCGAAGGAATACCCAACTCTTGCGCGCATTGCCTTTGATCTATTATCTATTCCTGCCATGTCAGTTGAACCGGAGAGGGCATTCAGTGGGTAAACATCATGACTTTTTGAATTAATTAATCGATAGGTGCAAGTTGACATTGACGGATGGAAGAAATCGATTGAAGACAGATATTGTGGAAGCAGTGGAATGTTTACGTAGTTGGCTTAAAGATGGAATGATAAAGGATATAACGCAGAGATTGACAGAGTAAAAGATTAAAAGTCGATGGCTGCATGGATTTCAAGAGAAGGGTGGGAAATGGGAGCATTTACACACGGCGCGCAAGGTTCACTATTTTCAGTGATTTTGACGTTCTATGTACTTCATATTCATTAAATAGTTCACGAAATAACGGATTGCTCATGAAATCGATGAATCTGGAAAAAGCTGACATCCCTGATTCGTTTGTTCTTATTATCCTCGCGCTAGGCCTGACATCCCTGATTGAAAAGGTGGACGGACTGGACGGACTATGGTCGGACTGACCGTCCAATGCCAGTCCAGTCTTAGTCCAGTCCTTGTCTCTAAAAAGACCAGTCCG
>VBJK01000350.1 GCA_005879655.1 Chloroflexota bacterium | reverse complement strand
CTTTCAACTGACTGAAGACGAATAATCCTTTGATTCGACGGCTCTGTTCACATTTATTCATTCTAACCTCTCTTGACGACTCAGAACAATCGCACTCAGATGACGTCGCCTTTGCCGACCTTCCTTTTGCTCAGTTGACCCTGACTGACCAAGAACCCTCCGTGTCAGTACGTCGACCTGATCTCATCTTGAACCCATTTGACTTTGCCTTCGAAGTTCGCAATGAAGATCATCGTTCGCATCGACTTCCTGCTGAAACGATTCAATTCTCCTTAACAACGTTAAAATATGTGATCAGCCATGGAGACAAGGCCCTTGAGATGCTTCTATTCCCTCACTTGTATCCAAATGGAAAGGGCGCTTGGGTATACCAAGGACTCGCCATCTCTCGGTACTCATCTCACACAAACGGGTCGGCTGATTTCATAGATACGATCAGTCCACCCAAGAGCGTATTGATGAAGCCCTGTTTGCCTCTATGGCTGAGAATGCAAAAATCAAGTTGAACAGTGTCGTCCCCCACTTCCGCCACGACATTTATTGGCCCAGCTGGATGTACTTAGAAATCGAAGCCCGCCGAATATTTCAGAACTCTCAACGATTATTGAAGAGAGACAAGATTGATCGCCTCCAAAATCGCCCTTCTGGAGCCCAACTCTTGCAACAGAGCATGTTTGGAGATTGGAACACCATCAACGAAAAAATCACTGCAACTCTACCAGCTTTCATTCGCACCGGAGACTCCTACTTCCGCAACGCAGAGTCAAACGTTGCCGCCATGGTCAATGCCTTCGGCCTCCCTCAGCTATTCGTGACCCTCACTTTCTCTGAACGCTGGCCAGATTTCTGCCGCACGATCGAACACAGCCTTCAAATTTTGAATTCTTTCACCGCTCACCCACAACCATCGCAAAGGCCCCTCCCAACAGACTTCCCTTGGGAAGCAGTCGAATTCTATTATGAGAGAATTTACCATTTTCGACGCTTTTTCCTTTCCATTCCCTCGGCATCTGGCTATGAAAAGTTAAGAGAGTCCGTCATGCGATTCGAATTTCAGCTTCGACAGGCAATACATACTCACATGCTCCTGTGGATCGACCGCTGCTTATCAGAGCTCATCCAACACAATTACATTCGGGCCGACATCTCTGACCCTCTCAAAGAGAAACAATTGTATGACCTCGTCGTCGCTCATCAAATACATACCTGCCAATTACATCTGTGTGGCAAACCGCCTGGACATAACAACGTCAACGATCCTTGCCAAAAGGGCTTTCCTCAGCCCCTTTCCGCCACTTGCTACCATCCACCTGGGGAACTACGATATCGCTACGCTCGATTCAAGCCGGATGATCAGTACGTCGTACCCTACAATCCACAATTTCTCCTCATATGGAGAGCTCATATAAATGTTCAATACGTCACCTCAGAGGGTCTAACCAAATATGTCACCAAGTATGTCAGCAAACCCGAGCCCACGTCCATAGTTAACCTCCCAACCGAGGACCACATCAAGAGTCACATTCAAGCCCGTCGCATCGGAGCGATGGAAATCATGTGTTTGCTCAACAGTAAGCCAATCATCAAACTCTCCTCTGGAGTCATCTTCCTGCCTAATTCCATGCCTGAGCTCCGAACCCTCACGATTCGCCGCACCCATGAAATCGAAAGGGATCCCGAAAATCCATACTATCCAGATAGCATCGAAAAATATTTCAACCGTCCACAAAGCCCGCTCTTTAACAACGTTTCTTATCCAGCCTATTTTTCACAATTCGTCTTGGAAAAGAGAAAACGGCGAAATCACAGACCCGAGGATCCCGACGCTTCCTCAACAAGCTGGAGAGATGACTTAGACAATTACGTCTATCGTAAAAGACGCCTACAAGTGACTCGAAGTCTCTTCCGGCGGCTCGCAGATGGAGAGCCCTTTTTTTATGCGCTGTTGTTGGAGAAGCGAGCCTGGAGGAGCGACAGAGAAATATTGAGCCCCTCTCCCACTTATCGAGATCAATTCATGTCCCTTTATTCTGATGACTATCAGCACATCATCGATCAACAGCAGCTCGGCTGCCACATCAGAGAACTCTCTCTTGCGCAGCTCTACGATGAGATTGTCACCATCATCATAGAAACCATCGACATCCGCATAAGCGACATTGTCGCCAGCCAGCTCCACAACCTCCGTCCCTGCCGACTACTCCAAGCTGCTTACGAAGACAATGCCTATGACCCTGTCCTTCATATGGGCGACGATCAATATGATGCGTACTGTACAATAATGCACGCCGTCAATCACCGTCGCTCTCAGGAGAATCATCGGCTTTTTTTCATCACCGGTTCCGCTGGAACGGGTAAGTCCTTCGTCCTATCCTCTCTCGAACGGACCTTGACTCTCCGTCACATACCATTTCTCAAGCTCGCCCCGACTGGAATCGCCGCTGTCAACATCGGGGGTCAAACTATTCATTCAGCTTTATCTATAACCACATATGGTGGGACCAGCAAATCGACTTCTTTCATCACCTCCATCCATCGCTCACAGGACAAAATGGATGAGCTGAGAACAATCGAGATCATATTGCTGGACGAGATATCAATGGTATCCAGCGAGCTCTTGAGCTTCATTTCAGCACAATTTTCTACATTGCACGCCACTGGTCGCCCCTTTGGAGGCATCATGGTCGTCGCTTTCGGCGACCTTCTCCAACTTCCACCCGTTGCCGGATTGCCAGTCTATCGTTCGAACCTTTGGAGCCTCTTCTTCCCATTGTTTCTCACTGTTTCTCGACGTCAGCGAGAGGACAACGCCTTTGTGAAATTGTTGGACGAAGTCAGAGTCGGAAACATCTCTGACGAATCCTGGGCTCTCTTGCAAAATCTCCATGAGCAATTCACCATGGCAAACACCATCTGGGAGTCCACCTTCATCGTCGCCCGCCGAGACACCGCCCGCAGCATCAACGATTTCATTGCACAAAGTCTCTCTCTGACGCCAATAATTTGCCCCGCCATCGACTGCGAAGGAGATCGGATATTGAATTTATCCGAGAGCGCAAAGTCTTTCAAACAATACACCAATTTGCCCGAAGAAGTCAACATTTGCATCGGAGGTCGTGTTATGTTTCTCGACAATTCCCTGATCTCGAGCGGAATTTCAAACGGCACGACTGGAGTCATCACCGAAATCCTCACCGATGAAGACAACCCCAGCTCAATCCATCCTATCGTCGTTTTTCCTACTGAAAATGCTGCTCATGTACGACGCTCTTCACAATTCCCTCGCTAATCACCACAGAAAATACGCGTGTGCAAGGTCACTCGCCACTTCATCATTAACGGCGTCATCTATAGCCGCACACAATATCCCATCCAAAATGCTTTCGCCTTGACCGTCCACAAAACACAGAGCTTGAGTCTCCCGCGAATCACTTTGTCTTTGGATTCCTCCCTATTCAGCACCGGACAAGCCTACACCGCATTGAGTCGTGGCACCACCCTCGCCGGTTTGTCTATTGCTCACCT
>VBJK01000243.1 GCA_005879655.1 Chloroflexota bacterium | reverse complement strand
CCAGCTTACACGGGTGAAGCAGTAGCGCTAAAATATCAGTATGTAAAAGAAGAGCCTGGACAGCCAGGTAAAAGATATGCACGATCAGCAGAAGAACAAGTCAAGTTACCAGATGGGGTGATCCCGGCACTGATAGACAAAGAACTGTTTGAGAGAGTACAGGCAAGATTGCCACGCAATAAGGAGCTATCCCCTCGAAACAACAAAAATCCACAAGAGACATTGCTACGGTGTGGACTAGTAGTCTGTGCTCATTGTGGTGCAAACATGTCAGTCTTTCGTGGCTGCCGTGGCCGCTATACAAACTACCAGTGCAATAAACTGGCAGGAGAAGGTGGTGAGTGCAAAGGTGCAATAATATCGACAAAAATCCTCGATGCAGCGGTCTGGAAGCGGATAGAGGAAGTGCTACGAGATCCTGAGGAAGTTGAGAGGAAGCTGAAGGGATGGAGACGGGCGCTAGAGAAAACAGCAGAGCGGACAAAAGGGGATCTAGCGCCGATAGACAGTCAGATAGCAGAAATAGATGAGACAAGGAAGGAGATTCAGGAGTCGCTAGAAACACTGAGGAAGGTCGTACCGGATGAGAAAAAGAGAGAGAAAAAGCGTGCAGAACTGCTACTACGAGATATGCAACTGGAAGAGCAGAAAGAACAGCTAGAAGAGGACCGCAAGAAGGTGCAAGGGGAGCAAGTGGACCACAAAAAGGAACAAGAGAAGGAAGAGAACTTTCGGCAGTGGTGTGCTAAAATGAGGGCTGATCTGGATAACCCAGAGCACAAAGCAGACTATGAATGGATGAGAGAAGCATGCGAGCGCTTCGGCGTGAAGGTGCTTGTAGGGCGGGTTAACAGCGGCAAGAAGCGCTATGTGATTGACTTCTATCCTTCTGATATTGTGTCCGAATATGCTTGTAATTACTTACTGGAGTGACAATAACGAGATGAGTCTAATATCTACAGGGCGATCATGCCCGTTTGTCTTGATTATCATGGACGGCTGGGGAATTAATCCGCGCAAGGAAGGCAATGCAATTGCCCTCGCGCGCACACCTCATCTGGATAAGATTGCGCGCGAATGGCCGCATACCGCTGTGAAAACTTCCGGTGAGGCGGTCGGTTTGCCGGAGGGCCAGATGGGCAATTCTGAAGTAGGACATCAGAATATCGGCGCGGGTAAACGTGTATTGCAGGACTATACACGCATCAGCGAGTCCATTCGAGATGGCAGTTTCTTCCATAATCCTGTGTTCCTCAAAGCGATAGAACATGTCAAGAAGAATCAGTCCCAACTCCATATTTGTGGTCTGCTAGGCAATGGTGGCGTTCATGCTCACGAGTCACATCTGGAGGCTCTGCTGCGCTTAGCGAATATGCATAGCGTTGAGCATGTGTACATCCATTCTTTTACCGATGGCCGCGATACTTCTCCTACCGGCGGACTGGAGTTTATGCGCCGCCTGTTGGCACGGGCTAAAGAGCTGGGCGGCGACTATCCAGCCAAGGTGGCGACTGTGAGTGGACGTTACTATGCGATGGATCGCAACAATAAGTGGGATCGCACGGGCGCGGCCTATTTTGCCATGACGCGTGCAGAAGGCATGACTGCCAGTTCGCCGCTTGCTGCGATTCAACACTCCTACGATAAAAATGTCACCGATGAGTTCATTGTGCCAACGGTTATTATGGAGCAGAATCAACCTGTGGCCACTGTCAAGAAGGGCGACGCGATCATCTTTTATAATTTCCGTCCCGATCGTGCACGCCAATTGACGAAGGCGTTTGTGATGGCAGAGTTGCCACCGGACGCGCAAGGCAAGTTTGAGCGCGGACCACTGCTCAAAGAGCTGGTCTTTATTATGATGACTGAGTATGAGGCCGGTTTGCATGCGGATGTGGCTTATCGCGCCGATGAGGACGATATGCCACTGGCACGCGTGATCTCTGAGCATGGGTTACGCCAGTTCCATACCGCCGAGACTGAGAAGTATGCGCATGTCACCTATTTTATCAATGGTCGTCGCGAGACGCCATTCTCCGGTGAAGACCGTGTGATGGTGCCATCACCTCAGGTACCAACCTATGATCTCCAACCACAGATGAGCGCGGCTGGCGTGACTGATCTGGGATGAATTACGCCAATGCCGATATGGTTGGGCATACTGGTCTGATGGAAGCTACTATCCAAGGGGTCGAGGCGGTCGATGCAGGTGTGGGACGTGTTGTCGAGGCCACGTTGGCGCTGGGTGGTGGTCTGTTAATTACGGCTGACCATGGCAATGCGGAACAGCTTATCGAGTATGATACTGGCAAGCCCTTCACTGCCCATACCACGAATCCTGTGCCACTGTACGTGGTTGTCCCACAATATGTGCGCGCAAAACTGCGTTCCGATGGTATTCTCGCTGATGTCGCACCAACTGTTTTAGAGGTTTTAGGGATTAAACAGCCAAAGGACATGACTGGCCGTTCACTGCTACTGCCACAGTTGTAGTTGCTCAGTCATAGACGAGCGCAAGAAAGATGATAAGTTATCCACAAATTCTTTCTTAATATGTGGATAACTTTCGATAGATGTGGATAAATATACTACCCGCAACGCTCAATAAGCGTTGTTGGCACAATGAGCACAGTACCGTTCTCAAGTTTGAGGCGTACCGCTCGCGCTCGTATGCCTGAAGGAAAGACTTGTGGATAGAGAAAGAAATGATCAATGACACCAATTGCTCCCTCGCACTCACCACCAGAAACGCGCACGCGAGCACCGAGCCTGAGTGTCACGTCGGGATGAAGCGCAGGTAGCTCTTTTTGGGCTTCTTTTACTGGTAGAGAAATAACAAGTTCAGGAAAAAGTCCTTGTCGGACGGCTGTTGTTCCTGAGAGCAGAGCGATCGAGCCTTGATATCCAGTAAGCAGATCAGTGACATGAGCAGGCATGGCAAAGGTGCCTAAACCCTCTGTCAAGAGGAGTGTAAGTGGTGTGAGCTGAGCTTGTATCTGCTCACTATCTTTACTATTTATCAGTTGAATTAAGTCAGTACGTAAAAAACCTTCTAGATCATGTAGAGAGATACTACTCGCGACAACCCCCACAACACCAGAATGCACAGCCTGACTCAACATATGGAAATCGAGTGGCCCCGGTACTATCAGGATAGCACCGGGAGGGATGACCTGTGGCCTTTGCGCACTTTGTGTTTGCGCTCTCTGAGCACTAGCATAATGAGGCCATAGCGCCATCACCCCTGCGACCTGCCGACCCGCACCAATCATGCCCTGTACAATAGCAGCTTGCGTCTCGATAACTACTCCGCCACGCGCTGTAATATCAACAACACGCCCTCGCAAGCCAGCAGGAAGCCGCTCAACCTTGCTGGCTGAGCCTGCGGGGGGTAGATCAGACCTCTCTGATCCAGTAGAAGGCAACGAAGACAGAAATGCGGCCTGCTGCGGCTCAAACGCAAGCCCCTGGTCGCGTTGTCCTTCATACTCAATACGCAAAACTGGCTGATCGGGAAGAACCTCCTGGCCGGGATAGACCAGGGGGCTGGATTGCACCTTGTACCCACCAAGCCAACGTTCTCTTCTCACTAGCATCTGTGGGATAACAGGCAAACCAAGTGGATAGGTCATCACAGGGACCTCCCATCCCCGAATTACGCACCTAGTGCTTGCGCCCACTGGAGTAGGCGCGCTTGGCGCTCGGCCTCATTAGCAGGTAAAACGAGAGGTCGGCCACGAGCATCAATGATCAGCCCCACTAGCCCACCATCAATCTCTTCCGCCGCCCGCGCTCTTTCGCCTGGGCCGAGTCCAACATCGACTGTTGGTGCTGGAAACAATGTGAGCAGAGCCTGTTCATTGACACGTAGCGGAACAACTTCAATGGAGCCAGCCATGACATCAACATTCATCTGGCGTCCATTGCTATATTCTATACCCACACGCACTGCCAGTTTTCCTGGTTGCAACCCACCAAACGGAATAACACAGGTGCCAATGCGGTGTGTCACAGCATCGTTTTCATTAACCTGTACAGCAGGGACCGGCGCGACTGATGCTACCGCACCTAGTTGCGTAATCAACTGCGTGCGATCCAACACAAGCGAGGTCACGCCACGCGGCTGTAAGGCATCTAGCAGCATCATAGCAGCCTGTCCATACTTGGGGCTGTGTGCAAGAATACCACCAGTTGCTAACACCAGATCGGTACCAGGCCACTGTGGCGTATATTTTTTCATGGCATCGACTGTCAGGATGATTGCCTCACGTGCGAAAGCCTGGCTTATCTGCAAGCCACGCGAATCCGTTGGTATAGTATGAGGATGGAGCATATGGTTAAGGACAAACTGCCGGATCTCATCTTCAGCAATGGTAAAGGGCAACCAGCGCGCAATACGCTGCCAGCCAACTTGCTGGAGAATCTCCGCCATACCAGGTCCCACCCCGATGCCAGAGTTCACAACCGGGATAAACTCGCCGCGCTCCCCTGCTAACATGACTGTCGTCGTTGTACCACCCACATCGATAGCTGTTACATTCATTGCATAGTGCTGAGCAAGGAAACGTACCAGACTGCTCAATGAAGTGGCGGTGGCAATTGGTGTTGAGCCGGACCAAGACTGCAAGCGTTCGTAGCCGGGGAGGCGATTAATGACGTTACGTTCATGCATGGTGCCAAGAGCCGTACCTATGGAACTCAGCGATTGTGGACTTAATGGATCAACACGTGTCACATCCATCGCCCCATTGATCATACGACGCACCGCCTCCACATATTGCGGTGCTCCTGCATATAAAACGGAACATTGTTCGTTAGACGTACCCGGCGCGGCCATGCTCGCACCATTTTGTCCGTTAAGCCCGTGCGCAGCTTTCACCAGTAGCTGACACGCATCTTGGAGAGGAAGGGGGCCAGTAGGAGGCTCTGCCATTCCTACTATCAGGGCGGCATGTGGTTGTAGTTCGAGAAAGCGATTGATCTGGCGCTCCCACTCCAGGGCAATACGATCCTGGCTCCATACTCCGTTATTACCAACTGTCGCAGGCTGTCCCGCAACTACTTGCTCAGGGGTTTTGGCGAGAGTTGCCTGGTATGAGGGGGCGGCTATGGTATCCATTTCGGCATAGAGACCAAAGATCGCTTGCTCCGCCAATGTTTGCAGAGAGTTGCTTACGGCACCTAGCACCACGAGACGCAGTGGACCACCCGCGCTAAGCGTCGCAATAAACATGTCAACTCCATGGCCATTGGCTCGCTCAGGAGAGATGATACGCCCATCCTCGACGAAGCGGCGTCCAGTTATAAATTCAATCACATTAATGGCCTGAATGACACCGGTGGTAATATCGTCCTGCGGCGGAGCTATGGTAGTAGGCGCTTCGCCGCGTGCCATTAAACGATACTGGCCCTCGACAAGACCAAATAATGAGACCTTAGTAAAAACAGATCCACAATCGGCAACCAGAAGGGAGCTAGCCGCCGCTGGATTCTGTTGTTGTAGCTTGCCTTGTCCTCCCTCTGGATAGGGGTATATACTCATCTCCGATATTCTCCTCTACAATTAGCGGAAGAAGAGCTTCTGGATTGCATTAAACAATCCGCCGCGCTTGGCAGGTTTTACTCCCGCTCTTTGTCCACCTGTTGCACCTGTTGTGTATCTTGGCTGATTTGCCTGTCTCTGCTGAGTAGGCCCCATCTGTGGGGCATTATTCATTGGAGGGTATCCTCCTGCTGGATAGCCTGGGTCGTATCCTCCTGCTGGATAGCCTGGGTCGTATCCTCTTGCTGGATAGCCTGGATCGTATCCTCCTGCTGGATAGCCTGGATCGTATCCTCCTGGATTACCTCTCATGGCTTGAGGACCAGCTACACCTAACGTCCCCTGATGAGCCTGTGGCGGAGGACCAGCTACACCTAACATGCCAGATGCGGGCTGGGCACGATCCGCTGCTTGATTGAAAGGCCCTCCTGGCATTGCTTCTCCCATCATTGGTGGATATTGAGGAGAGGTAGCCATTCCCGGTGGCATAGCAGGCGGTGAGCTAAAGCCAATGTTCGGCTGATTGGTGGGAGGTGCCCCAGTAAAACTCGGCGACGCTGGCGCTGTGCCAAGCATTGAAGCGAAGACATTTGCAGCCACTTCGCTCCCCTCTGAAGCATTTATCTCACCACGTGGACGACTGGGCACCCGTACATTGTCGGTACGCGACGGCGAGTTGTGGATACCTGAACGACCAACACTGGCCGGTCCCTGTGGTTGCTGATCTGTACGCAACCAGTTAGGCAACGCATTTTCATCAATAAAGGATGCAGCTGATAATGAGCCACTAGTCCTTGGAACTTCCCCCATAGCATTCGTAGGCTGTGGTGTATACCTGCCAGGTCCTACTGCCTGGCTCGCTTGCCATGTTGCATTCGTTTGTGTAGGCGCTGCTTGTGTTGGCGGTAGTGCACGCCCTTGTCCCTGATTAAGAGAGGGTTGCCCTGCCTCTCGCAACCATTGAGGAAGCGAGTCTGTTTCGAGCAAGGAAGAGGCAGGGAGGCCCATTCCCCCGCTCTGCATAGGGTTTGTCGGGGGCCTGACAGCGCCCGGCTGATCCACTGGCTGGTTATTTTGATGCGCCATCCAGTCCGGTAACGACTGCGGGTCAACCAGATCATGCGCAGAAAGCCCTTGCGCAGGTGGCACCATTGGCGCTACCGGAGGGGGAGGAACGGGTGTAGCTTGCATTGGACGCGCAGGAGGAACGGGTGGTTGTGGTGTCCAGCCAGCGCGAGGGTTTGTAGGTTGCGGCATTTGTTTTAACCAATCTGGTGCAGCTTCTGATTGTACCAGACTAGAACCAGCTATCCCTCCCCCTGTTGCAGGTCCCGTAGTGCTGTTTTTTCCTTTTTCTTGTATCCAGGACGGCAATGACTGCTCGTCAATCAAGGATTGTGCTGCAAATCCTTTAGCCGGAAATGCTCCTTCATCTGTGTTTTGCCCAGGAAGAGAAGAAGAGCGCATCGCAGATTGCGGGTTGTCTGCTACGCTATCTGCTGTCCCAGTGCGTTCCGATCGCATCCACCCAGGTAATGTTCCTTCTTCAACAAGATCAGCGGCAGAAAAATTCGCAGGTTTTTTTGCTGGTGTTACAGTTCGTTCTCCTGCCCGTAATGTTTCTAACCACGCTGGTAGTTCTGGCTGCCCTTGAACACCCATACGTGGGCTGTATTCATTTTCGACGTTACTTGAGAGCGGAGTACCACACGTCTGGCAACGTCCTGCACTAGCAGTATTCTTACTCCCGCAACGGTTACAAGTAATCACGTTTGCTCCTTCACTTTCGCCAGGCCTCGCTTTAGCCAACTTTCTGGCAGTGTATCACTCTTTTCCTAGCTTGACAATGACGATAACCTACAAATCTAGCGATACGAGCTATACTTAATGGCGCTATCTACCAGCCGGTGTATAAAGAGACTGTTACACGCTCTTCGCTGAGCAAACACAGGTTGATGATAGCTTGCTTGAGAGTTGCGCTTGGAGCAACTACCTACAACATAAAACGTGTTGATATGATAGAATATGCACAACACTCAACATCTCAAAAGTACTATATTGTAAACTCTCATCTCTGTCAAGATTGCTGCGACAGGGGTTTTGCATTCTTGAGGGGGATTTTGGAAAAGGGGTTTAGCGAGGACACCTCGCGCTCCGGTAGGGGCGGCTACCCCTGCACCCTACACGAAGTAACGTACCCAATTGCTAACATAGGGTAGGGTGTAATCTGGCCTGCGCCATGCCATAATCATCAACCAACCCCACAGGATCACTATCGCCCAGAACAGGATGTTGGACAGTAAGTTCAGCCCAAGAGTGGTTAACGCGCCAAGAAGGGGAATCCATGCCAACGTTCTCTCTAACATACTAACGCCGAACATGAGTAGCGAGAGGCTTCCGAACGTGACTATGGATTGCGCCGCATGCCAACGCACATTACGGTTTTTCTCGAACACGAACAATAATATGCCTGATACCCAGAAAAAGGCATATGCTAGCACGCGCTCGAAACGCTCATTCAATCCAAGAGTCGTCATTTCATGCATCTTTCTCGCCTCACTTTTTTCAGGCCGCACGGGCCAACATCATAATATTTTTTCACTGTCTTTGCCTTATATACGTATTGCTAAGATGCATGTTGCACTAACCAGCAAATTACGGACACAGCCATCATAGGGATTGCGTATCCTGTTGTCACGGAGGCTAGCCCGCCGTATAATAGAGCAAGTATCAACTACGATTTCCTCCAGGAGAGATTTAGATATGAACATCGGTGATCCAATTTTTATTGGTGATTTTTGGGGCCTGGTCTTGGCATTGCCCATTTCACTATTTCTTGCTTACTGGCTCAGTGCCGTTAAAAATCATTTTGCAGTCATCAGCGGCGCACTTGTTGGCGTATTACTGGCTTTCTTGATTATCCTTGTCTGGGCTGACACTCTGATTACTCATCAGCCCCTAGCCGGAGCGAATGGGGGGGCTGTCTTCTTTGGTTCTGTCTTATTGTGCTCTATTGTGGGCCTCTCAGCTGGCATCCTCACAGATCTGATGATTGCCAATAGACACAGCCAGGATTACCGTAGGCATACCGCCCACGAATAAGAATAGTCTCCTATATTAAGAGAAGCAGACGAACGATACTTTCATGTTTTATCTTTTGCATGGCGACGATGAATTCACTAGTCATGAGCAGCTAAAACTGTTGCGGCAACGCGGTGATTTTGGCTATAACCAGGATACCTATGATGGGACGACTGTAGACCTGAAAACCATCATCATGACCAGCAATACGCTTCCTTTTCTTTCCGAGCAACGCCTCGTCGTTGTTGATCAGTTACCCAAAAAGAAACGGGGTGAAACTACTGCTAGCGCTGCATCTACTCCGGCACAAGAGGCTACACCAGCTGGCAGTAAAGCTAAACGGGGCAAAAAAGGGAGCAAAAGTACGGCGCTCACCCGCGCTGGTTTTGAAAAAGCTCTGGCCGAACATGTGGCGGAGATGGCGGAGACGACGGTGTTAATCTTGCTGGTAGATGAGGCGCTGGATACGTCGCATCTTCTGGTGAAGGCGGCGCAACAGCACGGCAAGGTTATACAGAGTACTGTCCCTAAAGGGTCTGCTCTCAACAATTGGATTACGAAACGCGCCAAGAGTGTGGATGTCAAGGTCGCGCCTGATGCCGTGACGCTCCTGGCGGACTTCATTGGCAATAATTTGCGCTTGCTTGCTAATGAAATTGATAAGCTGGCTACCTATGTGGGGCCTGGCGGGACGATTCGCGTCGCGGATGTGCGTCAATTGTCGGCCCAGGTGCAGGAGGCGCGTATCTTCGATCTCACCGATGCTCTGGCACAACGCGATCGCAAAAAAGCCTTGCATCTCTTGCACGATCTGTTGGCCGATGGCGAGCCTCCGCTCAAACTCATCAGCACTATTACTACGCAGGTTCGCTCTTTACTGCTCGTTAAAGAGCTAGCACAAAAGGGCCAGCGTGGAGCACAGATTGCGTCCACGCTAGGGATAGCCCCTTTTATTGCGGAGAAGGCTTTACGCCAAGTTGGTAATTTCAGTGTCGCTCAGTTGGAAAACACCTATCGTCAACTGCTAGCCACCGATGCAGCGCTCAAACGTAGCCGCCTTGTCCCTGAGATGGCGCTCGATCTCCTAGTTGTCAATTTCGGTCTCTAACGTATTGCGCCATCTGCTACTTCTCCACATGTGCGAACAGGTCGTTCTCACCAGGCATATCAGAGCCAACACGTGTGGTGGCTAACTGATAGCACTCGGTGGCGCGAAACATTGCTCTACATCTAGTACAACGCTAATCTGATCGTCTAGCAAACCAAGCGTGTTGGGATCAAGATCTTTAAAGAAGCTCTCGTACTCTTGCTCTTGTAGCCACTCGGTCATCATCTGAAATTGCCGCCGCGCGAACGATACATAGTAGAGTTTCGAGACCGCATGCGCAGGACCCAACTCTGGATACTGAATTGCATCGGCAGCTGCGTGAAAGGCGATCGTTGTATAGCGGTAAATAGCCGTGTGATCGGGATGGCCATAACCACCAGTTTCGTCAAAAGTAATTATTACTTGAGGCCGAAATTCACGAATGATCGCTACGAGCTTACCAATAACCTCGGCAAGACGGGCTTTTATGAAGGCACGAGGGTCCTCATTGGTGGGAGTACCAGCCATACCAGAATCGCGGTACCCCAGAAACCAGAGATGACGTACGTTGAGCACGTCAGCAGCGGCGCGCATCTCCTGTTCACGTACCTGTCCCAGATTCTCAGGAGTAGCCAGGATAGGATCGGAGATTTCTCCCACCTCTCCCCGCGTGGCATAGACGAGTCCTGTTTCCACACCCAAGGTGTTATAATGGAGAAGCGCGCCACCTATTAGTCCTTCATCGTCAGGGTGGGCGAAAATACCAAGCAGTCGTTTCGTTGACATCTTTGTAATCCTTCTTCTTGTGCCTTGTTCTATGATACTGTAGAATTTACTGTAGCACGTATGAAGAAAAGCTGTCAATTCCGTCTCCTCCCTGTTTCTCATTTTTGTAATATCGTTCGACTCACTTGAGCCGTCTTTTGAATATTTTTGTACATATATCAATAAAAGAAGTTTTTAAAGCTTTTACTTATCCTTATAGCATAGATAAGTATCGAATACAAAAACTATCGTTGCAATGAAAAATATGTTACAGTATATGCAACGATGAGAGCAGTGATTGCCCACTGCCAGACATTAGTGCAAAAACAAAAGAGCCGATAGGGCTTGGGGATCCAGGGGGCGAAGCCTCGCCTTTCGTGGTTTGGGGTGTCCACAAATTCTCCCATTCCCCAAACGGTTTTGGGATTATGCACTAGGAGTAGTGGGAGACAAGCACCATGCTGCATACGGGAGAAAGAGCCGAAGGAGGATATTAGCATGACGAGAACCATTTTGGATAGAGAACTGAAGGAACTGGACGAGCAGATGGTGCGCTTGGGCAGCATGGTAGATGACGCTTTAGGGATAGTATTGGAAGCTCTTGCTACCGGCGATCTGGCAAAGTCCGGCATGGTGATTGAAAATGACGCGCTGATTGATAGCTTGCGTACAGCTATTGAAGAGCATACAATTCGCCTGTTAACTTTGCAGCAGCCGCTGGGCGGACGTGACTTGCGCTATCTGGCCTCTGCCTTGTCGATTGCGGGCGATCTGGAGCGCACGGGCGATGGGGTAGCCGGTATCGCTACCAATGTATTGCGCATGGCTCCTCTGCGAGGTGATACCATGCCAAACGTCAAAATTGAACCCATCGCCGGTAAAGGGCACAGTGGGAATGCAGAGGTTTCTGAAGCCACGATTCTGCATGGCATCGTGGATCTTGGGAAAGAAGCATATCTGGGAGGAGGATGATGTTGTGGATGTACGCTATCACCTGGTCCGTCACGACTTGATGGCGCTGTTGTCCGGTACGCGTGCTGTCCCTGCATTGCGCAACGATTCACTGGTCTTACAGCGTGCTACGTATCTGCTGTGGATTGCGCATAAATTGGAACGTATCGCGGATCACTGTACGAATATATGTGAACGTCTCCTCTTTATTATTGAAGGCGAAACGTTCCAGCAGCCTCACAAACAAGAAGAATAAGGTTCACTCGTCAGCCCTGGTACCCGTAAAGGATGCCCATAGGCATGCGCGTTAAGCAGAGGTTTCCCTCTGCACTCCCTTGTTCTTTCCACCTCCGGCGGCAGCAGGGAAGAAAAGGGGTATTTGGGGACACCCCACACCCCACCACCCTGGACCCCGCTTAGCTTAACGCCTATGGGCACCCGTAAAGGGTACGCTAATGGCCGTAGCGGTTGCGTACGAGAAGCTCGCCAGCCCCACCGGCAAAGGGGATACGTTTGACGGCCATTGAGATACGATTATCAACATTAAGTGCATTCCAGTAACTCTCCAGCATAGCCTCGGCTGTTTCCCCGCTGGGGAGCAGTAAGGGATCACCCTGAAAACTGGGCAAGGGATTGCCGTCACCTTTATAGGTAGTAAGCCCAACAGCATAGCCCGCAGCTGGCAACGCTGGACGGTATGTGTAGCGATCGGTATAACTGGGATTCAGCGGGTTGGCTTTGAGGATGCTCAAGGTGAGGGAACCTGGCTGTGTGCGTAGATCGAGCATGGCGCTGATACGTGGCGTATAGTGAGGTGCATCAGGTTCTCTTTCCCTAGTTGCCAATGCCTCATCGAACGTGCTACCCCTTTGCAATGCTTGGTATAATGTAAGTGTCTGATCGCCATTACTGACCAAATAAATACCAGGGAGTTCAAGCATAGCATCGTAAATAATTAAGCTCGGATCAACCACTAGGCTGGCATTAACCGGCTCGGTGCGCAGTGTGCCCCCCTCGGCAACAAAACGTCTATTACGGCTCTGCTCACTACGCCCCATAATCCAATATAGCATCAGCCATGCCTGCTCTTTTGTGGCCTGACCGATAACGATGCCGCGACCTGGATAGGGATTGAAACGCATGTAGGTGCTCCCTCTCGCGTCGCTACGCGCCAGGATGGCGATCAACCACAGTCAATGCCCCAGTATTGATATCAATGACGAGACCATGAACGGGCAGCTTCGGCAGATAGGGGCTATTACGAATCACGCTCACGACCTCCTTCACATTAAGGTGGAGATCACTGAACGCGCCCAACCAGCTCACCAAGCCATCGATACTGCCCAGCTTTTCTTGCTCGATCAACTTTTGTGGATCAATGCCCTGTGCTTGCATAGAAGCAGTAAGCACAACAGGATTGACGCGCGAGAGGCCACACTCGGTGTGACCGATCACCAGTACATTGCTTACGCCCAGCAGATAAATACCGCATGCCAGGGAACGAATCAGGTCGTTAGCAGCATGAGGCCGCTCCGGTATCGAGATAGTAGCACCGGCGGTACGCAACTCAAGCACATCGCCGCGTTGCAGACCGAGTGCAGGTTCAAACATAGTTACCAGGCGGCAGTCCATACATGTCACCACGGCGGTATGTTTGCGTGGTGCGTGTCCGATGTGTGGGAGCTTATGTTCGCGCAGAAAGTGTTCGTTATTTGCCATGATTTCGTCAAGCATAGAGGTTCATCCTTCCACTAACATGAAAATAAAGTTCGTGTATCCTGTCATTTGTAGATCCTGCCATAATAAGACAACTGTAGTGTATTGCAATTGTGGAGGAGGATGCAAGTGTGCGCTGACTTACTTCTTTACGGAGTATTGCTCTCTGAAGTCCCCTTCGGAGGGCGTCCACGCTGAAGGAGACCCTTTTGCGCCTGCTCCTGATACGTTTGGATAGCAGCCAACGTCGAGTACCACCTTCCGCCCCGCTTCATCGCTTCCAGCTTCCCCTGGCGTGCCAGCAACCCCAGATAATTCGGATCGAGACTGGTCGTCTTAGCAAGGATAGATAGCTGCTGATAGTGTTCATCGGGCTGAGCGTTGCAGGCTTGCAAATAAAAGTCGAGACCAGCCTCCACAGCCTGGCCGACGAGGTTGACAATCGGCGTATACGCTCCCTTATCTGCGGCCAGGAGTGCGGTCAGGTAGCGGCCTTTCCAATCGCGTAACAGGAACGCAGGTGCATAACCATCGCGCAGGAGCTGCATATTGAGTAGTAGGCGACCGACCCTGCCGTTACCATCCTCAAATGGATGAACCATGGCAAAACCATGATGCGCGATGGCCGCCCGCACCACTGGATCATAATCGGCACTGTTCATATCAACG
The DNA here is from genome assembly GCA_005879655.1 of Chloroflexota bacterium. The sequence continues at coordinate 2,373 of VBJK01000243.1, read as the reverse complement.
TTATTGACCCAGTTAACCCATTGACGCATGAGGTCCGGTACCTGGCTATAGTGTGGCGTCACGAGATCACTGCCACGAATGTAGACTGCCACTTGACGGAACTGGCCTGCCGTCGGATTGAGATCATGTAAGACCAGGGTGTGCAACTCCAAAATGGTCTCAATTGTTATCCTCGTCCCTTTGTCAGTGAGTTGACGCAAGAGGTCATAGGCTCCAGCATGATTGGTCGCCTCCAAGTGCTCACGGATCGAGTGCCCACCAATCGTTATCCCTTCCTCGACAACGATCTGCGTTTCTTTAAGCGTGAGAGAGTTCCCCTCGATGGCATTGGAGTGGTAAGTGAGCCGGACACGCAGATCCTCATGTAAGCGCGCCAGGATACCAGGGCGCAGAGGCCGATGCTCATCAAGCTGCGCTTTCTTGCGAGCCAGACGCTCAGCTAGACGCTTCTCCATACGCAGGCCACTCTCGATAGGTTCGTAACGCATGGGCATAATTATATTGATTACCTCCCTACAACAGAAATCAATATAATTATATTTTTTTCAAGCCGTGGAGACAACAAGCTGACAATAATAAATCTTGGTCTCAGTAGAGAGATCCCCTTGAACAAAGCAGTCTGTGATCTTGACAAGAAGAAATCGTTGAAGAGCAGGAGCTCTGGTTACAGCTTGTCGAAGCTCGCTTGGATGCTGGTTTAACACAGGCAGAGCTTGCGGCTAGACTAGGAGTGTCTCAAGCACAAGTTGCTCGCATAGAGAAATGTGGCTATGACACTTATACCTTAACAACTCTAAGACGGCATGTTCAAGCACTCGGAAAAAAGTTGCGCATTTCTGTGATTTAGCATTAGCTCATCACTTTTCTCAAATCACCTTTTTGAGGCAAGAGAAGAACCACAAAAATCTGTTTCTTCTCTTTTTCTCCTCTCTTACCAAATACTTCTTGTCAACTTTCTTCAGTCATCAAAACTGCTCACCGAGTTTTCATCAAATCATATCTATACGCATATTTAATAGCTAAAATGTACTGTCATCTTTCTACATACATCACCATGGGATATACTTCTTGTTAAGATCGGAGGATTGATAGATAATTATCCACAGAAACATTTAACTGGATCATAATGAAAAGGACCATAGAGCTTAAGCGTGGATTGTTCTAGTAGCTCATCCTCTATTGCCTGTCTCATAGAGAGGGAGGTAGATCATAGACCTCCTGTTGACAACAAAGTCATAAAAACCTGTGAGCAAATTTAGCAGTATTTCTGATCCAGTAATGTTGCCTATCATGTTATGCTATTAACGTTTGAGCTGTTCCTCAAACCGCTATATACTTAAAGAGGCTGGAGGTAAGATCATCGTGGGGCAATCGCTCATTGCATTCGATACCAATCATATCAAACAGTACGTCTTCGGTACCAACAAACTGAAAGAAATTCGTGGCGCTAGCTCGATACTTGACCGCCTTAATCGTGTCGTTATGACTCAGCGAGAAAAAAAGTACTACGATACACAGAAGATCTACGCTAATGGCGGTTTGGGTTTGTTTTTGGTAGACTCGCAACAGGCCGATAAGTTTGGACGGTACGTGCAACAGGAATATAAAGAGGCCACTGGCGGGAGCGTTTCTGTTAGCTACGTGACACAAGCTTTACCAAAAGACTTCAAATTAAGTGATCATATACCAGATCGCTTAGACTTATTACAGTGGATGTTGGAGAAAGAGAAACGAGAAGTGCATCAGTTGATTGCTCTGCCATCTCATCCCTTTATACGTCTATGTAGCTCCTGCGGTGTTGAGTATGCAGATGCAGAGATAGAGAGCAAGTATCTTATTCATGATCCTGGTGAAACTGATGACCTCTATTGTGAAAGTTGCCATAAGAAGCGTATACAAGATAAGGATGTTAAAGACCTTATTACAGACTTTACAAAATATGGAAAAAGATTAAAGGATGCAGAGAACAAAGAACAACTGTGGGGCACAATTCTTACCCGTTTGTCTGAGCTGGGCTATGACTTTTCAGACAAGCCACAGCGGCCCGATAATTTCAATGTCTTTCGTAACTTCAAAGGGGCCAAAGACTATCTCGGCTTGATCTATGCTGATGGCAACAATATGGGACGCGCATTTGCCCAGCTTACCACTCTTCCTCAAAGAAAAGCTTTAGCTAAAACTATTGATGGTGCTATCTATGAGGCAGTGTGTCAAGCTATTGTAAAACACTTACAGGTTGCGGACCATCTCAAACCAAAGGAGCAGCTAGCAGATGATCTCAAGCATGCCGTCTTTCCTTTTGATATCCTGCTCCTTGGTGGTGACGATGTTTTGATGGTTGTGCCTGCATCCGTAGCGCTCGATGTTGCCCTC